>NZ_CP031320.1:6322286-6623826 GCF_003355155.1 Streptomyces armeniacus | reverse complement strand
AAAAAAAAAAACATACACTCCTCTCCACTCCTACCCACTCTCCGTAGAGCCGCCGCGTCGGGTAGTCGTCGGGGCCCAGCGGCGGGCGGTCCCGGTCCGGCGTACGGGTGCCGTCGGCGCCGGGCGCGCCGCTCTCGTACCACTCGTGGAGGCCCGGCCCCGGCAGCACCGGCCCCTCCGCCGCCACGGTGGCGTCCGTGAACAGCGTCACCTGCGCGGCGACGGTGTTCATCAGCAGACCGTCCGGCTGGTACGTACGCCACCCGCCGCCCGGCCCGGGCGGCGCCGCAGCGACGACGTGGGCGGGACGCGGTGGGGCCGGGGCCGGGGGCACGGGACCGCTCAGCAGGGCCGAGACCCCCTCCGGGGTCATCGGCCGGGCGAAGTACCAGCCCTGGCCCGAGTCGCAGCCGATCCGCCGCAGCCGTTCCGCCTGGGCCTGGCTCTCCACACACTCGGCCGTCACCGTCAGGTCGAGCTTGTGGGCGAGCTGGACGAGGGCCGAGACGATCGTCTCGTCGGCCGGATTGAGGTGCCGTGCCGTACGGAAGCCGCGTACGAACGTGCCGTCCAGCTTCAGCGTGTGCACCGGGAGGCGGCTGAGGTAGGCCAGGTTGGAGTAGCCGGTGCCGAAGTCGTCGATGGCGATACGGACGCCCATCTCGCTGAGTGCCTGCAGCGCCTGGAGGGGCCGGCCGGCCGAGCCCATCACCGCCGACTCGGTGAGTTCGAGCTGGAGGAGCGAGGCGGGCATGCCGGTCTCGGCCAGGATGCGTTCGACGTCGGCGACAAGGTCGGAGTCCCAGGCCTGCCGTACGGCCACGTTCACGCTGACGAAGATCGGCCGCCCGCCGTGCGCGTCCATCCAGCGGCGGGCCTGGCGGCAGGACTCCGCGAGTACCCAGCGGCCGAGGGGCACGATCGCGCCGTTCTCCTCCGCCAGTCCGATGAAACGATCCGGCCCGAGCGTGCCGAACTGCGGGTGGCGCCAGCGCACCAGCGCCTCCACGCCGTGCAGCGTCTCGTCGCCGAGCCCGACGATCGGCTGGTACTCCAGCACGAACTCGCCCCGTTCCACCGCCGGCCGCAGCGTGCTGGAGAGCGCCTGCCGGGTCATGCGGTGGGCGTTGCGCTCCGGGTCGAAGAGGGTCCAGCGGGCCTTGCCGTCGGCCTTGGCCCAGTACAGCGTGGTGTCGGCGGCCTGCATGAGGGCGGTGGCGCTGGTGCCCTCGGTCTCGCGCTCCACCACGCCGATGCTCGCCGAGACCGCGAGCCGCTGGCCGGCCAGCTCGAACGGCCGCTGGAGCGCGCGGAGCACCGACGAGGCCAGCTTGGTCAGCTGGTCGGTGCCGGTGGAGCCCTCGACCAGCAGCGCGAACTCGTCGCCGCCGAGCCGCGCCACCAGATGCCCGCCGTGCGTGCCGTGCCCGCCGTGGCCACCGTGGCCACCGCGCGTCCCGCGTCCGCCGTCCTCGGCGCACCAGGCCAGGCGGCGCGCGACGGCGTCGAGCAGCTGGTCGCCGATGTGGTGGCCGAGGGTGTCGTTGATGGCCTTGAAGCCGTCGAGGTCGAGGTAGCAGAGGCCGATCCGGCCGGTGGGGGAGTCGGTGAGCGCGGCCGAGAGCCGTTCGAAGAACAGCGCCCGGTTGGGCAGCCGGGTCACCGGGTCGTGCATCTGGAGGTGGCTCAGCCGCTGCCGCAGCGCGCGCTGTTCGCTGATGTCCACGACGGACAGCAGCGCCTCGCCGCCCCCGCCGCCCTTCCCGTACGCGGTGGGGGTGACGGTGATCTCCGCCCAGAGGGTGTGTCCGTCGGCGTGCTTGAGCCGGCGCGTACGCCGTTGTGTGGCGTCGGCGCGCACGCCGCCGTGCGGTGTACGGGTACGGGCGCGGGCCTCGGGGAGTGCGCCGTCCGGGGGCGTACCGTCCGCGGGCGCGCCGCCGTACGGCGCGCTGCCGGCGTGCGCCGGGTCCGCGTAGGCACCCTCCCCGTGCCCGCCGGCGTAACCGGCTTCGCCGTACGCGCCCGGGGCGTCGCCCGCGCCGGGAAGGTCCGTTTCCGCCAGGTCCATGCCGCCCAGGCCGGCCACCGGTGCCGCGACCAGGCCGTCCGGTACGGCGCCGAGCATGGCCTCGAGCGCGCGATTCGCCGTACGCACCCGGCCCTCGCGGTCGACGACGGCCATCGCGATCTGCGCGGCGTTGAACGCGGCGCGGAAGTCGCTGGCACGCGGGGCGCCCTGGTCACTGTCAGTGAGGAAATCTGGGGCGCTGCCGGGGGTGTCACCGGAGACTCTGCCCGGTCCTTCGAAGAGTCCGTTCACCGATCACTCCCGCGGTGATTCGTTGCGTGCGGACCGGTCGAGTGGCCGCGCGTAGGCCATTCGGAGGCGGGTCCGCGCTGGAAATGTGGCGATCATAGAGGCTCGCGCGGCGGGCTCGCCAGCGACCCGGCGCGCGCCGAAGGGCTCCGGTACGCGCGGGAGGGCGCGACCGCGCGTGCGAGTGACCGTTTCTGCAACCCAGCTGAAAGTGACCGGTCATCCCCGACCAGAAACTACACAGAGTAGTCATATTGTGGGTGACCCGAGCGGCCTAGTGGAACGGTGCAAACAGCATCAAACTGGGACAGTGTGGAGCAGTACAGCTGTTCCCCACCCGGTGAGGTCGACACGTGGCGCGATCGCTCATACCCGACAGGGTGGTCAGGCGCCCCCCGATGCGCCGTACGGCATCGGTGCTCACCAGCCTGACCGCGATCATCGGGACGGGCCTCGTCGCCGGACCGGCCACCGCCACGGCGGCCACCGCGTACCCGTGCGCCCTCCCGCGCACCGATGCCCACCACTCCGAGGGCCTGGACACCTGGAACACCTCGTACGCGCGGCCCGTCCAGTCGCTCGACGCGCTGATGGTCTTCCTGTCCTTCCCGGACTGGAAGCCGTTCGTCACGCCCGGCGAACTGGTCGCCGACCACTTCCCGGCCACCTCGGACTTCTTCGCCCGGGCCTCGTACGGCCGCTTCGACCTGCGGCTGCACCCGGTGCGGAACTGGATCGAGATGCCCGCCGACTCGAGCGCGTACGGGATACAGCGCGACTGGGACTCCGGGCTGCGCAGCGCGTTCCTGCGGGACGCGGTCGCCGCCGCCAACCCGCGGGTGGATTTCGGCGACTACGACATCGTGTACCTGGTCGCCGACCCCGACGCCCCCGGCGTGAACTCGGACGCCACCAAGGTCGTGAACTTCGACGAGCCGATGCAGGTCGACGGCTCGCAGGTGCCGCGTATCGTCACCGTCTTCGAGCGGCACCCGCCCGACCGGCACGTCCTCGCACACGAGACCGGGCACGTCTTCGACCTCCCCGACCTCTACCACCGGCCGGAAGAGGGCAACGCCGACTGGGACACGCACGTCGGCGACTGGGATCTGATGGGGAGTCAGTTCGGGCTGGCTCCGGAACCCTTCGGCTGGCACAAGTGGAAGCTGGGCTGGCTGGGTCCGCGGAACGTGGACTGCGTACGCCCGGGGCCCGGGACCAGCTGGCACACGCTCCGGCCGCTGAGCGCGCCGCTGGAACCGTGGCGCGGCGAGGGGGACACGCGGCTCGCGGTGGTGCGTACGGGCCCGTTCGACGCGATCGCGATCGAGGCGCGGGCGCCGATGGGGAACGACTCCGGGCTGTGCCGCGGCGGCGTGCTGCTCTACCGCGTACGCGCGGACACTGCCTCCGCCGACGGCCCGATTCAGGTGATCGACGGGCATCCGGACAGCCGCGCCTGCGTGCGGAACTCGGTCTACCCGCCGCTCGCCGACGCGCCGCTGGGGGTCGGCGAGAGCTACGCCTCGGACGACGGCGGCGGCCTGCGCGTGGAGGTGGGCGAGCCGGCGGTGGACGGTGGCTGGGGCGTCAAGATCACGCGGGAGGAGGGGCCGGTGTGGCCGGGCTGACAGGGGGCGCGGGCCGGTCGTAAGCGGAGGGTGGGGGCGGTCGTAAGCGGAACGCGGATCGGCCGGGTGCGGAACGCGGGCTGGCCGTGCGCGGAACGCCGAAGGCCCCCTCGCGTACGAGGGGGCCTTCGGCTGTCTGTGCGCCGCCAGGGACTCGAACCCCGGACCCGCTGATTAAGAGTCAGCTGCTCTAACCAACTGAGCTAGCGGCGCCTGCTGACGTCGTAGACCTTAGCATCACGATCCTGCGGAGCGAAAATTCGTTTACCGCCGCCGTCACCGTTGCGACCTGCGTCTCGTTCCGCCTCGCGGCCGCTGCGGGCCGCGCGGGCGTCGCGCTGGACGCGAACGTGGGCCCAGAGCAGCATCTCCGCGCCGGGCAGCCAGGGCCGGCGTACGCCCGGCGCGACCAGCCACCGCGAGTCGGACGCGGACCCGGGGCCGGGCCGCGCGCCGGGTGCGGCGTCGGCCGCTGCGGGGCCCAGGCGCGGGGCCGGGGCCAGGGGCGGCACGGTCACGGTGTCGCCGGGGCCGTGGCAGAGCAGCGGGGGGATCGTTTCTTCGCCCGGCTCCGCGAACGTGGCTCCGCCCGTTCCGCCGGTCTCGCGCCACTCCTCCCAGCGCAGCAGCGCGAGCAGCCGGTCCGCGCTGCCCGGCGCGGCGAACAGCAGAACGCGAGAGCGGTGTACGGCCGCCGGCCCGCTGCCCGGGCCGGTGGCCCAGAGCCGTTCCAGCAGGCGGCGGCCGTACAGCAGTGGAGAGCTCACCACGTCGAACGCGGTCCCGCACGGGAGCACGCTGGGCGCTCCCGGGCGCAGCGCCCACAGGGCGTGGACGCTGCGCGGGAAGCGGCTCGCCGAGGCGAGCCAGTCCGCGCCCGCGGGAGTGACGCGGGTGACGGGGGTACAAGCGGTCGGATCGCCGGGTTCGCTCATGACGTCCACAACTACCGGCACGGCAGATGGCGATTCCATGAATCACCGGAAACCGGGACAGGGCGGGGCGGTGTCGGGTACGGTCCGCACGCGCGCATATGCCCTCCGTTGCACCTCCGTGTCCTACGCCGTGGTTTCGCCGCCGGTACCGCCCGCTGCTCGCGCCACCGCACGTGCGTCACTGCTCGTCGCGGTCGCCCAGCAGTCGGCGCCCGAACTCGATCATTTTGCGCGCGTAGTCCTCCGTCCAGTCCGCACGCTCGGCGATCGCCTCGTCCGGCAGCCGGTCGAAGCGTCTGCGGTCGGCCAGCTGTGCGGCCGCCATCGCCTGGAACTCCATGGCACGGTCGGCCGCCGCCCGGAAGGCGAGCGTCAGCTCGGTCGAGCGGTCGAGCAGCTCGCGCGGGTCGTCCATCGATTCCAGGTCGAAGAAGTGCTCCGCGTCGCCGACGGTGTCCGCGGGCTCGAAGAGCAGCGGAGCGGGGCGGCGGAAGCGGGGAGCGCTGCCGGCCGGCGGTTCGGGAGCCGCATGCGGCTCGGGCATAGGGGGACCTCCAGGTTCGGTTGCCGCCGTCCATTGTCCCGCGCCCCGCAAGACGGGCTCTGAACGCGTGCCCCACCGGGCCTGTCCGTGCCCCTATCCAGCCCGTCCGGCGTTTGAGGACGAACCTCGGCCGGGGTCCGGGCCGCGCCCGCGTACGACGCGGTGACCGGTCACCGGCGGGGTGCGCCCTGTGGGGGTCAAGGGCCGTCCTCAAGCGCCGGACGGGCTGGAATTGCCTGGTGCGGCCGTTCCGTGGCCGCCCGCCCGGTGGAGGGCGAGGGCCGTCCTCAAGCGCCGGACGGGCTGGACCGTGGCTGAGGCCGTACTCAAGTGTCAGGTGGGGACGTACCGCACGCGGTGGGGGGACAGGTGGTGCAGGACCGCATGGTTCGCCTCCCAGCCGTCCGGGAACTTGACCGTGACGCCCAGCTGCACCGGCTCCGTCGAGGGGTGCTCGTCCAGCAGCTCCGGTACGCCCGCGCGGCACACCACCACGCACGCGTGCCGGTGCCGCGAGGTCAGGACGCACAGCCGCCCCGTCTCCAGGTGGAACGCCGTCGCGTCCGGGCGGCCGGAGAGCGGGTGGAGGACGACGGTGACGTCGAACTCCCGCCCCTGGAGCCGGTTCGCCGTGTCCACCGTGACGTCGCGCACACCGAGGTCCGCCAGGGCCGCCCGTACCGCCGCGGCCTGGTCCCGGTGCGCGGTGCCGACCGCGACGCGGTCAGCGGTCAGCGGCGTCGTGTCGACGCCGGCCCCGCCCGCACGCGCACTGCCCGTACGGGCCCCGCCCGTACGCGCGCTGCCCGCCGTGCCCTCGCGTGCGAGCAGTCGCCGTACGACGCGGGCGACGGCCGCGACCGCCTCCGGGTCGGTGCGCGGGGTGTTGCGGGCGGGCAGTTCCAGCAGGCCCCAGCCCGCGGCGGCCGCCTCGTCGAGCACCGCGTCCTCGGCCGAACCGTCCCCCGGCACCCCGAACGTGAGCGTACGGTCGCCGTCACCGGTGCCGCTGCGGAACGGCGTGTACGGGTAGAACGCCTTCGACACCAGCGGCGCCGCCGACGCGGGCAGCCGCCAGGAGACGGGCAGCCGGTGCTGCGGCAGGTCCGGGTTGTGCCCGAGGAGGGTGGTCACCGCGCTCGCCGACGGGTCGTACGACAGCCCCGCCCACTGCTCGGCGCCGACCTGGCTGAACGGGTCGAGCTGCCCCGGATCGCCCACGAAGAGCGCCCGTTCGAACAGCCCGGCCACGGCGAGCAGCGCGTCGGAACGCATCTGGTACGCCTCGTCGATGATCGCGTGCGGCCACCGCGTGTCCGACTTCACCCAGGCCCACTTGGCCGCCGTCGAGACGACGATGTCCAGCCCGGCGAGGGCGTCCGCCTTGGCAGAGGTGCGTACGGAGGGGTGCTGGTCGAGCACCGGATCGTACGGTTCGGGGTCGCTGCTGTGCAGTCGGCCGACCGGAAGCTCCGGGTCCGCGAGGGCGAGACGGTGCACGAGGTCGTCGACCTGCGCGTTGGTCTGGGCGACGACCATCAACGGGCGGCCGGCGGCGGCGAGTTCGCGGGCAGCCCGTACGACGAGGGTCGACTTCCCGGCGCCCGGCGGCGAGTCGACGACGACGCCGCGGTGCGCGCCGTGCAGCGTGTCGCGCAGGATCGCGCCGGTCGCCCGCGCGGCCGCCTCGCCGGGGTCGGCGTCACCACTCAGAACAGCCGTGTCCGCCGCGTCCGGAGACCTCGCCGTATCCGCCGCGTCCCGGGCTGCGGTGGGGCCGTTCACAGGAAGTCCTCCGGGGTCTCGGGATCAGGCGCCGCGGCAACGGCGGCAACGGCAGGCGCGGCAACGGCGGTACCAGCAGGCGCCGCGCCCGCCGCGGGAAGGGCGGCGGCGGGGGAGTCGCCCGGCGGACCGCCGTGCGTCCACGGGGTGTCCTCCGGCTCGGGCAGGCCGGGCCCGCCCCGCGGCGAGTGCTCGAAGAGCGTCCAGCACACCCGGTCGCCGGGCTCCGGCACGGAACCGGCGGCGGGCTCCTTGCCGCGCCCCATCCCGTTCACCAGCCGCAGCGTGATCAGCCCGGGGTCGTCCGGGCCGTGCGCCACGTACTCCGCGCTCTGCCGCCCGCCGCCGTACTCCTCGGGCAGCACCCGGTGCACCTTGCCGCGCTCGGTGAGGTGCGGGCGGTCGCCTGTGCGTACGGTCACCAGCGGGCGCGGGCGCGGCCGTTTGCCGTCCGACCACTCAGGCACCACCTCGGTCACCTCGCCCGCGAACGCCTCGCCCGCCAGCCGCCGCGCCGCCATCGCCAGCGGGTCGTCCAGCGCCTCCTGTGCCTCCAGCCGGGCCTGGGCCTGTTCGCGGGAGGCGAGTTTGGCGGCGGCGGTCACGGCGTCGTCCTGCTTGGGCTGCGGCGGTTCGCCGGACCGTACGCGGTCGCGGTGGTGCGTGTACGAGTAGCGGTCGCGCTTCCAGCGGTCGGCCACGCTGCCGCCCTCCGGCAGCGTCCGCAGCAGCTCCACGCCGTCCCACATGTCGTCCCAGGTGGGCCGGAGTTGGGACGCGATGAGCTCGTCGATCCGCTCGGCCGCGCCGGGGAGCCCCGCGTCGTAGCGGTCGATGGCGGGGGCGAGCAGCTTGTTGTCGAACGCGGGGTCGGTCGCCGGGCCGGCCGGCGGGTGCAGCAGCTGCCCGGCGCCGTCCCGAGCCTCCGGGTCCTCGGGCCGCGTCCGCTCCTCCGGAAGGATCCAGCCGAGCAGCGCGCCCAGATGCTGGTCCTCCAACTGGCTCTGGCCGGTGGCCCAGTGCCGGGTCAGCAGGTCCGTCATCGCCGCCAGCAGCGCGGCGCCGGGCACCCGCGCCCGCTCGCCGTAGTGCGTGAGCCAGCGGCCGAGCAGCGGCACCCGCGCGGGCGCGGGATAGGGCGTCTCCGGGTCCTCCTCGGCCGTACGCCGGAAGCGCATCGACCGGCCCAGCAGGCGTACGAAGTCCAGGGCGGGGCCGTTGGGTACGAGCAGCTGCGGGGCGTCCGCGCACAGCTCGGTCTCCTCGTCGCCGCGCTGCTCGACCTCGACGTCGTCCTGCGCCGACTCGAGGTGCGGCAGCATCTCGTCGGCCAGCGCGCTCAGGAAGGCGAACCGCAGGTCGCGGTCGCGCGGCTGCGGCACGGTGAGCAGGCGCGGGTGCGCGCGGTCGGTGCCGACGAGTGCGCCTAGCGGCGCGCCCGCCTCACCGGCGGTCGTCAACGGCACGAACACCATGGGCCGTTCGGCCAGCCACCGGTGCCGTACGGTCGCGGTGGGCTGCGCGCGGCCTGCCGCGACGGCCTCCATACGGGCGAGGGTGGAGATCAGCGACATGCGGCCTCCGCGTCGGGGCTCTGCCGTACGGGCGGTGCGGTGTGCGCGGGTGCGGCGGTGTGCGCGGGTGGTGCCGTGTGCTCCAGGTGTTCCAGCGCCTCCGCGCGGAGGCGGGCGGCGCGGCGCAGGGCCGCGGCGGCGGGGTCGTCCACCGGACCGGCCGTGTCCGCCGCGTCTGCCGAGGCCGCGTCAGTCGCATCAGGTGCGTCCGCCGCATCAGCCGCGTCCGCACCCTCCCCGTGGGCCGCCGTCAGCACCGCGTCGACCGTCGTCAGGCCGCCCAGCTCGCCGCGCACCGCGCGCCCCAGGGAGGCCACCGTGCCCGCCGTACGGGCCTGCGCGCGGCAGTGGAAGGCGAGTTCGCAGCTGGCCAGGCACTCCGGCGCGTACTCCGCCGGGACCGTGTCGACCGCCGCGGTGAGCTCCTCGCCGGGGAGCGCGGGGTCGAAGCGCGTGCCGTCGGGGACCGTGTCCGCGATCTCGTCGAGCCGGGTGAGGCGCTTCAACTGGCGCCGGGTGGAGGCGAGTTGCTTGCGAAGGTCGACGGGCGCGGCGGTCGGCAGGTTCGAGAAGTCCTTCGGGCAGACGAGCAGCGCCTCGGACCGTACGCGGCCGGCGCCGCCCGGGAGCTGTTCGAGGGCCAGCGCGTACACCGCGGCCTGCCGGGCCGCCGCGCCGACCTTCGCGGGGTCGGCCGAACCGTCCAGGATCGGGAACGACTTGATCTCGATCACCGTCCAGCCGCCGTCCGGCCGCACCGCGATCGCGTCGGGCTCCAGATACGCCGCCGAACCGGCGATCTCCAGGCTCACCATGGGATGCCGCAGCAGCGCCCACCGGCCCGCGGCCGTCGCCTCCTCCAGCGCGATGCGCGTACGGGCGGTACGGCCCGCGGGCCCGTCCGCCGCCAGATCGGGGACGGTCACCTCGGCCGGCTCCGGCGGGGTCGCGGGCGTGCCGTCCGTGTGCGCGCAGAGGAGTCTGATCAGTTCGGCGCCGCCGTCCGCGACCACCCGGGCCTCGAAGGCGTTGCCGCGCACGAACGCGAACTGCGACTGCCCGAACGCGGCGGGCGCGCCCAGCGCCGACGCGAGCGCCCCCTTGTCGACCCCCGCGCCGTCCAGCAGTGCGCGGCGGCGGCAGCCGGGGTTCGCGGCGAGGGCCGCGAGGGCGCGGGCGTCGAGCGGGCGCGGCGGCACGTCCGGGCCGCCGCGCAGCTCAGTGAGCCGCCGGCGCAGCCGCGTCGGCCGGTTCGCCGCCGGCCCCGGCTCGCCCGGTCTCGCCTCCTGCCTCGGCGTCTTCCGCTGCGGCTCCCCTCGCTGCGGCTCCCCCTGCCGCGGTGCTGCCTCCTGCCCCTGTGCTGCCTGCTGTGCCGGCACGGCTGTGCTGCCGTGGAATGTCGTCATCGGCTTTCGCCTCGCGCGCCTCGCCGGAGTATGCGGTACGCGCCGAAGTCTGGCATCCGGCACCGACATCCGCCGAGCCGCGCCGTACGATCGCGCTCCGCGCCGACCGGTCCCGTACGGACGCCTCCTGCCCAGGCCAGGGCGCGGACCGGCCCTTGAACCGCCCCCGTACGGAGGCGAACCGCCGCCCCGCCGCCTCCCGTACGGGCGCCAGCACCGGCCCCAGTGCAGGCGCGAGCCGCCGCCGCAGCGCGTCGGTGGCGCGCAGCGCCGGGCGGGCCAGCAGCAGCCCGAGGCCCATCACGGCGGCGCCCGCGACCGCGTCCAGGAGGTAGTGGTTGGCGGTGCCCATGACGATCAGCGTGGTGCTCAGCGGGTACGCGACGGCCAGTGTCCGCAGCCACGGCGTCCGGCGCCCGTACCGCCACAGCACCACCCCGCACCACAGCGCCCAGCCGACGTGCAGGCTCGGCATCGCCGCGTACTGGTTGGTCAGCCCGCCCAGCCCCTCCGGCGCGCTGGCCTCCGTGCTCCACCAGCCGTAGTCGCCGTACTGCGCCATCGTGTCGGTGAAGCCGTACGTGGCGTCCAGCAGCCGCGGCGGGCAGGTGGGCACCAGCGTGAAGCCGACGAGGCCGATCACGGTGGACAGCATCAGCCAGGTCCGCATGGCGCGGTACTCGGCGCTGCGCCGCTTCCAGAGCCAGATCAGCACGGCGGGTGTGACGAGGTAGTGCAGCGAGGCGTACGCGAAGTCGGCGGGTATGCCGAGCCACGCCTCGGAGGTGAAGAGGCGGTTGAGCGGGTGCTCGGCGTTCAGGCTCAGATCCTGCTCGAAACGGAGGATCGCCAGTCCGTTGTCGACCGCCTCCGCCGTCGAGCCGTTGCTGACCAAGAGCCGCCCGGCGGAGTAGAGCGCGTACACCGCGACGATCAGCGGAAGCTCCGCCCACCAGTGCAGCCGACGAACAACGGACATCCGAGCGGCCTCCATGACGGTGAAGTGTGGGTGGCGCGCGCCCGACCGTTCGGAGTACGCCGGTCGAAGAGACGCGCAGCCCCTCCGGCGGGTTGCCCGCGGACGGCTGAGTGATGATGGACTCAGCAGTTCAGACGGAAGGCGGCGATCCACTTGGCAGCGCGCATCCTGCTGGTCCGGCACGGCGAGACGGAGTGGTCGCTGTCCGGGCAGCACACAGGGCGTACGGACAAGCCCTTGCTCGAGGAGGGCCGCCGGGCGGCGAAGCTCCTCGGCGAACGCCTGCACCGCGCGCCCTGGCACGGCCTCCCGGACGCCGAGGTCCGCACCAGCCCGCTCGTACGCGCCCGCGAGACCTGCGATCTCGCGGGCTTCGGGGAGCGCGCGGCGGACTGGGACGCGCTGCGGGAGTGGGACTACGGCGCGTACGAGGGCCTCACCTCCGAACAGATCGCGGAACGCGCCGGCCCCGGCTGGCTCATCTGGCGCGACGGCGTCGAGGACGGCGAACGCATCGCCGCGGTCGCCGCCCGCGCCGGCCGGGTCGTGGAGTGGGCCCGCTCGGCCGACCGCGACGTACTGGTCTTCGCACACGGCCACGTACTGCGCATGCTGGGCGCCCGCTGGCTCGGCTACGACGCGGACTTCGCAGCCCGCGTCCAGCTGGACCCGGCCTCCCTCTCCATCCTCGGCTGGTCGCACGGCACCCCGGCGATCGAGCGCTGGAACGACACGGGGCACCTGGGCTGAATGCGCGCGGGCGCGCGGGCGTTGAAGAGCGGGCCGTACGGCGCGCAGGCGCGCGCGTGGCTGCGTACGGCTCCGGGGTCACTCCACCTGAGCCGCCGACGCGCGCGCCTGCCAGCGCTCCGCCTCCCGGTGCCTGCCCTGCTGCGACAGCAGTTTGGCGAGCAGGCGCATCCCGTAGTCGTCACCGGCCTCTGCCGCCGTCAGCCACCAGTGTTCCGTCCACCGGGCCCGCACGGCGTGGAAGCCGAGGCTCACCATGGCGCCGGTGTGCCCGGCCTCCGCGGCCCTGCGCCACCACCAGACGGCCAGCCCGCGGCGGTGGGTGTCGGACAGCAGGTCGCCCAGTGAGGCCATGCCGTCCGGCGTCCCCGCCGCGGCGCTCAGCCGGAGCAGCCGTTCCGCCTCCCCGAGCGCCCCGCGCTGGTGCAGCAGTGTCCCGAGCAGCCGGACGGCTTGGTCGTTCCCGGCGTCGGCGGCGGGCCGGAGCAGGTCCTCCACCTCCTCGCGGCTTCCGTCCTGTGCCTGGAGGTGCTCCAGCGCCAGCGACACCCTGGCCCCGTTGTGTCCCGCGTCTGCGGCCGCGCGCCACCATGCCAGGCGTTCCGGCGCACTCCGCTTCTGGAGTGTGTGTCCGAGGTGGTACATCGCTTCCGTGTCGCCGGACTCGGCCGCCTGCCGGAAGTGCCGTTCGGCGTCCTCCCAGTCCTGCCGCCCTGCAGCCGTCACACCGAGCAGGAGGTGCGCCGGTACGTGTCCGTCGTCTGCCGCCTCCCGCCACCACCGTGCGGCGGCGTCCACGCGTTCCGGGTCGGTGGCCAGCAGGCACCCGATGAAGTGCTTGTCGGCGGGCTCTCCCACACCGGCGAGGACGCGCAGGAACTGCTGGAGCTGCTCGCTCCCGGGCGCGTCGGCGGGGGCGGGCCGTGGCGTGTTGTAGGACCGTACGTAGTCCTCGAACTTCCCATGGCGTTTCATCGCTTTGCGGAGGTAGGGGTCCTGCGCCATGTGCATCAGGGCGTCATGGCCCCGGTCGACGCCCTCTCTGACTGAATCGGCCATGTCCGTGTAGCGCATGCGCAGCAGAGCCAGCCGGAACAGCAGGTCCGCCTCCTGGGCCGGAGCGCCCAGCGCCCGGTGTACGTCGAGTGCCCTGTCCGCGGCCTCGTAGGCGTCGTCTCGCCGCTCCTCGACAGCGAGTTGCAGCGCCAGGATGCGCAGCGCCCGTACCTCGTCCGCGCGGTCGCCCGTCCCGTGGTGGAGGTCCGTCGCCTCCGTGAGCGTGGCGACCACCTCGCCGGGCTCTGCCTCCGACGGCGCGGCGATGAGCGCGCAGGCGAGCCAGCGGAGCGCTGGGGCGATCGCGTGCGGTTCTGCTGCCGCACGGTACGCCGCGACGGTCTCCCGAAAGAGCACGGCGGCTTCGGCGAAACTCCTCTCGTCGCACCGCAGATGTCCCAGCATGCCGAGGGCACGTCCCTCGGCGTACGGGTCCCGGCATTCACGTGCCGCTGCCGCCGCGTCGAGGAGGTGAACCGCGGCCTCCGTCCTGTCCTCCCGGAGTATGTGGACGTGGCCGAGCAGGAACTGTGCCTCCGCCTCGGCTTCCCGCTCGCCCTGCTCCCTGGCCGCTTCCCTGGCCGTTTCCGCTGCCGGGCGCGCGTCGCCGGGCCTGCGTGCGGCCACCAGTGCACCGGCAAGGGCGAGCAGGGCCGCGAGAGTCTCCCCGCGGTCGCCCGACTCGCGGCTCACCCGGAGTGAGGACTCCAGGGCGGCGATGCCCTCGTCCTCCCGCCCGGTGTTCACGAGGGCGGTGCCGAGCACGCGCAGCGCCGCCGCCTCGCCCTCGCGGTCCGTATCCGTACGGGCCCGTTCCACCGCGCCGCGCGCCACCTCCACCCAGCGCTGCGAGGAGGGGAGCAGGCCCTGGCAGGCGCTGAGCATCCCGAACAGACGGCGCGCGAGGCCGGGTTGACCCTGCTCGGCTGCCGCGGGGACGGCGCTGAGCAGGGTGTCGTGTTCGGACCGCAGCCACGCCGCGGCCTCTTCCGGGCCGTCGAAGCGGAGGGCGTCGCCGCGCGTCCCGTCCCCGTTGCCGCTGTCCCCGTCCCCGGTCCCGCCGCCGGGCTCGCCGTGGGACTCGCCGTCGTGCTCGCCGTCGGCGGCGAGGACGGAGAGGGCCTGCCCCGCCGTGTCCACGAGATGGGTGAGGAAACGGCCCGCAGCGTCCTCGCGTTCCTCTTCGCTCCGGGGGAGCGCCGCCGAGTACGAGCGGACGAGGCCGTGCATCGACCACCGGTCGGCGCCGTGCGGCTGGAGCAGCGCGTTGCGGGCCAACGCGGCCAGCAGCGGCCGGACCTCCCGTACGGTCAGACCCGCGAGGGCCGCAGCGGCGCTCGTGGACACGTCCGCCCCGGTCGCCAGCGGCAGCAGCCGGAACACCCGGGCCTGCGCCCCGCTCAGCCGACGGTACGAGGTGCCGAAGGCAGCGGTGACCGCGAGGGGCCGTCCCGACTCGTCGGTGTCGTCGTACGCCAGCGCGTCGGATCGCGCCCCCTCGGCGCCGAGAGCATCCGCGAGTTGGGCGGGCGACCGTGCCGGCTCATCTCCCAGCGCGGCTGCGGCCACCCGCAGCGCCAGCGGCAGGTGATCACACAGCTCCACGAGCCGGTCGGCGCCCACGGCATCCCCGGTGACCCTGCCGTCCGCGGCATCAATGTGGCGGAGCCGGCTGTCGAGCATGGCCAACGCGTCGTCGTGCGGCATCGGCCCCAGAACGACACGGTGAGCGGTCAGCGCAGAAAGCGTCTGCCGGGAAGTGACCAGGAACCGGTGCGGTCCGCCGTGCAGGAGCGGGCTTACGGTGCCCGCGGAAGCCGCGTTGTCGAGGACGACGAGGACGGGACTGCCCTCTTCGGCGAGGCGTGCGAGGAACCGCTGCCACGCTGCCACCTGCCCGTCCGGGGGTATGCCGTCCGGGCTCTCGCCCGCCGCGCTCAGCAACTGCCGTACGGCCTCCTCCGTGGTGAGCGGCGCGCCGCCACCGCCCGCGCCGTCGCCGCCGTCACCTCGCAGGTCCACGAAGAACGCGCCGCCGGGGAACCGGCGTTGCCGGACGGCCTCCTGCGCCGCCTGCTGGGCCAGCGCGGTCTTGCCCACCCCCGGCATGCCGGTCACGGTCGTGGCCGTCGTGGTCGGCGGTCCCGGTGAGCCCGACGTCGCCGACCGCTCCGACCGTCCCGGTTCGGGAGCGGCACCCTCGGGGCCCGGGTTCAACTGTGCCAGTACGTCTGCCAGTTCGTCCTCGCGGCCCGTGAAACCGGCGGGGGCCGGGGGCAGTGCGGCCGTTCTCGGCGACGTCGGTTCGTGGGAGGGGGCGGACGGCGCCGCCGCGTCGGAACCCCCGATCTTGATGACCGGATTCTTCATGTAGATCACGGTGCTGTTCGGTGCGGTTGCGGACCATTTGATGTCGCCGCCCGCGGCGGTCCCACCGAATGCTGCCTTCACCCAGCGGTGTTCATCGCCTCCGGGACGCGTCGGCGTCACCGGCGACGCTCACTGTCGTCGCCGAACGCGTTGTCGATGAGGTCCTCGCCCACGGCGACTCCGTCGTCCCGCGCTTCGACGTCGACCGGGCCCGTAGGCTCCTGGCGGCGCCGTGGTACGGCCGAGGGCGGCCCCGAGACGGCAGAGCCGCGGCCGAGCGCGTTGCCGCGCATGCTGCCTCCCGCTGCCTTGCCTCCTCCCCGTGCGCGCACCCGTCGCCCGCCCTCCGGCGGGGAGCGCGTCAGAGCGGCCACCGAGATGACCACTCCGATGAGCCCTGCTGCCGCGCCCGCGAGACTCGCCAGTTGGTCCGCGGTGTCAAGGTCCGCGAGCACCGCCGTCGCGAGCAGCCCGAGTCCCACCGCTCCGGCCACGACGCCCGCGACCACCGCCGCGAGCCGCCGTCCGTCGGGCACCCCCGCCATCGCGTCCCTCCCCTGACTCGCTGCGCACGGCGTGCTACTCAACCGTAGCGCTCCGTCGTACGGGTGCCTACCGCGTCGTCGTCACCGCGCCAGGGGGCTCAGACCGTGCGGGCGTGGCGTGTGAGGAAGTCCGCGACCACGGGGGTGCGGCGGTACGGGTCGAGGCGGCGGGCCGTGGTGGTGAGCATGCCGCGGATGCGGGTGGAGCGTACGGGCCCCAGCAGCTCGAGCGTTTCGGAGGCGGCCGACGCCGCCTCCTCGGGCTCGCGCCGCGCCGCCAGGTCGCCGGCGAGCTCGGCGGTGAACAGCGCCCGGTTCCGTACGAAGTGGGGGTCCTGGAGGGCAACGGCGCGGCGGGCGTGGTCCGTTGCGGCGTGCCAGTCGCCGAGGGCGGACCAGCACTGGGCTTCCAGCCCTTCCAGTTCCGCCTCGCCGAAGAACGTCATCCACTCGGGGTCGGCGTCCGACGGGCCGCGCGCGAACAGCGTGTGCGCCCGCGCCAGTGCCTCCGCGCAGCCCGAACGGTCGCCCATGCCCGCCCAGCCGCCCGCCTCGCGTAGTGCGAGCAGGCACTGGAGGCGTGCCGAGCCGAGCGGTTTCGCGGCCTGCTGGCCGGCCTGCGCCGCCCGTACGGCCTCGCGGGGGCGGCCCGCGTCCCGGGCCAGGAACGCGGTGTTGCAGAACGCGTGCGCCTCCAGCGCCGGGTCGGCGGCGACGCGTGCCGTGGCGAGTGCCTCCGCGTAGTGCGAGCGTGCGTCGGGGAAGCGGCCCGAGTCGTGTGCCAGCCAGCCGACGGAGATGGCGAGTTCGCCCGCGCCGGCGTGCAACCGGTCGGAGACGGAACGGCGTTGCGCGCCGGCGTCCAGCAATTCGTAGGCGGCGCGCAGCGAGTCGCCCGCGCGCTGGTAGAGGCCGTCGGCGCCGTGCCGGTCGTCCAGCAGCCGGATCCGGCGCACGGCCCGTTCCACGCCCTCCGCTTCGGCCGCGCCAGGGCGGCCGTGCGGGGCGCCGGGGGCCGCGGAGCCCGGCGGGGTGAGGGCGTCCGCGGCGTACGCGGAGGGGGTACGGACGGTGGTCGCGGCGGCGGAGGGCCGGGGCTCGGCGGCGGCTTCGCCGCACAGCGAGACGGTCGCCAGGGCGGCGGGGCCGCCGGTCATGAACGCGCGACGTAGCACGTCGCTCTCCTCGTCGATCTCGGATTGCTCAGGATGCTCGGGCTGCGGGTGGTGCTCGGGAGGCTCGGGCCGCTCGGGGCGCGGGTGTTGTTGCGTGTGTTGCTCGTTGTGTTCGGAGTGTTCGGAGTGACGGGTGGTGCTTCTGCCGGAGTCTTCCGGGGGTTGACGTTCCGGACCCCGGCCGGGTTCCGTTCGGCGCATCGAGGACGGCGGGGGCGCGCTCTCACCTCCGTCCGCTCCACGAGTGCGCGAGGTGCGACCGCGTACGGACTCCCGGGGTGCGAAGCCCATGTCCGCGAGCGTCCGGCCGGGGAACATGTGCAGGAACACCCGCTCGTAGGCGTAGTTGGGGCACCGGATCTCTCCGGACTCGACCCGCCCGATGTAACGGGCGTCGCAGGACACCCGCTCCCCGATCTCCCGCGCCGACCTGCGCACGGCCGCCGCAAACTCGCCCGGTGAGAGCCTGCCCCGCAGCCGGCGGAACGCCGAGTTGGGTCTTTGGGGCGGGCCCGGTGACGTTGATGGTGACGACGCCATGCCCGGACGGTACCGGCTGTGATGGCACCGCCACGCAGGGTTTGGCTACAAAAGGGAAATCTCAACCTCGATCTGCCATGAAGTGCCATCCTTTGCAGCGTTCCGCCGCCGTAGCTGTTGACGCCGTGAAGCGTTGAACTCGGCACAAGCGACCGCGGAGGAGGGGTCCTCGTGCTGGACACCGGTGTAGCTGCAATCGGATCCGATTCACCTGCGGAGTCCCGTGCCATGACGACTGGCGGCTTCCAGCCCGGCGGCTCCGAGTCCGGCGGCTCCGACGAGCCGTGCGACCTGGTGACCGTGCCCGCGCGGCAGGGCCTGGAGGCGGTCGACATCCTGCGCCTTCGGGACGGTGTCGGCCCCGTGCTGCACGACGGCGACTGCGACACCCTCGGCTTCCTCGTCCCGCCCGGTACGGCCGCGGGCTGGGACATGCCGGGCAGCGCGTGCACGCAGACGTACGGGTGCGGCGTACGGCCCGCGGGCGAGCCGCCCGTCTCCGGCACCGGCTGGCTGGTGCCGCCGGAGGGTGCGTACACCCCGGCCACCGAGCCTGCGGAACTGCGGGCGGCGCTGCGGGAGGCCGCCCGTACGATCGAGGCCGTCGACCGCTGCGGATAGCGGCGTACGGGCGCCGGTACGGCAGCCGTACGGTCCCCTGCCCCGTGCCCGTACGGTCCCCTGCCCCGTGCCCGTACGGTCCCCTGCCCCGTGCCCGTACGGGTGCCCGCAGGTCACGCGGGCGCGCACGGGTCAGAATGGTGTCGTGGCGAAGAACAAGCGGGCCCGCGACGGCGGCACGGCACCCGCCCGGCGGACCCGGCAGCGGCGCGAACCGCTCAGCGTGCCCGTCGACGGCGGGCTCGCGCAGCTGCGGCCCGACCCGGACCGCGCACGCGGCTGGACGCTGCTGCTCGACGGGGCGCCGCAGTCGCACGTCGATCTGGACGACCCCGCGTATCTCGACTTCGCCTACCAGCGGCGGCTCGGCCACATCGCCGACCTGGCCGCGCCGTACGGGCGCCCCGTGCACGCGCTGCACCTGGGCGGCGGCGCGCTCACGCTCGCCCGCTACACGGCGTTCACGCGCCCGCGTTCCACGCAGCAGGTGGTCGAAGTGGACGCCGCGCTCGTCCGGCTCGTACGCCGCGAGCTGCCGTGGGACGGCGGCTGGCGGATACGCGTACGGTCCGCCGACGCGCGCGCGGCGCTCGCCCGCATCCCGGACGCGTGGGCGGACCTGGTGATCTGCGACGTCTTCAACGGGGCCCGTACGCCTGCGCACTTGACGAGCGGCGAGTTCCTCGCGGAGGTACGGCGGACGCTGCGGCCCGGCGGGTTCTACGCGGCGAACCTCGCGGACGGCTCGGGTGCTTCCGGCGTACGCGACGGGGCCGGGGCCGGTCCGCTCGCGCACCTGCGGGCCCAGATCGCCACTGCCCAGGGCGCGTTCGGCGAACTGTGCCTGATCGCCGACCCCGCCGTCCTGCGCGCCCGTCGCTTCGGGAACGCGGTGCTGCTCGCCTCCGACCGCGAGCTTCCCGTCGCCGAACTGACCCGCCGTACGGCTGCGGACCCGCACCCCGGGCGGGTCGAACACGGCCCGGCGCTCGTGGCCTTCGCGGGCGGAGCACGCGCGGTCACGGACGCGACGGCGGTGCCGTCCCCCGCACCGCCCGCCGGAACCTTCGGCTAGCGGCCGCGTCCGCTGAGGGGGCGGCGGCCGCTGTCGCGTTTGTTCAAGCCCCCGCCGGGCGCCCGCGGCTAGCTTGCGGCGCATGAACGCGACACTCCACGCACACCTGAAGGAAGCCGCGGCCGTGGCGGAACGCGTCGCCCGCGGCGTGCCCGCCGGCCCGCTGGACGGCCGTACGCCCTGCGCCGGCTGGGACCTCCGTACGCTCCTCAACCACTGGATCCTCTACACCTCGCACGGCCTCGAACACCGCGCCCGCCGCACGCGGCTGCCCGGGGAGCTCACCGGCCGCGACTTCGCGTCCGAGCCCGGCTGGGCCGACGCGTACGCCGCACAGCTCGCCCGCGCGGTCGCCGCCTGGGCGGCGCCGGAGGCGTGGGAGGGCGAGGTGGACCTCGGTTTCGCGGCGATGCCGGCCGAGGAGATCGCCGGCATGGTCGTCAAGGAACTCGTGGTGCACGGCTGGGACGTGGCGGCGGCCACCGGCCAGGAACTCCGCTGCTCCGACGGGCTCGCGCGGTGCGTGCTGGACGTGGTCGAGCGGTACGCGGAGGTGTACCGCGAGTACGACGGCTTCGCCGAGCCCGTACGGCTGCCGGACGGGAGCGGTCCGCTGGAGCGCGCGCTCGCGCTGTCGGGCCGCGACCCGGCTGCCGGGGCCGTCCGTACGGTGGCCGCGCCCGCGCAGGGCGCGCCTCAGCCGTCGTAGCGCTCGACCTTCGGCGGGGTGCCGTTCCAGGTGCAGAAGACGGACGTGGAGTCGCTGCTGGTGCTGAACGTCACGCGGATCCACGCGTCGCCCTTCCACACCTGCATGTTCCAGCCGGGGTTGGGGGTGGCGGAGACCAGGTCGGCCGAGTGTTCGCCGAGGTCGAAGACCACGCGTCCGCCCTCGGTCGAGTAGCTGCGGACGTTCCCCTCCCGCGTCGGGGGAGGGGAGGGGGACTCCGTACGGGTCTGCCGGTCCCGCGGCGTACGGCTGCCACTGTCCGAACCGCTCCCCGGCGCGTCCGACGACCTGGCCGGGGTCTCGGCCTTACGGCTCGAAGGGCCGCTGGCGGAGGGCGGCTTGGGGCGGTGCGTCGAGGAGGAGCGGGGGGTGGCGCCGTCCGACGCCGAGCTGGACGGCGAACTGTCCGATACGGGCAGCGCGCGCGGCGGGTCGTACGCCGTCCCCGCCAGCATGGTGTGCACGGCGAACCAGGACAGCGTGACGGCGACCCCGGTGGCCGCGGTCCACGCACCCGCGCTCAGCAGACTGCGTCGCATGGCGGAAGGGTAGCGGGCCTCCCGCCGGACTACGGCCCCCCGTACGGCAATCGGTCCGGCCTCCCCGCGGATCGCCGCCCGGTCTCCGTACGGATCGCCGCCCGGCCTCCGTACGGCGATACGTCCGTCCCCGCAGGGGTGCTCCGGCGCGGAATGTCGTAGCGTGCCGCGCATGGCACGTGTGCTCGTGGTGGAGGACGACCAGTTCGTCCGTTCCGCACTCATCAGGCATCTCACCGACGCCGCACACACCGTACGGAGTGTGGGCACGGCACTCGAGGCGCTGCGAGAGGTGGCGCAGGTCGGCTTCGACGTGGTGATCCTGGATCTCGGTCTGCCCGACCTGGACGGTGCGGAGGCGCTGAAGATGCTCCGGGGGATCACCGACGTGCCGGTGATCATCGCGACGGCGCGGGACGACGAGGCGGAGATCGTACGGCTGCTCAACGACGGCGCCGACGACTACCTCGTGAAGCCGTTCTCCGTGGAGCACCTGTCCGCCCGTATGGCCGCCGTGCTGCGCCGCTCGCACGCGCGAACGGGCCCCGGGGGAGTGGCCGCCGAGGACCGCGAACTGCGCGTCGGCGGGCTGGCCATCGACCCGCTGCGGCGCCAGGCGCGGCTGGACGGCGTACTGCTGGACCTGACGCGCCGCGAGTTCGACCTGCTCGCGTTCCTCGCGCGCCGTCCCGGTGTGGTGGTGGCGCGGAAGGAGCTGCTGGCGGAGGTGTGGCAGCAGTCGTACGGCGACGACCAGACGATCGACGTCCATCTGTCGTGGCTCCGCCGCAAGCTGGGCGAGACGGCGGCCCGTCCGCGTTATCTGCACACGCTGCGCGGTGTCGGGGTGAAGCTGGAGCCGCCCGCATGAGGCCGGCCGGGCCGGCGTATCCACGGCCGGAGCGGTCCCGATGAGATGGGCGCTCGTCAAGGTGTGCCTCGCCGTGACCGTGATGGTGGTGGTCGCCTTCGCCGTGCCGCTCGGCCTGGTCGTCAAGGAGATGGCGCGGGACCGCGCCCTGTCCAACGCCGAACGGCAGGCCGCCGCCGTCGGCCCCGTCCTCGCCATCACCACGGACCGGCAGGAGCTGCGCCGCGCGGTGGCCAGCAGCCAGGCGGGCGCGGAGGGCCGTATCGCCGTGCACGTGCCCGCCGGGGCGCACGGCGGGCAGGCGGTGGAGATCGGCACGTGGCACGCGGAGCGTGCGGACGTCGAGACGGCGTCGCGGCGCGGCCGCGCGTCCATCATCGGGGTCCCGGGCGGGTACGCGCTGCTCCAGCCGACTGCGGTCGCGAGCAGCGAGGTGGCCGTGGTCGAGGTGTTCGTGCCGGACGACGAGATCACGCAGGGCGTGGCGACGTCGTGGCTGGTGCTCGCGGGGGTCGGACTCGCGCTGATCGTCGGGTCGGTGGCGTTCGCCGACCGGCTCGGCACCCGTATGGTGCGGCCCGCGGAACGGCTCGCGCGCGCGGCGGACGAACTGGGCAAGGGCAAGCTGGGCGTACGGGTGCCGGAGCGCGGCCCGACCGAACTGCGGTCCGCGGCCGTCGCCTTCAACGCCATGGCCGACCAGGTCGTACGGCTCCTCGCCAACGAGCGCGAGCTGGCCGCCGACCTGTCGCACCGGCTGCGTACGCCGCTCACCGTGCTCCGGCTGAACGCCGCGTCGCTCGGCGACGGCGACGACGCCCGGCAGACCCGCGAGGCCGTCGCCCAGCTGGAGCGCGAGGTGGACCAGATCATCCGCACCGCGCGCGAACAGCGCGCGCACGCCCCCGACTCGGCCGCCGCGGCGGGTTGCGACGCCGCCGAGGTGATACGGAACCGCATGTCGTTCTGGTCCGCGCTGGCCGAGGACGAGGGCCGCGAGGTGCGCCTCGCGGGCGTGGACCGGCCCGTACGGGTGCCGGTCGCGCGCGCCGAACTCGCCGCCGCGCTGGACGCGATGCTCGGCAACGTCTTCCGGCACACCCCCGAGGGCACCGCCTTCGCCGTCGACGTGCACGACGGCGGGCCCACCAGTGACGCGGTCATCGTGCTCGTCTCGGACGCCGGGCCGGGCATCGCCGATCCGGACGCGGCGCTGCGCCGCGGCCACGGCGACGGCGGGCCCGGCTCGACAGGGCTGGGCCTGGACATCGTGCGCAGGGTCGCGGAGTCGACCGGGGGAGACGTACGCATCGGGCGCTCCGTGCTGGGCGGCTCCGAGGTACGGATGTGGCTGGCGCTGCACGAGGGCGGGCGTACGGGGCGCGGGGTGCGCCGGCGCGGCCGCAGGGTGCGGCGGCGCGTCGTACGGCGCTGAGCGCGAGCCCCCCTGTGGCCCGCGCCCACCGCCCCGCGCGTGGCCCGCGCACAGTTGAACCGGCGCACCGCCGAAGGAACCGGCACGCCGCCGAACTCACCGCACCCACAGGGCAGTTGTGCCACCCCCGCGCCCGGATGAGCGCTCCCGCGGCCATTGGTCTGGACCCGCGCCCTAACCAGGCCCTTGCGGACTCTTAAGAGAGGCATAAGTCCCCACCCGGCGCCCGGAAAGCGGAGCTCGTCCGGATCGGGGCTAGTAGCGTGCTGCTTGTTGCACCACAGCCGGACGCTTCGGCGTCCCCAGCCGCCCACCCCGGAGGGCGGGGCGTGGCGGTCCCCCACGCGCCACGCCCCGCCGGCCTTCCCCCTGTCTCTTACACACATATTCTGCTGCCGACCAACGCCTAGGCTGAGAGCTCGGTGGGTGCCGTGAGCTTAAAAAAGTCTGCGGGGCTTTCGGGGGCGGGCGTTGCGGACTGCTGACCTGGGGGTTTTGTTGGCTATTAGCCCGGAATGCGGATATTCGGGCGTCATGTCAGGCTGGTCGTGTCCCACCCCTTTCTCAGCTTTGGAGTGACCATGGGTATGTCCGACCAGTTCGACGACAGGTCCCAGGAGCGCGGCGCCCAGCAGGAGGAACAGGGCCAGCGCGGCATGGAGACGGACGAGGAGCAGCAGGCTCAGCGCGGCATGGACGAGGAGTCCCAGGGCGGCGGCATGGGCGACCAGCAGGGCGGCGGCCAGCAGCAGGGCGGCCAGCAGTCCGAGCGCGGCACGGACGACATGGGCGGTCAGCAGCAGGGCGGCGAGCGTTCGCAGCGGAGCGCCGAGGACATGGAGGGGCAGGGGCGGTCCCGGATGAGCGAGGACGAGGGCGAGGGCGACGACTTCGGCGAGGGGCCGCAGCCGCGCTCGATCTGACGTCCGGCCACGCCTGCGG
Organism: Streptomyces armeniacus; assembly: GCF_003355155.1. NCBI lineage: Bacteria > Bacillati > Actinomycetota > Actinomycetes > Kitasatosporales > Streptomycetaceae > Streptomyces > Streptomyces armeniacus. The sequence goes on along the minus strand of NZ_CP031320.1, from coordinate 6,600,003 downwards.
CTGACACGCGGACGTACCGAGGGGTGCACCGGTTGGTGACGGGTGCACCCCTCGCGCACGTACGGAGGCGCTTGCGGCGCGTTCCGTACGGTGGCGCGCGCGTTCCGTACGGGCGTCACGCGCGAGGGCACCGTACGGAGGTCACGTGCGAGCGCACCGTACGGGCGTCACCTGCCGTACGGGCGTCACGCGCGAGGGCACCGTACGGGAGCACGTGCGTACGGCGGGCTCGTACGCGCGCACCCTCTCCTACGCGCGCGCCCCTACGGTGTCACCGTCCCGCGCGGGCCTTCTCGTCCGCCTCGCCGCCCGCGCCGACCAGCCCCGTACGGGCGGCGACCGCGGCCAGCCGGGGCTCGAACCGCTTCATCTCGCGCTGCCCCACCGTGCCGATGACGGGCGGGAGATAGCCGCGGATGCCCTGCATCCCGCGCAACCACCACTGCCCGTACACGTGCGCCGAGCGGCGCTCGATCCCGGCGACGATGCGGTCGACGGCGGGGCCCAGCGGGTACGTCTTGTTGGACGGCCAGGGCAGCCGCTGGCGCAGTTCGCGCATCACGTCGTCCTGGTCGGCGCCGCGCACCATGTCCGTGTCGGTCCAGCTCAGATAGCCGACACCGACGCGTACGCCCTTGTACCCGACCTCCGCGCGCAGGCAGTGTGTGAACGCCTCGACGCCCGACTTGGACGCGCAGTACGCGCTCATCATCGGCGCGGGGGTAATCGCGGCGAGCGAGGCGATCTGCAGGAAGTAGCCGCGGGACGCTACGAGTTGGGGCAGGAAGGCGCGCGCGGTCACCGCGCCGCCGATGAGGTTGACCTCGATGACGCGCCGCCAGGAGGCCGGGTCGGAGTCCATGAACGGGCCGCCGGTGGCGACACCGGCGTTGGCGACGACCACGTCCACCTTGCCGAAGTGGTCCTTCACCTCTGCGGCGACGCGGGCCATCTCGTCGGGGTCGGTGACGTCGGCGTGCCAGTGCCGCGACTCCGTACGGAGCGACTCGTCGACCCGCTTCAGCTCGTCCGGCTCCAGGCCGACCAGTGCGAGCCTGGCACCGCGGGCGGCGAGTTTGCGGGCCAGCAGCTCGCCGACTCCGCGGGCGGCACCGGTGACGACGGCGACCTGGCCGTCGAGGTCCCTGCGGGTCATGAGGTCTCCTCCTTGATCGCGAACTGACCGGCCGTGCGGTCCGGTTGGGGCTGCTTGCGGGCCCGGGGGATCTGGTGCGCCTCCCCGGCGGCGTCGCCGGTGGCTCCATCGCCCGTGGCGCCGTCGCCCGTGGTGAAGGTGGCTGTGCCCGTGCCGGCGACCGTTCCGGTACCGGTGAGGTGGTCCCGTACGAGCCCGGTGAGCACACCGCTGACCACGTCCGGGGCCTCGACGGGGGTCATGTGGCCCCGGCCGGGCAGTTCGGTGAGGCCGGTGCAGTGCGGCAGCGCGGCCGCCATGCCGCGTGCGTGGGCGATGGGCGTGAGCCGGTCGGCGGTGCCCGCGACGACGGCCGTCGGGTGGGTGAGCCGGGACAGCCCGTCGCTCAGGTCGAGTCCGTCGAGCACGTGCGCCCAGGCCGCGCGTATCTTGCGCGGGCAGGCGTGCACGATGCGGGCGCACATGTCCGTCTGGTCGCGGGTCGATCCGCTGCCCATCGTCCCGTAGCGGAGTATCCGCCGCGAGACGGGTGTCACCGGGCCGAGTGGCGCGGAGGTGCCGAGCAGCTTGCGCTGGATCCACGTACGGAGCGCAGCCGGCCGTACGGGCACCACGCGCGCCTCCGGCACCAGCCGCGCCGCACCCGTACTGCACAGCATCAACGCCGCGGCGTGCTCCCGCAGTTGCGGCCGTCCGGCGGCGGCCATCAGGGTCATCGCGCCCATGGAGTGGCCGCCGAGCACGGCCCGTTCACCCGGTGCGAGCGTCGCGTCGAGGACGGCGCACAGGTCGTCGGCGAGCAGGCGGGTGCCGTAGTCGCGCGGCACGGCGGCGGGCGTACGGCCGTGGCCGCGCAGGTCGTACGTGATCACCCGGTGGCCGTCGGCGACCAGCGCCCGCAGCACCGGCGCCCAGAAGACGGTCGAGCAGGTCCAGCCGTGCACGAGGACGACGGCGGGCGCGGCGGCCGGGCCGTGCACCTCGACGTGCAGCCGCGCGCCGTCCGCTGAGACGACGACCGGCCTGCTGCGCGGCTCGGGCGGGGTGAGGGCGGTCGGCACCGTACGCACGCCGGTGCTGGTCAGGCGCGTCATGACCGCTCCTCCCCGGCCGTGGCCACCGGTTCGGGCCGCTTCGAGCGGGCGGCGGCGGACTGTGCGGGGGCGGTGGCGGGGGTTGTGGCCGCGGCGGAGGCCGGGGCGGAGGCTGTGGCCGTGCCCGCCGCGGTGGCCGTGCCGGAGGGCGCGCGCTGGACGTCGTACTCGGACAGGTCCAGCCGCTTCGTCACCCGGCGGAACTCGCCGGTCGTCCCTGGCCAGACGGTCGTGTTCCGGCCGTTCGCGTCCAGGTACCAGCTGTCGCAGCCGCCCGTGCTCCAGACGGTGCGCCGCATCCGGTCCTGGATGTGATCGTTCCACGCCTCGACCGCCGCCGGACGCGGATCGAAGGCCGCCCGGCCGCCGAACGTGCCGAGCTGCTCCAGGAAGTCGACCATGTAGTTCAGCTGCGACTCGATGATGAGGATCATCGAGCTGTTGCCGAGACCGGTGTTCGGCCCGATGACGGTCATGAAGTTGGGGAAGCCCGACGCCGTACAGCCGCGCAGCGCCTTCATGCCCTCCCGCCATTCCTCGGCGAGCGTGGTGCCGTTGGCGCCCTTGATGCGTTCGGCGATCGGCATGTCGGTAACGTGGAAGCCGGTGCCGAAGATGATCGCGTCGGCCTCCGTCTCCGTACCGTCGTGCGCGACCAGCGTGCTGCCCCGCACCTCAGCCAGGCCGGAGGCGACGACGTCGACGTTGGGGCGGGCGAGCGCCGGGTAGTAGCTGTTGGACAGCAGGATGCGCTTGCAGCCGATGCGGTAGTCCGGTGTCAGCTTGCGCCGCAGCTCCGGGTCCTTGACGGCCCGCTTCATGTGTGCGGAGGCGAGTTTCTCGATCAGGCCCAGCTGGTTCGGGTGCTTGGTGAACGCGCCCACCTGAAGCTCCCGGATGCCCCACAGCACCCCGCGCCGCAGCGCGCCGGTGGCGGGCACCTTGCCGTGCAGCCAGCGCTCCGGGCCGGTGATACGGCGGTCGACCCGCGGCATCACCCAGGGCGGCGTCCGCTGGAAGACGGTCAGCCGGTCGACGTCCGGCGCGATGACCGGCACGATCTGGATCGCCGACGCGCCGGTCCCGACCATCACGACGCGCTTTCCGCGCAGGTCGTAGTCGTGATCCCACTGCGCGGAGTGGAAGACCTTGCCCTCGAACGAGTCCAGACCCGGAATGTCCGGGATCTTCGGGTCGGACAGCGGTCCCGTCGCGGACACCACGAAGTCCGCGGTCAGCGTGGCCCGTTCCGTCTCGACGACCCAGTGCAGCTCCTCCGTGTCCCAGCTCATCCGGATGACCTCGGAGTCGAGGCGGATGTGCGGGCGCAGCCCGAAGGTGTCGGCGACGCCCTCCAGATACGCCTGGATGTGCGACTGCCCGGAGAACGTGCGCGGCCAGTCCGGGTTGGGCGCGAACGAGAACGAGTAGAGATGCGAGGGCACGTCGCAGGCGCACCCCGGATAGCTGTTGTCGCGCCAGGTGCCTCCGACCGAGTCGCGGCGCTCGAGGACGACGAAGTCCGTGATGCCCGCGCGGCGCAGCCGTACGGCGGCGCCCAGGCCGCCGAATCCGGATCCGATCACCGCCACCCGTACGTGCTCACGTGCGCGTCCGCTCTCGCTTACGCGCCCGCTGCCGCTCCCGTTCTCGCGCTCGGCTGCCATGCGTGCCGCCTCCCGAGGTCTCGCCTTTGGTCCCGCTCCGACCGGCCACTGATCGTGCCAGTGATTGCTGGCACGGTTGGAGAGTAGAGCAGGGGCTTACCGATGGGTAGGGGTTGCGCACAGGAAAGTTACCGGCGGTTGCACCTGGGGCCGGCGGAGGCCGTACAAGGGCGGGCGGGGAATCGCACGGCTGAGCGGCATAGGCTGCGGCTGTGGCCACGAAGAGACGAGCGCACGGAGCGGACGGCGAGGGCGACGAGGGTGACGAGGGCGACGGCGGGGCCGTGGCCGGCCGTCCCGAGCCGGACGCCGAGGGCGGCGGGGCGCCGCCCGTCGAGTACCGCGCGGACGAACTCGCCGCCAAGGCCGGGATCACCCCCCGCACCCTGCGCTTCTACCGCGAACGGAAGCTGCTGCCGCCGCCCCGCCGCGAGGGCCGTATCGCGTGGTACGACGAGCACCACCTGGCCCGGCTGCGCACCATCGCGGCACTGCTCGCACGCGGCCACACGCTCGGCGGCATCGCGGACCTGATGGCGGCGTTCGAGGAGGGCAGGGTCGGCCGCAGCGCCGCCGAACTGCTCGGCCTGGACACGATGCTCAGCACGCCCTTCTCCGAGGAGGAACCGGTCCGGCTCTCCCCGGAGGACCTGGCGGACTACTTCCAGGGCGACGTCACCTCCGAGAACCTCGCCGACTCCCTCGACATCGGCTATCTCGCCGTCGAGGACGAGGAGTTCATCCACGTCAGCCGGCGCCTCCTGGACGCCTCCTCCGCGCTCGTCAAGGAGGGCATCCCGCTCTCCTCCGTGCTGGCCGCCGGGCGCGAACTCCGGCGCCACACCGACGTGATCGCCGGCGTCTTCAGCGACCTGCTGCGCCGTCACGTCCTGGCGGGCGACCTGTCCGTCACGGACGCGGACTGGATCACCGAGAAGCTGGAACGGCTCCGCCCGCTCGCGAAGCAGGTGGTGGAGGCGGAGTTGGGGCTCGCCCTGGACCGCCGCGTACGGAGCGAACTGGACGCCTGGCTCCAGCCGCCCGACGGCGCCGAGGGCCACGGGGCCGGCGGCGCGCAGACGGCGGGCAGCGCACGGGACGCGCCGGACACCCCGCCCTCCACCGGGAGCTGACCGGCCGTCAGCCGGTGGTGAACGCACGCCAGGCGCGGGCGTACGTGCCACCCGCGAGCGTAAGAGCCACGCGCGGGCGTACGTGCCACGCGCGGGCCTACGCGTTCGACTGTGGCCTGTGGTCAGGCGCGCAGGTAGTGGAGAACGGCGAGCACGCGCCGGTTGTGGTCCTCCGAGGCGGGCAGCCCGAGCTTGCCGAAGATGCTCGCCACGTGCTTCTCCACGGTGCCCGCCGACACGTGGAGGGCCTGTGCGATGGCCGCGTTGGTACGCCCCTCGGCCATCATCGTCAGCACCTTCCGCTCCCGTTCGGTGAGCGCGTCGAGGCCGTCGCCCTGCTGGCCGCCGCCGGCGGCGAGCTGGGTGACGACTTCGGGGTCGAGCGCGGTGCCGCCGCCGGCGACACGGGCGAGGGCGTCGGTGAACTCGGCCACGTTCGCCACCCGGTCCTTGAGGAGGTAGCCGACGCCCGCCGAGCCTTCGGCGAGCAGCTGGGCGGCGTACTTGGTCTCGATGTGCTGGGAGAACAGCAGCACGCCGGTGCCGGGATGCGTGCGGCGGATGTCGATCGCCGCGCGCAGGCCCTCGTCGGTGTGCGTGGGCGGCATGCGGATGTCCACGACGGTGACGTCGGGGCGATGCTCGGCGACCGCCGCGCGCAGCGCGTCGGCGTCCGGCACGGCGGCACACACCTGATGTCCGCGCTCCGTGAGCATCTCGGTCAACAGCTCCCGCAGCACCGCGGCATCCTCGGCGATCACGACGCGCATGGGCGGCATGCTCTCACGCGTGCGGCGGCAGGGTGACGGTGACGGCGGTGGGGCCGCCGTCCGGACTGTCGATCTCCAGGCTGCCGTCGACCGTACGCACCCGCTGGAGGAGGCCGGTCAGGCCGCTGCCGGGGGTGGCGCCGCCGCGGCCGTCGTCGGTGACGCGGAGCCGGATCGCGCCGTCGCGCTGCACGGCCTCGATGCCGACGGAGCGGGCGCCGCTGTGCTTGATGGCGTTCGTCAGCAGCTCGGCGGCGCAGAAGTACGCGATGGTCTCGATGGCCGGGGTGGGGCGCCGGGGCAGGTCCACGGTCAGCCGTACGGGCAGGACGCAGCGGGCGGCCAGGGTGTCGAGGGCGTCCGGCAGGCCGTCGTCGAGCACGGGCGGGTGGATGCCGCGGGCGAGGTCGCGCAGCTCGGTGAGCGCCTCGGTGGCGTTGCGGTGCGCGGTGTCGGCGAGGCGGCGGAGGCGGGCGGCGTCCAGCGGCCGCCCGCCGGCCCGGCCCGCAGGGCGGCGTCCGGGGCCGACCGCGTCGGAGCGGTCTGCTTCGGAGCCGTCCACGGCGGAACCGTCTGCTTCGGTACCGCCCGCGCCGGGGCGGTCCGCGTCGGGGCGGTCCGCTTCAGGGCCGTCCGCATCGAGACCTTCCCGGAGCATGTCGAGGCTCATCGCCAGCGCCACCAGCCGCACTTGGGCACCGTCGTGGAGGTCGCGTTCCAGTCGGCGCAGCAGCGCCGCCGAGTCGTCCACGGCCAGGGCCCTCGTCTCCTCCAGGTCGCGCACCCGTGTCTCCAGTTCGCCGGGCCCGAGCAGGCCGCGTATCAGCCAGCGGTCCATCGCGACCACGCCCCTCGCCGGCCACGGAGCAAGCAGCAGCAGCCCCACTCCGATCGCGAAGGCCACCGACGTGCCCGCGAAGGTGGTGATGTGCGGCGCCCCGCCCCCGAACGGCAGCGGAGTGATCACCGCCGCCTCCCGCCCGTCGCCCCGGTCCGGGTACTGCCCGAGCAGCCCCCAGCGCAGCGGAAGGCTCAGGTTCAGCAGGGTGCAGACCCACAGCCCCAGGACGGCGTAGAGCTGGACGGCGGCGAGCGGAAGCTTCGCCATCACGTACGCCGCCGACCGCCACCCCGTGCCGTCCCGGAGCCGGGCGTCGAGCCGCCCGAGCAGCCCGCTGCCCGCGGGCACCGGCGACGGTACGGGCAGCCGTTCGCCCAGGAGCCGTGCCGCCAGCCACCGCTGGACGGCCGCGAGCGCGCGGGACAGGCCGAGGGCGCCGGTCAGCAGCAGCAGTCCGACGACCGCGCCGATCAGCGACACCGTCAGTCCGGTGCCGAGCGCGAGCAGCACCAGGACGAGCACGAACCCCGCCAGCGCGAGCGGCAGCCCGAGCACGCAGTACGCCGCCTCACCCCAGGTGCGCCGCGTGAACGGGGCGCGAAGCACGGCCCGTACGGCGCGCGGCAGGGGCTTCGGCGCCGCTGCGGGCGCGGCCACCTGCGCGGCCTTCGGCAGGACGCGCGAGACCGCCCCACCGCGCCCACCGCGCCCACCGCGCTCGGCACGCTTGTCACACCCAGCGCGGCCACCGCGGCCACCGCGCTCGTCGCGCCCGTCGCGTCCGCTGCCGCGCGTGCCGTCGGGGCCGCGCCCGCCGTCAGTGCCGTGCATAGCGCCAGTGTCCTGCCCGTTCACGCGTCCCGCCGCGCCAGCAGCCAGCCGCCCGCGGCGAGCACGGCGGCGGTGTAGCCGCAGAGCACGGCGAGGCCGGTCCAGGGCGAGAGCATGTCGTCGACGGGTCTGGCGACGGCCAGCGAGTTCGCCACGATCATGGTCGGGAAGAACTTCGCGATCGTGATGCCCGTAAGTCCGCTCAAGACCGCGGGCAGCACGAACGTGACGCCCGCGAACGCGGCTGTCCCGCCCGCCGTGTGCCGGGTGAGGGCACCGAGCCCGACCCCAATCAGGGCGATCAGCGCCAGGTAGATGCCGGAGAGCACCACTGCCCGCAGCACGCCCGGCTGGTCGAGCGCCGGCGCGGGCACCACGTCCGTCACCGCCTCCGACAGTGCGGCCCGTCCGGCGAAGAAGGTGACGAACGCTATGACCTCGCCGACGACCAGCGAAGTCGCGCCCAGGACGGTCGCCTTCGCGGCCAGCACGAGCCGCCGGTCCGGAATCGCCGCCAGGGTGGAGCGGATGGATCCGGACGCGTACTCGCCGGTGACGGCGAGCACCGCGAGTATCCCGATCACGAGCTGGCCGAGCGCCACTCCGGCGAGCACGTTGTTCGTGGGGTCCAGGGCCGCCGCCTTGGCGGCGCTGCCGGGCGCCTCGGTGTTCGCCATCGTGACGACACCTATGGTGATCATGCCGGCGACGGTGAACAGCAGCGCCCAGGGCGTCGAGCGCAGACTGCGCAGTTTGATCCACTCCATATGCACGGCGTGCCCGAAGCCGTAGCGGCCCGACGGCACCCGGGTGCCCGGCCCGCGTGCCGGTGCCAGGCTGCTCACAGTCGCCCCCTCTCCGCGGCGGGCGGCGCGTCCGTACCGCGGTACGCCGCGCTGTCACCGGTCAGTTCGAAGAAGGCCTCCTCCAACGCGCGCCCGCCCGCGGTCAGTTCGGCCACCGAGGTGTCGGCGAGCAGCCGGCCCTGGCCGATGACCACCAGGTGGTCGGCGGTGAGCGCCATCTCGCTGATCAGGTGGCTGGACAGCAGGACCGTGCGGCCGTCCGCGGCCAGCGACTTCATCAGGTTCCTGATCCAGCGGACACCCTCCGGGTCGAGTCCGTTGACCGGCTCGTCGAAGAGCAGCACCGCGGGATCGCCGAGCAGTGCGCCCGCGATGCCGAGCCGCTGGGCCATGCCCAGCGAGAACGTGCCCGCGCGTCTGCGGGCGACGCCGGTCAGCCCCACCGTGTCCAGCACCTCGTCCACCCGGGAGCGCCGGATGCCGTTCGCCGCGGCGAGTGCGGCCAGGTGCTGGTACGCGCTGCGCCCGGGATGGAACGTACGGGCCTCCAGCAGCGCTCCGACCTCGCGCAGCGGCCAGCCCAGCGCGCCGTACGGGCGGCCGCCGATCCGGGCCGTTCCGGCGTCGGGCCGGTCCAGGCCCATGATCATTCGCATGGTGGTCGACTTCCCCGAGCCGTTGGGGCCGAGGAAGCCGGTCACGGCGCCCGGCCACACGTCGAAGCTGAGACCGTCGACGGCTGCGGTGGGCCCGTGGCGTTTCGTGAGACCTCGGGTCTCGATCATCGCGACTCCTCACGGCACGACGTACGCCGTGCTCACGGAACCGACGTTAGGGAGCGGGCGGCGCGGCCGTAACGCGGCTTTCCTCCGTCCCCACCGGGGGTTTTCCCCCGGGCGTGCGGGCTCGCCGGAGTCGCGGGCGTACGAGCGCGCGTACGCCCGCGTGACCCGCGCGCTCCCCCAGCGCGGTCCCGTCCGCCTCAGGCCCGCGGCCCGTTTCGGCCGCTCAGGGCCCGAAGACCGCCGTGACCGGCGCGTGGTCCGACCACCGCTCGTCGTGGGTCGCGGCCCGCTCCACGTACGCCTTGACCGCGCGTCCCGCCAGTCCCGGCGTCGCCATCGCGTAGTCGATGCGCCAGCCCGAGTCGTTGTCGAAGGCACGGCCGCGGTACGACCACCACGAGTACGGCCCGTTCTGCTCCGGGTGGAGCGTGCGTACGACGTCCACGTAGCCGCCGTCCGCGGGGTCGAGGAGGCGGGTGAGCCAGTCGCGCTCTTCCGGAAGGAAGCCGGCGGAACGGCGGTTGGCGCGCCAGTTCTTGAGATCCGCCTCCTGGTGCGCGATGTTCCAGTCGCCGCAGACGAGGACTTCGCGGCCGCCGGCGGCGGAGCGCTGCCGCAGCTCCGTCAGGTACGGCAGGAAGGCGGCCATGAACCGTTCCTTCTCGGCCTGCCGTTCGGTGCCGACCTCACCGGAGGGGAGGTAGAGGCTGGCCACGGTGACGCCGGGCAGGTCCGCCTCGACGTAGCGCCCGGATTCGGCGAACTCCGGTTCCCCGAAGCCCACTCGCACGGCTTCCGGTTCGCGTCGCGTGAGCAGTGCGACACCGGCCCGGCCCTTGGCCGACGAGGGCGCGTAGACGGTGTGCCAGCCGTCCGGTTCGCGGATCTCCGGGAGCAGCTGGTGCGGCTCGGCGCGCACCTCCTGGAGGCAGACCACGTCGGCGTCGCTGGCCGCCAGCCACTGCGCGTAGCCCTTGCGGGCGGCGGCGCGCAGCCCGTTCACGTTGACGGTGGTGACCTGCTGCACTGGTGCTCCCGGCTGCTCCCCGCTGGCGTACGGACAGCGGCGCAGCCTACGCCACCCACCGCACGGCGTCGTAATCCGGCCACAGGGCCGCGGGCCGGTGGTGTGCTGACTTCCGTGCCCGCTCCGGGAGTTCACCCGAGAAGCACCCACTGTTCGACGCCGCCCCGCACAACTGTGCCGTGAAGCGACATGTCTCCCCAGTGCAAGGCATTTCACCGCAACGCACTCAAGGAGGACTCACATGACTCACATGCGGAGGCCGGTCAGACCCAGGAACCTCAGACTCGCGGTGATCGGCGCGTTGATGGCACTGGCGGCGCTCGCCGCCCCCGCAGCGGTCGCCGTACCGGAGAACGGCGGCACCGTACGGGAAGACGGCGACACCGTACGGGAGCGGACGCAGAGGGAGCACGCACCGCAGACGCCGGCACAGCCCCGCACACACGGGTGGGAGATCTCCTCCGCGGGCCGCCTGTCGTCGGGTGCGCATCTGAGCTCGGTGACGTCGGCGGGCCGCGATGCGGCCTGGGCCGTGGGGCATCAGCGTTTCGACGGCGTCGCCGACGGCGTCCTCCTGAGCTGGAACGGTGAGCGGTGGCGGCAGGACCGTACGCCGGGCCTGCCGGACGTCGACTACTGGCACTCGGTGAGCGCGGCGTCCGCACGCGACGTCTGGGCGTACGGCTGGAGCCAGACGGAGGAGACGATGGCGCGTTACGACGGCGCGCGCTGGCGCCGCGTCCCGCTTCCGGAGCTGCCCGGGGAACAGATCCACGGCTTCTCCGAACTCGCCACCGCCCACGGCCGCGCCTGGTTGGCCGGGAACCAGTGGATCCACACGTACGAGGGCGGCCGTTGGCGTACGACCGACCTCGGCTCGGGGACCGGCATTTCGGACGTGTACGCGCGTACGGGGAGGGACGCCTGGGCGGTCGGCGGCTTCTCCCTGGTCGGCCACGAGTCACGCCCTGTGGCACTGCACTGGGACGGCGCCCGCTGGCACGAGACGGCGCTGCCGGACCGGGGGATACGGCTCGCGAACGTGTACGCGGAGTCCGCCCGCAGCGTGTGGGCGAGCGGCTTCACGACACCCGTCGGCGAGGAGCGCCAGGCGCCGAAGGTGCTGCACTGGGACGGCCGTACGTGGCGCGACGTGACCGGCCCGGTGGCAGGGTTGGCACCGCAGGCGCTCAGCGGTGACGGCCGGGGCGGCGTGTGGCTCAGCGGTGATCCGGACGGCTGGGAGGGGCCGCCGGTCTTCTGGCACTACGGCCACAAACGCTGGACGAAGGTGCACGGCGCAACGTTGCCGGAGGGCACGACGCAGGCGTACAACGTGACCGATCTCGCGCCGGCCGGGCACACCGGGCGGCAGTGGGCGGTGGGCAGCTACGAGCTGCTGGACGGGCAGGGCAGCTCGTTCGGCTACGAGTTCATCCAGCGCTCGCGCCACTGAGCGGCGCGGAGAGGCGGCAGCCCGTACGCAACCGTGTGCGGGGCGCGGCAGCCGTACGCGGCGCAGTCCGTACGCAGGGCTGCGGCCCCGGGGCAGCCTGGGGCGCCGATTACGATGCGGGCATGCCCATCATCCCCGTCCGCTACGACCACCCCGACGCGGTCAAGCTGAACGACATCGTTCAGGAGGAGTACACCGAGCGCTACGGAGAGAGCGACGTCACACCGCTCGCCCCGGAGATGTTCGACCCGCCGCGCGGGCTGTACCTGCTGTCGTACGACGACGACGGCCGCCCGGTGGCGACGGGCGGCTGGCGCGCGCAGGAGCACAGCGAAGACGGGTACGCGGACGGGGACGCCGAGATCAAGCGCATGTTCGTGATCCGCGAGGCGCGCGGCCAGGGGCTTGCCCGCCGGATACTCGCCGAGCTGGAGGACAGCGCACGCGCGGCGGGCCGAATTCGGATGGTGCTGGAGACCGGCACGGAGCAGCCGGAGGCGATGGCGCTGTACGCGTCGAGCGGGTACGTGCCGGTGCGGAAGTTCGGCCACTACCGCTTCCACGAGGAGAGCCGCTGCTACGGCAAGCTCCTCTGACCGCACGCCTCCCGGCCGCCGCCTCGGCACGCAGATCCGCCCAAGGCCCGTACGCGCGCCACGGTCCGTATGCGCGGCCACTGCCGTACGCGCGGCTACTCCCGTACGGCGCGGAACCGTACGGTGCCCACCGCCGGGTGGACGGTCACGTCGACCTCACCGAACCCGGCGTCCTTCAGTCGGCCGGGCAGCGTCTCCGGGTCGACCGTGTTCATCGTGTCGCGCAGGTGCAGCAGCCGGAAGCGGAGGCTGTCTCCGGCGCTGTCGCTGCCGGCGAAAACGCCGCCCGTACGCAGCACCCGGTGGGCCTCGGCGAAGATCCGGTCCTGGAGTGCGGCCGTCGGCACGTGGTGCAGCATCGTGAAGCACACCACCGCGGAGAACGCCCCGTCCGGCAGCGGCATGTCCGCCCCGTCCCCGTGCACGACGCGGGCCCGGTCGCCGTACGCACGCTCCAGTTGCCGTGCCGTGTCGCCGTCCACCTCGAGCGCGGTGAGGCGCGGCACCTGTTCGGCCAGGACGCGCAGGTTCGCGCCGTAGCCGGGTCCGATCTCCAGTACGTCGGGGCCGAGTTCGACGCCGTCGAGCGCCCACGGCAGCAGGCGGTCCCGTACGGTGCGCGCCCACTTCTCGGAGCTGCACAGCCTGCGGTGTGCTCTGTTCATCGGCATGTGCGCGACGTTACGGGCGGCGCTGCCGTGGCTGCCACGGGCTACGCTGCCAAGTGATGTCGCCAGACGGACAGAACGCTTCCCCGCCCTCCTCCGTGCACAGCACGGGAGAGCCCGCCGGGGCCGTGCCCGTGGCGACGTCCCCCGCGACCGCCATCGTCATCGGCAGCTTCGCGCTGACTGTCGGACGCTGGTTCCCGGCCCACGAGCACCCGGCGCACCAGCTGGCCTGGTCGCGTACCGGGCTGCTGTCCGTACGGACCACCGCCGGCACCTGGCTGCTGCCGCCGACGCTCGCCCTGTGGATCCCCACGGGCGTCCGGCACGCCACCGGCACCAGCGGCGGGGCGGTGATGCGCAGCGCGTACGTGACGCCCGCGCGCTGCCCTGTGACGTGGACCGAGCCCACGGTGGTGTCCGTACCGCCGCTGCTGCGTGAGCTGATCGACCACCTCGCCGTACGGGAGCTGCCGCGCTCCGCCCGTGCCCGCGCCGAGAGGGTGGTCTTCGACCTGCTGCAGCCGGTTTCCGTGCATACGGTGTCCGTCACGGAGCCCTCCGATCCGCGCGCCCGCGAGGTCGCGGAGGCTCTCACCGCGCACCCGGCGGACAACCGGCCGCTCACCGCGTGGGGAGGCGCTGTCGGCGCCAGCTCCCGCACGCTGGCCCGCCTGTTCACGGCGGAGACCGGACTGAGCTTCGGACGGTGGCGGGAGAGGGTGCGGATGCGGGCGGCGATGCTGCTGCTCGCGGACGGCATGACGGTGGAGGCGGTGGCGCGGCGCGTCGGGTACGCGTCGGCCAGTTCGTTCGTCGCGGCCTTCCACCGGACGGTGGGCGTGACACCGCGCCGGTACTTCCCCTGACCCCCGCCCCGGGCTGCTTTCCCCGGTTTCCCCGGCCGTGTGCCCGTACCGTCGCCGAACGGCCGCGCCGCCATGGAGGATGGGCGGCATGAGCGAAGGAGACGGACGGCGCGTCCTGGTCGTGGACGACGAGCCCGCCATCGTCGACGTTCTGGCGACCTCGCTGCGCTTCCTCGGCTACACCGTCGACGAGGCGACCACCGGGCACGCGGCGCTCACGGCGGCGCGCGCCCGCACCCCGGACCTCGTCCTGCTCGACGTGATGCTGCCGGACCTGGACGGCTTCGAGGTCGTACGGCGGCTGCGCACGGACGGCGACGGCCGCGTGCCCGTCGTGTTCCTCACGGCACGCGAGAGCCGCGACGACGTCGTCGTCGGACTGGACCTGGGCGCCGACGACTACATCACCAAGCCCTTCCGGCTGGACGAGGTGGCCGCACGCGTCCGCGCGGTCCTCCGGCGTACGGGGCGGCCGCCCTCCGGCGACGACCGCGTGCTGCGCTGTGCGGACGTGGAACTGGACACGGCGACGTACGAGGTGCGGCGGTCCGGCACCGTCGTGGAGCTCTCCCCCACCGAGTACCGGCTGCTGCACTGCCTCCTCCGGCACGCGGGCCGTGTGCTCACCAAGGAGCAGCTCATGGAGCACGTCTGGGACTACGGCGAGGGCGACCAGGCGGTGCTCAAGACGTACGTGTCGTATCTGCGCCGGAAACTCGACGCGCTGGGCGAGCCGTTGATCCACACCCGGCGCGGCATCGGCTACGTCCTGCGCGCACCGTCCGAACCGCCCGCGGGCCCTCCAGGACGGCAGCCGTGACGGGAGCCGCGGACGGAGCGGAGGCGGATCGGGGAGCGGCGGACCGTACGCGGACGGTGGGCACTTCGCATACGGCGAGCACTTCGCAGACGGTGCGCCTTTCGCGTACGGCGCACACTTCGCGTACGGCGGCCGCCGCACGCCGTCTGCTGCCGCGTACGCTGCGCGGGCGCCTGCTGGCCGCCCTCCTCGCACTCGTCGCGACCGTGCTGCTGGCTGTCTCCGCACTCGTCTACACGGCGCTGCGTGACCACCTCACCGACCGTACGGACACCTCTCTGCGCGCCGTCCAGCAGCGGGTGGTGAAGCAGATCCGCTCCCAACAGCCGCCCACGGAAGGGCTCGCCGCCAGCGCCCGGATGCTCGGCACTCCGGAGTACTTCATCGAAATCCACCGCAGGGCCGGCCGCGTACAGCCCCTCGCGCCCGGGCTGCGCGATCTCCAGGCACCACCCCCGCGGCTTCCGGAGGACCTGCGGACAGCGCGCGGCACGCCCGTCACCGTGCCGTCCGCGGACGGCGCCGGATCCGGTCCGCGCTACCGGCTGCTGACGCGGCCGCTCCCGCGCGGGCAGGGCACCCTGGTCGTTGCGGTGCCGCTGACGGCTGTCGACGGCACCCTGGAGCGGCTACTGATCCTGGAAGGCGTCGGCGTCGCCACAGGGCTGTGCCTGGTCGCGGGTGTGGCGTTCTGGATCGTACGGCGCGGGCTGCGGCCGCTGGAGTCGATGGCGCGGGACGCGGACGGCATCGCACGGGGCGACGCCCCTCCGCGCATGCGCGGGGACGCCCCCGACAGCGAGGTCGGCAGGCTGCGCCTGGCGCTGAACACGATGCTGCAGAAGCAGGGCGAGGCGTTCACACAGCAGCAGGCGATGCAGGAGCGGCTGCGCCGGTTCGCCGCCGACGCCTCCCACGAACTGCGCACGCCCGTCAGCGCCGTCCTCGGCTACGCCGATCTGCACGAGCAGGGCGCCATCGCCGACGACGCCCACCGCGACCGGGTCATGGGCCGCATCCGCGACGAGGCGCTGCGCATGCAGCGGCTCGTCGACGACCTGCTGCTCCTCGCCCGGCTGGACGGCACCGGCGGTCCGCGGCACTCGGCCGTGGACGTCGGCGAGGTGGCGCGTGCGGCGGCCGATGCGGCCGGTGTGGTCGACGCGGAGCACCCGCTGACCGTACGGGCCGACGCGGACGCCGTCGTCCACGGAGACGCCGACCAGCTGCGCCGGCTGACCGACAACCTGCTGGCCAACGTACGCACGCACACCCCGCCGGGAACACGGGCGCGGGTCCGGGTGGCGCTGGAGGCAGACGGCGCGGAGGGCGGCGCGTACGGCGGAGGCGGTGCGTACGGAGGCGTCTACGGCGGCACGGGTGCGCAGGGCGGCGCGGCAGGGGGCGGCGCGTACGCCGATACGGTGCTCATCGAGGTGGCGGACGACGGCGATGGCATACCTGCCGACGCGCTGCCGCACGTCTTCGACCGCTTCTACCGCGCCGAGGCCGGCCGTTCCGGGCACGGCAGCGGGCTCGGCCTGGCCATCGTCGCGAGCGTGGCGGCGGCGCATCGGGGACGGGTGGAGGTGCACAGCCCGCCGGGCGGCGGCACTGCCGTACAGGTGCGGCTTCCGGCGGCGGACGGCGCGTAGGGCGTACCGGCCGCGGGAGCGCGCGCAGGCGGACCGGCCGCATCGGACGGCGCGTGGGGCGGGGAAGGACCGTACGGTGGGCGGTGGTCGGGCGCCCGTCCGTACGGCCGGCTAGAGGAAACCGAGCGTCCGGTCGTGGCCGCCGAGAATGCGGCCGGGCTCGGTGCCCAGGACGCGCTCCAGGAGCGTCGCGTAGACGTCCCGGAAGTCGGTGGTCATCCGCAGGTCGTCGTCCTTCAGGTCGGTGAGGCTCGGCTGGTCCCCGTAGAAGCCGCCCTTGACGGGCTCACCGAGAACGAAGACGGGGCCGGCGGTGCCGTGGTCGGTGCCCTGGTTGGCGTTCGCCTTGACCCGCCGCCCGAACTCGGAGTAGACGGCGACCACGACCCGGCTGCCCGCCTTCGTACCGCGGATCCTCTGCAGGAAGTCCGCGATGTCATGGTCGAGTCGGCCGAGCAGCCGGGACTGGGTCTGCTTCTCGTTGGCGTGCGTGTCGAAACCGCCGAGGCTCACGCAATGCACACGGGTGGGCGCGTTCGCCTCCAGTGCGCGTGCCACGACGGACAGCTGGGCGGCGAGTTCGCTCTGCCCGCCGGCGGACGCGCCGTCGGTGGGGCGGTCCTCGTCCTCGCCGTCGTTCGGGTCGGCGGGGCCCTCCTCGTCACCGCTCTCGCCCTGCGCGTCGCTCCCGTCCTGTGCGTCCTTCCGGTCCCGCGCGCCCTTTCCGTCCTGTGCGCTTTGTCCGTCCCGCGCGTCCTGTCCTCCGTACGCCTCGGTGACCGTCACCAGGTCGCCGATCGACTCCGCTGCCCTGCGCCGCAGAGGGTGGTCGTCGTCCGCGTGTCCCTCCGCGAGGTACGAGCACACCGTGCGCCACGCGTCCGGCAGCCGCATGCCGCCCAGTTGCACGGCCGCTCCCGCCGTCTTCTCCCCCGCCAGCAACGGCGGAAGGGTGGCGCCGATCGACACCGCACGCAGCGGGTCCGGGTCGTCCTGCGCGTCCAGCCAGCGGCCGAGCCATCCGGACGGCGCGGGAGTTCCGGGCGACGCCGTCTGCCAGATGGCCATCGACCGGAAGTGGCTGTGGTCCGGCTGCGGATACGACACCCCGCGCACGACGGCCAGCCGGTCCTTGTCCCACAGGCTCTTGAAGCCCTTCAGCCCGGGATTGAGCCCCAGTTCGTCGCCCAGCGGGAGGACTTCGTCCTCGTCGTACGCGAGGTCGGGGCGCGCGTCGTGGTAGGCGGAATCCCCGGCGGGCACCAGGGTGTTGAGGCCGTCGTTGCCGCCGTAGAGCGTCACCAGGACGAGTATTCGCGAACCCTGCGCGCCGGAGTCGCCGTCGCCGTCCCGTCCTGCGGAGCCCAGCAGGTCCTGTACGGAGTAGGCACCGCCGGCCGCCAGGGCGCCCGCCGCGGTGACGCCGCTTGCGGCGAGGAACCGGCGGCGGGTCCAGGTGTCCACTGTCGTCTTCATCGTTCCCCCGGCGGGTCAGCCGAGTACGAGGTACTCGGGGGTCGTGAGCGCGACGGCGGTGACCCTGCGCGGGTCCCCGGCGGCCTCGGCGAGGACGGACCGCGTACGGTCGCTCCACTCCGTGCCGAGCGCGTCGGCGAGCCGGTCGGGACGGTCCTTCGCCGGCGCCTTCCGTACGGTGGCGAGCAGCTCCGACTCACGTGCCTCGCCGGTCATCCGCTGCGCGAACGCCGTACGCGCCCGTGCGGCGGCGGTCGTCAGCCACGCCGTACCGGACGGCCAGCCGCCGACGCTGGGCGGCCGGAACGGCACCTGCCCGAGCGAGGTGAGCGTCCGCAGCAGGAACTTCCGCAGCTCTCCGGAGAGTTCGGCGGGGCGCAGGCCCAGCACGCGCAGCGACCCGACCACGTACTCAACGGGCTGCTTCACCAGCACGCTGTCCGGATCGGCGAACGCCGGGTCGGTGAACATCGCCCGCACCATCGCGGTCACGTCGCGCCGCGCACCGTACGCGGCGGTGATCCGGTCCAGTGCCTCCTCCGACGGCCCCTTCTCCGACGACACCAGCCAGCCCCACCAGCGGGTGACGAGGTAACGGGCGGACTCCGGGCGGGCGGTGAGCAGGTCGACGAGCTCTTTGGGGTCCAGATCGCGTTCCGTGCCGAGCACCCGCTGGGCGCCCTCTGCGTGGCGGCGCGGGCGGAACCGTACGGTGTAGCCGTCCTCCGTCTTGCGGTTCACTGCCCAGCCGGTGAGCGACCGGGCGGCCTCCCGTACGTCCTGCTCGCCGTAGTTGCCGACGCCCAGGACGAACAGCTCCATCAGCTCGCGGGCGAGGTTCTCGTTGGGTGCCTCGGCGGTGTTGCCGGACGCGTCCAGCCACACCATCAGGGCCGGATCGCGCACCATGGCGCGGGCGAGGCGGCGGAAGTCGCCGCCGCCGTCGCGGCGCAGCGTCTCATTCTGGGCGAGCATGGCGTCGGCGGACTTCACCTTGGCGATGGACGTCGCCCAGTGTCCGTGCCACAGGAACGTGCGCTTCTCCGGCCACGGCTGTTCGCTGGCGGTCATGCGGTCCAGCCACCACACGGTCAGCTGCTCGCGCTGCTCCCGTACGGCCTCGCGGTAGGCGCTCCGCGCGTCGCCCCCCTTGTCGCCCTTGCCCCCCTTGTCGTCCTTGCCGCTCTCGTCCTTCGCGTCGTCCTTCTCCTCGCCGCCCTGGCCGCGTTGCGGCTTCTTGGGGCGTTCCGGAAGCGGTGGGAAGTGCGGGGGCGGAGTCGCGGCGGCACCGGGGTCGCTGTCGGTGAGGACAGCGTCGAGCGCCGCGTCGAAACCGCCTGCCGCCGCCTGTTCGGCGCGTTCGGCGGACACGGCGCCGAAGCCGGTCCGCTGCAGGAGGCGTGCGACGCGGGCGGTGGCGTCGAGTTCCGGTGCTGCCATGCCGCCAACGGTGGCGGGCGCGGGTGGGAGGAGCGTGGGCGGCGGGTGGGAGTTCGGTGGGACGCGTCAGACCTGACGAAAGTAAGGGTGAACGCCTGCCGAAAGATCAATGTGGAACGGGCCGCCGCTGCCGCAGAGTTCAGATATGCGATCACACAAGCGTCTCCCGCACAGCAGGACCCGCCGCGCCCTCGTCGCCGCGCTGGTGGTCGGCGCCTGCGCCGCCGCAGTCCCGGCCGTCGGGCTCCCCGGCGGCCCGGACGGCCCGGGCAGCGGCACGGGCACAGGCGGCACGGACAGCCGTGCCGACGCCGCGTCCGCGCGGCCGGTGCGGCTGTCCCTCGCCCGGCCCACCGGGCCGTTCGGTGTCGGCACCACCGAGCTGCATCTCGTCGACGAGACGCGCAGAGACCCCTGGGGCGGCGAAGGGCGGCGCGAGCTGATGGCGAGCGTCTGGTATCCGGCGCGGCACGGCAGCGGGGGCGAACGGGCGCCCTACATGCGGCCCGGCGCCGCGAAGGTCTTCGGCAAGGGCGCGGCCGAGGTGCTGAAGCTGCCCGCCGGGACCGTCGACTGGGCCGGCACCCGTACGCACGCCCGGCTCGGCGCCGAGGTGTCGCCGAAGGCGGGCCGGGCGCCGGTGGTGCTGTTCAGCCCGGGAGGGTTCAACGAGCGCACGCTCGGCACCTCCACCGCCGAGCAGCTGGCCAGCGAGGGATATGTGGTGGTGACGATCGACCACCCCGGCGAGGCGCACGCGGTCGAGTTCCCGGACGGCCGGGTCGTCGAGCCGTCCCCGGAGCTGCAGAAGATCAAGGACCAGGCGCAGCGGTGGCGGCGGATGCTCGAAGTCCGGGTGGCGGACACGCACTTCGTCACCGCCCGGCTGCGCTCACTCGCGAAGGGGGACAACCCGGACGCCGGGCGCCGAGCCCTGCCGCGCGGCCTGGCCAAGGCGATGGACATGGAGAAGCTGGGCATGTTCGGGCACTCCATGGGCGGCGTGACAGCGGCCGAGGCGATGCGCGAGGACCCCGGCATCGACGCGGGCGTCGACCTCGACGGACCGCTGGGCCTCAGCTGGACCGACCCGGGCAAGCTGCTGCCCGTCGCCAGAACCGGGCTGGACAGGCCGTTCCTGCTGATGGGCACCAAACTGTTCCGCGAGGACGAGTCCGTGGCGCCGCACACCCACCGGGAATCCCCTTCCTGGAAGTCGTTCTGGGAGCACTCGCCCGGCTGGAAGCGGGACCTGTGGTGGCCGAAGGCCGCGCACAACTCCCTTACGGACTACCAGTCGCTGCTGCCCCAGCTCGACCGCAGAGCGGAGCTGCCGCGGGGGCTCCGCGAGAGCATGATCGGCACCGTCGACCCGGAACGCTCCGTGAGCAGCCAGCGGGCGTATCTCACGGCGTTCTTCGACCGCCATCTCCGCGGACAGTCCCGGCCGGTGCTCGACGGCCCCTCTCCCCGCCACCCCGACGTGCGCTTCATACGCTGAGCGCGAGTTCAGACCGCCGAGCCGTGGCGGGCGGTGAAGTCGAGGATGCGCTGCCAGGCGTCGGTGCAGGCTGTCGTCCAGTCGCCGAAGCTCACGTCGAAGAAGGAGTGCGGCGCCCCTTCGTAGACGTGCATCTCGTACTCCTTGCCCGCCTTGTCGAAACCGGCCACCAGCGCCTGGAACTCGGCCTGGCTGGTGGCGGCGTCGTCCCCGGCCAGCAGCAGGAGCAGCGGCGCGGACAGGTCCGCGGTCGAGTCGCCGAAGAACCGCGGCGGGCCGTAGAAGCCGATCGCCCCGGCCAGCCCGAGGTCGCCGGCGGCCTGCCGCCACGAGTGGGACCCGCCCAGGCAGAACCCGACGGTGAACACCGGATCCGTGCTCCGCTCACGCAGCCAGGCGGTCGCCGCGGCGATATCGGCGTCCACATGCGCCGCCTCCAGCAGCGGCATGTGGGCCGCCCAGTCGAAGGATTCGTCACGCGGCGCGGTCCCCGCCGTACGCCCGTAGAAGTCGATGACCACCGTGCGGAACCCGGCCTCGGCGCACCGCTGGGCGAGCGCCTCGTAGAAGGGATGCAGGCCGCGGCGGTCCGGGAGGATCACCAGGCTGCGACCGATCGGGGCCTCCGGGACCGCGTGGTAGGCGCGGAAGCGGTTGCCGTCGGCGGTGCTCAGCTCGAGCGGCCCGTGCTCGGCTACGCCGCCAGTGACGATGGGTGCGGCGGGCGGGCGGCCGTTGACGGGGTGGCACATGTCGGGGCTCCTCGGTCGGTGTCGCTTTCCTGCGGCCTGGCCCGTACGGCCCGGTCGCACAGCCGGCTCCCACAGTCCGGTGTCCGTACGGGTCTCCGCATGCGTATGTGCGGCTCCGCCATACGTACGGCTCCGCGGCCGGATGACGCAAACCGGCACCGCTCCAGCCGCCGGCTGTTCAGCACGCCACCGCCGTACGGCGTCCCTCGCCGCCCTCACCCGCCTCCGCGGAAGACGCGGGCGCGGGCGCAGACGCAGACGCAGCCGCCGCCCGACGCCGGCGCCGCCGCACCGCCGCCCGACGCCCGACGCCCGACGCCCGACGCCCGTACGGTGCCGCCACGCGACGTGGGCTCCGCCTTCCCGCCGCCCCCTCGCCTCTGTACGGCGACCAGCGCCGCGAGCACGACGACCCCGCCCAACCCCTGTGCCACGGTGAGCTCCTGGCCGAGCACCACCCACCCCAGCACCGTGGCGACCACCGGGCTGAGCAGCCCGAGGAAGGTGACCTTGGTGGGTGAGAGGGCACGTATCCCGCGGAACCAGAGGACGCGAGAGCCGACCCCACGAGGGTGAGATAGGCGTGGCCCGCCAGGTTCGCGGCGCTCAGTGCGGCCGGCGGCGGGCCTTCAACGAGCAGTGCGACGGGTAGCAACCGGCCGCCCGCGACGAGTTGCCAGCCGGTGGTGGCCAGCAGCGGTGCGGGCGACGTCCACCGTTTGCTGAGGACGACTCCGGTGGCCATGACGGCGGCGCAGCGACCCGCCGCACCGGCTGACCCCCGCCCAGCTCATGCATTCGGCCATGGTCACCTCCGGCGCCATCACCCAGCGCCTCGACCGGCTGGAGGGGCGCGGACTGGTGACGCGTACGCCCAGCGAGTCGGACGGCCGGGGCGCGCTCGTCGCGCTCACCGACGAGGGACGCGCCCTCATCGACCGCGCACCGCCCGACCACGTCGCCACGGAGAACCGGCTGCTCGCCGCCCTGTCCGACGAGCAGCGCGGCGCACTCGCCGACCCCTCCGCGACCTCCTCGAGTCGCACGGCGACACGGCGGACCTGCGTACGGGGCACGGCGTACGGCACACGGCGCGCACCGACACCACAGGGCCCCGGTAGCATCGCGCGCAACGTTGTCGAGGGGCCGGGCCGCACCGGGCACCGGCCATGGGGGGATGCGCGGGTGGCGGACGGCGGGATACGGCTGCGGGTGCCGGCCGGCGACGACGCCGAACGGTGGGTCACCCGGGCGGACTGCCGCCGCGTCCTCCTCGTCGTCCACAACGTGACCTCCGCCAGCAGGCTGCTCGACGTCCTTCCGCTGTTCCACGGCGACCTGCGGGTGCAGCTCCTCGCCACCTGCACCGGATCCTCGCCCTACCTCGCGGGCGTACCGGAACTGCTGGCCTCCGCCGGACTGCCGGTCCTCCCCTGGGAGCAGGCCCTGGAGACACCGGTGGACCTGGCCGTATCCGCAAGCTATGGAGGCCAACTCGGGCTAATTCGCGGCAAACTGGCCGTTCTGTCACACGGAGTCGGATACAATAAGAGGCTGGCACCGCCGACCGCCGACCGCCACCCGCGCACGGCACGCTGGCGGCCGGCTACGCGAACGTACGCCACAACACCCTCGCCTGCTTCGCCCGCGGCGACTACGTGTGGCTGCTCGCCTTCGAGGCCGACGGGCTGCACCGGATCGTGGACCTGATGCGTCATCTGCGGGCGTCCGAGGCGCGGTTGCACGTCCGCGAGGAGGTGCCGTTCTACACGGGGCGGCGCAAGCCCGTACAGGAGCTGGTGTCCGGGCTGGCCGGCATGCGGACATGCCAGGCCGAAGCCCGCCGCCCGCCGCCCGCCGTACGTGCACGTGCCCGCGGGCTTCGGCCTGGCATGTCCGCATGCCGGTGGACCTGTTCGCCGGGATCTACGTCCGTGACTCCAAGGCCGCGCGGGCCTGGTACGTACGGGTGCTGGGCGCCGAGCCCGCCTTCCTCGCGTCCGACACCGAGGTGGTGTGGGAGCTGGCCGAGCGCCGCTACGTGTACATCGAGGAGGACGCCGAGCGCGCGGGCCACGCCCACACCACGATCTTCGTCGACGACCTCGACGCGCGCGTCGCCCGTATCGCCGAGGCCGGGATCGCCCGTCCACCGGGAGACGTACCCCAACGGTGTGCGCAAGGTGCTGTACCGCGACCCCGACGGCAACGAGATCGGCTACGGCGGGCCGCCGACGTAGCGACGTGCCCTCGCCACTGGCGGCGGTCGGCGGGCCCCTCCGTCCCTCGAGTGACAGGCGTAACCGGCCACTTCCAGACCGTCCGGCGCTTGAGGACGGCCCGCGACCACGGCGCCCCGGTCGTCGGCAACGCGGCTGACGCCCGCCGCGCGTTCTTCCGCCGCCGCCGCGGGCGGAAAAGGGGCAGCGAGTGCATTAGAGTGGACGGACCAGTCCATGAAAGTGACCTGCCACCTAGGGGTGCCCGTGTCCCTCGACGCCCTCGACACCAAGCGCTGGCTCGACGCCGCCAGCATCGATCCCGCCGTCCTGGAGCTGCGCCCGGACTACCGCGCGCTGCTCATCGTGGCCGACGGCCTGCGGCCGGGCCCCGGCGACGACTTCAGCGAGCGCGTGCTCGCCGCCGCCGAGACGCAGGCCCGCGCACGGTTCGCGGACACGCCCGTGGAGGAGCACCCCCATCTCGCCGCGTGGCGCGACGCGTTCCGCGCCTTCGGCGCCAAGCCGCAGCGTACGCGGCCCAGCGCCGAGGCCCTGCTGCGCCGGCTGGACGCCGGGCTGCCGCGGGTGGACCGGCTGACGGATCTCTACAACGCGGTCTCCATCGCGCACGTCCTGCCGCTGGGCGGCGAGGACCTGGACCACTACCAGGGCGCGGCACGGCTCGTACGGGCGGACGGCACCGAACCGTTCGAGATCACCGCCGGCGGCGAACCGGCCGTGGAGAACCCGCGCCCGGGCGAGGTCGTGTGGCGCGACGACGCGGGCGTCACGTGCCGCCGCTGGAACTGGCGGCAGTGCGTCCGTACGCGCCTCACCCACGACACGACCCGCGCGATGTTCGTCTTCGACGCGCTGGGCCCGATGACGGACGACGAACTCGCCGCCGCGGGCGACGCGTTGACCGCCACGCTGGTGGAGGGCAGCCCCGGCGCGCAGACGGTGTCCCGGATCGTCGCGGGCTGACCGTACGGGCCGGGGGCACGCCCGTACGCGGTGCGGCGTACGGCCGTGCCCCCGCGTTCACATGGTGCTGAGCACGGTCTCCAGGCCGCGCAGCACCCCCGAGCGCCAGCCGCCGTCCATGATCGAACGGGCGCGCTGCTGCAACGCGTTGTCCGGATCGAAGCCCTCGTGCAGCAGGAACAGCCGGGTGCCGTTGCCCTCGGGCTCCAGCGTCCAGGTGATCGTCCAGTCCGCGTTCGTGTCGGGGCCCGGATTGGCGTCCAGCCAGGACACCCGCAGCATCTTCTCCGTCTCGTACGCCAGCACCTCGGCCTGGACGGTGCCCGAGAAGCCCGTCGAGGGCATGGCCATGCCCTGCATCGTGTAACGGTGGCCGACCTCCAGTCGGAAGTCGCCGGGCATCATCCACTGCGCGATCAGCCCCGGCTCGGTGAGTGCCCGCCACACCTTGGCGGGCGGGTGCGGCAGGAACTGGTCGAGGCGGAGCGTGGTCAGGTCGTCGTCATCGGTCATGGTGCACCCGTTCCCTCGGCGGCGGCGTCCCCGCCGGTCTGGTCTGTCCGGTCTGTCTGAGTCTGAGCGGGGGAGTCCGCCTCTTCCACGTCCTCCATGGCATCGAGCACGTCGCGCAGACCGGCCAGCTTCTCGCGCCAGAACCGCTCGAACGGGCTGAGCCAGTCCTGCACGTCGTTCAGCGGCACGGCCTCCAGCCGGTACAGCCGCTGCCGCCCGACCTTGCGCTCGCTGACCAACTCCGCCTCCCGCAGCACCTTCAGATGCTCGGAGAGACTGGGCCGCGCCATGTCGAACCGCTCGGCGAGCCGTGCGACGGGCTGCGGCCCCTCGTCGCGCAGCAGCCGCAGCACCTCCCGCCGTACGGGACTGGCAAGCGCGGCGAAGACCCGGTCCCCGGCCGCCTCGACGGTACGCATCGATCCGCCCCCTCAGGTCGCGACGGGTGTGGTGTGAGTGATGTTCATGCCGCGATTATAGGTAGGAGAATTCCTACCTGTCACCGCTCATGGCCTGGCAAGATGCAAAAGGAATATTGCGCAATATTCCTTTCGCATCTACGGTGACGCCATGGCCGACGACGACACCCAGCCCGAGCCGCCCCACCGCATCACCGACCTCGCCGCACTCAAGGTCTTCACGCACCCGCTGCGGATCGAGCTGTGGCGCGCCCTGAACGCCGCCCGTACTGCCACTGCCTCGCAGCTCGCCGACCAGGTGGACGAGGCGGTCTCGCTGGTGAGTTACCACCTGCGGAAGATGGCCGAGCACGGCTTCATCGAGGCCGCGGCCGGCCGCGGCAGGGACGGCCGCGAGCGCTGGTGGAAGCCGTCCACGGAGAAGGGCTTCGAGTTCCGCAACTCCGACTTCGACGACCACCCGGAGGGCGCCGCCGTCGTCAGCCAGGTGACGCGCCGTCTGATGGAGACGCGCGGCGAGCGCTACTCCGCGTATCTCGACCAGCAGTCCGCCTGGCCGCGCGAGTGGACCAGCGCCGCCTTCACCTCCGAGTACCAGGCGCGGCTCACCGCGGCCGAACTCCGCGAGCTGGCCGAGGAGGTCGCCGAACTCGGCCGGCGCTGGACGGCGCGCGGCCGTGCGGCGGAAGCCGCGGGGGACACGGAAGGGCGCGAGCACGTCGCCCTGCACCTGTACGGGTTCCCCTTCCGGCCGTGACCGCCGACGGGGAACGCGAACCCGCGGGCGTACGCGAGCAGTCGGCCGTACGTCCACCGCCGCCCGTACGGCCCCCGCCGCCCGTACGTCCACCGCCGCCCGTACGGCCCCCGCCCGCGCCGCCGGGCAAGCCCGCGCACCGGGACGCCAACCTGCTGCGCTGGCTGCTCGCGTACACCGCATCGATGGTCGGTGACGGCGTGTACTTCGTCGCCCTCGGCTGGGCCGCCGCCGAGGTCGCCGGGCCCGCGCAGGTCGGCATGGTGATGGCGGCGGGTGCCGTGCCGCGCGCTGTTCTGATGCTGGGCGGGGGAGTGGCCGCCGACCGCTTCGGGCCCCGCGGCGCCGTCCTCGGCAGCGACGCCGTACGGTGCGCGGTGATCCTCGCGGTCGCGGCGGCGCTGGCGTTCGCCTCGCCGGGTCTGTGGCTGCTGGTCGCGGTGGCGCTCGTGTTCGGCGCCGTGGACGCGCTGTTCCTGCCCGCCGTCGGCGCGCTGCCGCCCCGCCTGACCGGGCCGGACCAGCTCACGCGCGTGCAGGGGATGCGGGCACTGGCCATCCGGACGGGCCATACGGCGGGCCCGCCGCTGGGCGGGCTGGCCATGGGGCTGGGCGGTACGGCGGCGGCGTTCGCGTGCGCGGGCGGGCTGTTCGCGCTGTCGCTGACGCTGCTGCTGGCCGTACGCATAGGCCCGCTGCCGGCCGGACCGGCCGCCCGTACGGAGGGGGCCGCAGGTACGGGTGACCGTACGGAGGCGGGTGCCGCCCCCGGTGAACGGGCCACGGCCTGGCGCGAGTTGGTGGACGGGCTGCGCTACATCCGGCGGCACCGGCTCATCGGACCGCTGGTCGTCAGCGGCGCGGCCAGCGAGATCCTGCTGAACGGCCCGCTCAACGTCGGCCTGGTCCTGCTCGCCGCCGAACGCGGCTGGGGCGCCTCCGGCATGGGCTGGATCGTCAGCGCGTTCGGCGCGGGCGCCGGGGCGGGCGCGCTGCTGATCACCGTACGGGGGCGGCTGCCGTACGCGGGTCGCGTGCAGATCGGCACCCTCGCGGTGTGCGCGGTGACCCTCGGAACGGTCGGGCTGCTGCCCACCCTGCCCGCCGCGATGGGCGCCGCGGGCGCTGCCGGCCTGCTGGCCGGGGTGTGCGGCGGGCTGTCGCAGGCGCTCATCCTGACGTCCGCCGCGCCGTCGCTGCTCGGCCGGGTCACCGCCGTGCTGAGCCTGAGCAGTCTGGGGCTCGCGCCGTTGAGCTACCCGGTGTTCGGCGCCGCGGCCGGGCGCTGGGGTGTGGGCGAGACGTTCGCGGCGTGCGGTGCCTTGGGGCTGCTCGTGGCGTTCGGCACGCTGCTGTCCCCGGCCGTACGGGCGGCGGAACTGCCCCGGCCGGCTCCCGGACCGGCGCGGGCCCCTGGGAACGCGAATCACGGATAACAGGTGCTGGTTGCCGATGATGTCCGGGCCAACGCCGCCGACCGGCCACTCACGACCCGTACGACATCAGACGCCGCCGCCGCGGATCACGCCCGAGGCGCCGGAGCTGCCGTGGCTGCCGAACGCACCGGTCCCCGGGCGCGTACCCGCTGCGCACCCCGGCTCGCTCAGAGCCCCAGGTCCGCGTCGTGTGCGCGCTCGACGGCCTCCTTCTCGCCCTCCAGCTCCAGCCGCGCCGCGTCCTGGCGGCCGGCGGCGAAGAGGAGCAGCTCGGCGGGCTCGCCGGTGGCCGTGACGACCGGGGTGCCCTTGCGGGCCACCGCCGTCTGGCCGTTGGGCCGGCGCAGCACGAGACCCACCGGCGACTTGCGGCCGTAGATCTTCGCGGTGGACTCGAGCCGCCGCCACAGCGCGTCGGCGAAGACCGGGTCGAGCTCGCGCGGCGTCCAGTCCGGCTGCGCGCGCCGGACGTCCTCGGAGTGCAGGAAGAACTCCACCGTGTTCGCGGCCTCGTCCACCTGCTTGAGTGCGAACGGGGACATGCGCGGCGGTCCCGTACGGATGAGCTGGATCAGCTCCTCGTACGGCTTCGCGGCGAACTCCCCCTGCACCCGCTCCAGACGGGCGGCGAGCGGCTTGATCACGATGCCGCCCGCCGCGTCGCCACGGCGCTCGCGCACGACGACGTGCGCGGCCAGGTCGCGGGTCTTCCAGCCCGCGCACAGGGTCGGGGCCTCCGGGCCGGCGGCTTCCAGCAGGTCGGCGAGGAGCAGGCGTTCACGCTTGGCATGGGTCGACATACCGCCAGGGTACGCCGACGGGCCCGGCCGGCCGGGTCAGCCGGGGAGCGGTTTCGTGAGCTTGGTGCCGTCGAGTGAGTTGCTGAGGGTGAGGGAGCAGGAGATCGTGTCCTGCCCGCGGCCCTCGTACGTCGCCAGCGACGGGTAGATCGCGTAGAAGTAGTAGTTCCGCCCGTCCTGCGGGATCGTCTTGAGCCGCTTGCTGGCGTCCGCCTTGCACAGCTCCAGGACCTTGTCCTGCAGCTCCTTCTCGGTGGAGAAGTTGCCCGTCAGCTTGTCGTTGGCGATGACCTCGCCGTTGTGCGGCGAGTTGCAGGACCGCGTCTCGACCTTCTTCACGTCGCTGCTGAGCGCCGGGTGGTCGAAGCACTGGCCCGGGTCGAGGACGACGAACGGCACCAGGTCGCTGGAGGACGGGTTGGGCTCCGCCGAGGTCTCGGGCGAGCTGGGGCTCGGGATGTCCGTGGGTATGTCGGTCGGGATGTCCGTCGGCACCTTGGACTCCGAGCCCGGGCTGCTCGGCGAGCTCGACGACTTGGACTCGTCCGAGCTGTCGTCGTCATCGCCGTTCATCATGATCACCCCGCCCACGGCCAGGCCGACGACCAGCACGGCGCCGATGATGATCGCGGCGACCTTGCCGCCGTTGTTCCCGCCGCCGGGCGGCGGGGGCGGCGTGCCGTACGGCGGCTGGCCGGGGCCGCCAGGGCCACCGGGGCCGGGCGGCTGCCCGAAACCGCCGGGCTGGCCGCCCGGGTATCCGTATCCCTGCGGCGGGCCGGGCTGCTCGGGCGGGCCGAAGCCCTGTGGCGGTCCGAAACCGCCGCCTGAGCCGGCGGCGCCGGAGCCGTGGGGGTCTTGCGGCGGCGGAGGAAAGCTCATGTCCGAAAGAATGCACCATCGCACTGACATGCGGTTGACGGGGGCCGGGAAAAGTAGCCGACGCGACAAGGCTGTTACCAGGTCCGCACCTTGTATCCATTTTCGCGAGGCGGCCGTCCGGCGGCAGAATGGCCACATGTCCCGCCCCACACCACGTACCCCGTCCCCTCCTCCGTCCTCCCTGGACCCGGCGGTCGCCGGGAGGCTCAAGCGGAACGCCGACGGTCTCGTCGCGGCCGTCGCCCAGCAGTACGACACCGGCGAGGTGCTCATGCTGGGGTGGATGGACGACGAGGCGCTGCACCGTACGCTCACCACCGGCCGGTGCACGTACTGGTCGCGCAGCCGCGGGGAGTACTGGGTGAAGGGCGACACCTCCGGGCACTTCCAGTGGGTGAAGTCGGTGGCCCTCGACTGCGACGGCGACACGGTCCTCGTGAAGGTCGACCAGGTCGGCGCCGCGTGCCACACCGGTGACCGCACCTGCTTCGACTCCGGGCAGCTCGCGCTGGACGGCTGAGACGGACCGCCCGTCTGCCCGTCCCGTCTGCCCGATACGCAGCGGACCCCGCGCCCGCTACGCCCCGCGCACGCGGAGTGCCGCGCACCCGGCGCACTCTGTGCGCTCGTGCGCCCGCAGGCGCCTGCCACCTGCGGGGTCCCGGCTAGAGTCGGGCATCATGACGACACCGGACCTCGACACCTTCCGCACGCTGGCGAAGGACCGCCGGGTCATCCCGGTCACGCGGCGGCTGCTGGCGGACGGCGACACCCCCATCGGGCTCTACCGCAAGCTCGCGGCGGAGCGCCCCGGCACGTTCCTGCTGGAGTCCGCGGAGAACGGCCGTACCTGGTCGCGCTACTCGTTCGTCGGCGTACGCAGCTCCGCCGCGCTCACCGTCCGCGACGGGCAGGCGCACTGGCTCGGCACCCCGCCCGTCGGCGTCCCCACCGACGGCGACCCGCTGCACGCGCTCCGCGAGACCGTCGAGGCCCTGCACACTCCGCGCGACCTGCACGAGTCCACCGAACTACCGCCGTTCACCGGCGGCATGGTGGGCTATCTCGGGTACGACATCGTGCGCCGTCTCGAGAAGCTAGACGACAGCACCGAGGACGATCTCAAGGTGCCCGAGCTGACGATGCTGCTCGCGTCCGACCTTGCCGTCCTCGACCACCGCGACGGCACGGTGCTGCTGATCGCCAACGCCATCAACCACAACGACCTCGAGACCGGCGTCGACGACGCCTACCGCGGCGCGGTCGCCCGGCTCGACGCGATGGCCGCCGACCTGGACCGGCCGACGCCCGCGAGCACCACGCCGCTGCCGCCGTCGCGGCTGCCCGAGTACGTGGCGCGGTCCGGCGGCGAGACGTACCAGGCGGCCGTCGAGGACATCAAGGAACGCATCCGGGCGGGGGAGGCGTTCCAGGTCGTCCCGTCGCAGCGGTTCGAGGCGCCGTGCGCCGCGCGGGCGCTGGACGTGTACCGGGTGCTGCGCGCCACCAACCCCAGCCCGTACATGTACCTGTTCCGCTTCGAGGACGACAACGGCGGCTTCGACGTCGTCGGCTCCAGCCCCGAGGCCCTGATCAAGGTCGAGGACGGCCGCGCCCTGCTGCACCCCATCGCGGGCACACGGCCGCGCGGCGACACCCCGCAGCAGGACACGGCCCTCGCCGACGAACTCCTCGCCGACCCCAAGGAGCGCGCCGAGCACCTGATGCTCGTCGACCTCGGCCGCAACGACCTGGGCCGGGTCTGCGAGCCGGGCAGCGTCGAGGTCGTCGACTTCATGTCCGTCGAGCGCTACAGCCACGTCATGCACATCGTGTCCACCGTCACCGGGCAGCTCGCCGAGGGCCGTACGGCGTTCGACGCGCTCACCGCCTGCTTCCCCGCGGGCACCCTCTCCGGCGCCCCCAAGCCGCGCGCGCTGCAGATCATCGAGGAGCTGGAGCCCACCCGGCGCGGCATCTACGGCGGCTGCGTCGGCTATCTCGACTTCGCGGGCGACTCCGACACGGCCATCGCGATCCGTACGGCACTGCTGCGCGGCGGCACCGCCTACGTACAGGCTGGCGCCGGCGTGGTGGCCGACTCCGACCCCGTCGCCGAGGACATCGAGTGCCGGAACAAGGCCGCCGCCCTGCTGAGGGCGGTGGACACCGCCGAACGGCTCGGCGGTAGCGTGGACACGTGACTTCCGAACCCCCGGCAACCACCCCGCGGCCGTCCCGGGCGCCCCGGCGCGCGCTGGCGTGCGCGCTGCTGACGGGCGCGCTGGGCGCGGCGGTGGTGCTGGTGGCCGCCGGCCAGGTGTGGAGCGAGAGCACCGCGTCGTTCGCGGACGGCACCCTCCCACTGGAGGCCGAGGGCGGCGACATCAGCGGACTCCCCAGCGCGCTGGCGCTGGTGGGGCTGGCCGCGCTGGTCGCCGTGTTCGCGGTGCGCCGCGCCGTACGGTTCGCCGTCGCCGGACTGCTCGCCCTCTGTGGCGCAGGCACCGTCGTCACCGCCGTGCTGGGCGCGAACGACACGGCCGCACTCCAGGACAAGGCCGCGCAGGCCAGCGGTCTCGCGAGCAGCGGCATCGGCGACGTGACCCACAGCGTCTGGCCGTACCTTTCGGCGGCGGGCGGCGTCCTGCTTCTCGTCGCGGGGGCGCTGGCCCTGCGCTACGGGCGGGACTGGCCGTCGATGGCGGGCAGCGGGCGGTACGAGCGGACGCCCCGCGCGTCCCGTACGCGCTCCAGGGCCGGGGGCCGCGCGGCCGCGCCTCCGGTGGACCCGGACCGGCCCGAGGACCTGTGGAAGGCGCTCGACCGCGGCGAGGACCCCACGTACGGCACGTCCTGACGCGTACGGCACGTCCCGAAGTGCGCGAACGGCACCCCCTGACTCGGGCTGCCGCGCGCACGGGGGAGAATGGCGCGGGCGGGCCCCGTACACGTCCGCGTAGTTGATCGATGAGGAGCAGTCAATGGCGGGCAACAACCACGGACACACGCTGGCGGCCTGGACCGGCGTCACCATCACCTTCCTCGGCTTCTGCATCGGCGGGGCCTTCACGGTGATGGCGCAGCCGCTCGGAGTCGCGGCCGGTTGCGCCGTAGCACTTCTCGGCGGCGTGGTGGGACTGGCCATGCGAGCCGCGGGCCTCGGCCAGAAGCCCCAGCCGCAGCGTCAGCCGCAGCCGCGGGCGAGCCAGGAGCCGGCCTCGGCTTCGGCCTCCGCGCAGTCCTGACCGCAGCCGCGCGGCCGAAGGCCGCACACGGGTGGCCCGGCGGGCGGCCGGCGGGGAAGGTGGGAGCGTGAGCGATCCGACCGAACCGACCGGCCCGGCCGGTCCGCGGGGCGCACCCGGCCCGTACGGCGGCAGCGGCCCGTACGCCGACCGTGGCCCGTACGAAGACCGCCGCGGGCCGCTCGTACGGCTCGCCGCCCCCGCCGTCGCGCTGGTGACCGTGGGCGCCGCCGTCGCGTTCGTCGGCGCCGTGGACCCCAACCGGCCCGGCCGCTACCCCGCATGCCCCCTGCTGCAGCTCACCGGCATCTACTGCCCGGGCTGCGGCGGCCTTCGTACGGCGCACGCCGTCGCGCACGGCGACCTCGTCGCGGCCCTGGGCGCCAACGCCCTGGTCGTCGCGGCCTTCCTCGTCTTCGCCGCCGTATGGCTGCGCTGGTCCTGGGCGGCGCTGCGGCGGCGGCCGGTGCTCTCCCTGGGGGCGCTGTCGCCGGTACGGCCGCGGGTGGTGCACTGGTGGGTACTCGGCGGACTGGTGCTCGTTTTCTCGGTTGTCCGGAATTTGCCCCTCGGCGCGGCGCTGGCGCCCTGACGGGGCCCGGACCCCATGATCGTTCTGTCCGGAATATGGGACTTGGCGCAACCGGATGCGGGTGCTCCGCCCCCCGGCGGATACCATCGGAGTGCCTGACCACCCCATTCCCTCAGCCACGAAGGGGGGCCGCTCGCGTGAGTGTGCTCGACGAGATCATCGACGGCGTCCGCGAAGACCTCGCCGAGCGGCAGGCGCGCGTCAGCCTCGACGATCTCAAGCAGCGCGCCGGGGCCGCCCCGCAGGCCAAGGACGGGATCGCCGCGCTCAAGGGCGACAGTGTCAAGGTCATCTGCGAGGTCAAGCGCTCGAGCCCGTCCAAGGGCGCCC
The DNA here is from genome assembly GCF_003355155.1 of Streptomyces armeniacus. Lineage (NCBI taxonomy): Bacteria > Bacillati > Actinomycetota > Actinomycetes > Kitasatosporales > Streptomycetaceae > Streptomyces > Streptomyces armeniacus. Next base: position 6,566,477 of record NZ_CP031320.1, on the reverse strand, counting down.
TCGCCGCCATCGCCGACCCCGCGGGGCTCGCCGCCGACTACGAGGCGGGCGGCGCCGCCGTCATCTCCGTCCTCACCGAGCAGCGCCGCTTCGGCGGCTCCCTCGCGGACCTCGAAGCGGTCCGCGCCAAGGTCGACATCCCGGTGCTGCGCAAGGACTTCGTCTTCACCGCGTACCAGCTGTGGGAGGCGCGCGCGTACGGCGCCGACCTCGTCCTGCTGATCGTCGCCGCGCTCGAGCAGGAGGCGCTCGTCTCGCTCGTCGAGCGGGCCGAGTCCATCGGGCTCACGCCCCTCGTCGAGGTGCACGACGAGGAGGAGGTCGAGCGCGCGCTGGCCGCCGGCGCGAAGCTGATCGGCGTGAACGCGCGCAACCTGCGCACTCTCGAGGTCGACCGCGGCAACTTCGAGCGGATCGCCCCGGAGATTCCGGACCACGTCGTCAAGATCGCCGAGTCCGGCGTACGGGGCCCGCACGACCTGATCGCCTACGCGAACGAGGGCGCCGACGCCGTCCTCGTCGGCGAGTCCCTGGTCACCGGCAAGGACCCGCGGTCGGCGGTCGCCGACCTGGTCGCCGCCGGCGCACACCCCGCGCTCCGGCACGGGCGGGGCTGACCGCACCGATGACCACCGCACGCGCCGCCGCGCCGCAGGCCCCCGTCCCGGGGAGTTCCGCGGGCCGCGGCGCGCGTCCGCCGTACGCGCCGCCGTGCGCGCCGTCGGACCACCGCCTGCCGCACGCGGCGCTGCGCCGGGGCTGCCGCCCGCGCGGCTGCCGCGCGCCCGCGCGCCGCGTCCACGGCCGCCGCGTGCGCTACCACATCGGGTGCGAGCCCGGCCAGATCAACGGTCGCCGATGGCGGCTCCCCACGGCCTGAGCGCGCCGCGCTGACCCTTTCCGGCCATCCTCCGCCTGTGACGGAGGCCGGAGCTCACCTCACGCGCGCCGGGCCGTACGCCCGTACGCCGGGGCGCGCCCCGGCAGGCGCGCCGCCGCTGCACGCCGCGGTCCCACCCGTACGCGCCCCTCACCGGCCCCTGCCCGGCCCCTGTCCGGCGCCGGCCGCGCGCGCCCGTACGGGCCCGTACGGGCCCGTCCGCGCCTACCGTTTCCCTTACAACACCTTTGCGAGGAGTACGTCGGATGTCCGGCTTCTTCATCCCCGACCGCGACGGTCGGGTGCCCACCCCCGAGGGCTACTTCGGGATCTTCGGCGGGAAGTTCATCCCCGAGGCGCTGGTCGCCGCCGTCGACGAGGTCGCGGCCGAGTACCAGAAGGCCAAGGACGACCCCGCCTTCGCCGCCGAGCTGGAGGAGCTGCTGGTCGACTACACCGGCCGGCCCAGCCCGCTCACCGAGGCGGCGCGGTTCGCCGAACACGCGGGCGGCGCCCGGGTGTTCCTCAAGCGCGAGGACCTGAACCACACCGGCTCACACAAGATCAACAACGTGCTCGGCCAGGCCCTGCTCACCAAGCGCATGGGCAAGACCCGGGTGATCGCCGAGACCGGCGCCGGCCAGCACGGCGTCGCCACGGCGACTGCCTGCGCCTACTTCGGCCTCGAGTGCACCATCTACATGGGCGAGATCGACACCGAGCGCCAGGCGCTCAACGTCGCGCGCATGCGCATGCTCGGTGCCCAGGTCGTCCCCGTGGCCTCCGGCAGCCGCACCCTCAAGGACGCCATCAACGAGGCGTTCCGCGACTGGGTCGCCAACGTCGACCGCACCCACTACCTCTTCGGTACGGTCGCAGGCCCGCACCCCTTCCCCGTACTCGTACGGGACTTCCACCGCGTCATCGGCGTCGAGGCGCGCCGGCAGATCCTGGAGCGTACGGGCCGTCTGCCGGACGCGGTGGCCGCCTGCGTGGGCGGCGGGTCCAACGCGATCGGCCTGTTCCACGCGTTCATCCCGGACACGGACGTGCGGCTGGTCGGCTTCGAGGCCGCGGGCCACGGCGTGGATTCCGGCGAGCACGCGGCGACCCTGACCGCGGGCGAGCCCGGGGTGCTGCACGGCTCGCGCTCGTACGTGCTGCAGGACGACGAGGGGCAGATCACCGAGCCGTACTCCATCTCGGCCGGCCTCGACTACCCCGGCATCGGCCCGGAGCACGCGTATCTGAAGGACTCGGGCCGCGGCGAATACCGGCCGGTCACCGACGACGAGGCGATGCAGGCGCTGCGGCTGCTGTCCCGTACCGAGGGCATCATTCCGGCCATCGAGAGCGCGCACGCGCTCGCCGGCGCGCTCGACCTGGGCAAGGAGCTGGGGAAGGACGGGATCGTCCTGGTCAACCTCTCCGGCCGCGGCGACAAGGACATGGACACGGCGGCCCGCTACTTCGGGCTGTACGACGGGGCCGAGGGCTCCGGCAAGGACGAGGGAAAGGGGGCGGACCAGTGAACGGACCCGTGGACGAGCAGGCCGGCGGGCCCGCGAGCACACCCGTGAGCGGGCAGCCCGCCGGGAACGCCGAGCTGCTGCGCACCACCCTCGCCGCCGCTGCCGACGAGGGCCGGGCCGCCCTGGTCGGCTACCTCCCGGCCGGATTCCCCACCGTGGACGGCGGCATCCAGGCGTGCACCGCGCTGCTGGAGGGCGGCTGCGACATCGTCGAGGTCGGCCTCCCGCACAGCGACCCGGTGCTGGACGGGCCGGTCATCCAGACCGCGGACGACATCGCGCTGCGCGGCGGCGTCCGTATCGCCGACGTGCTCCGTACGGTGCGCGAGACGCACGCCGCGACGGGCGCGCCGGTGCTGTGCATGACGTACTGGAACCCGGTCGACCGCTACGGCGCCGAGCGGTTCGCCGCCGAGCTCGCCGCCGCGGGCGGCGCAGGCTGCATCCTGCCCGACCTGCCGGTCGAGGAGTCCGACGGCTGGCGGAAGGCCGCCGAGCAGCACGGCCTCGCGACGGTCTTCGTGGTCGCGCCGTCCAGCAAGGACGCGCGGCTGGCGCGGATCACTGAGGCGGGCAGCGGCTTCGTGTACGCGGCCTCGCTGATGGGCGTGACGGGCACCCGCGAGTCGGTCGGCCGGGAGGCGGCGGAACTGGTGCGCCGCACGCGCGCCACCACGCGGCTGCCGGTGTGCGTCGGGCTCGGCGTCTCGACGCCGGGGCAGGCGGCGGAGGTCGCCGCGTTCGCGGACGGGGTGATCGTCGGCTCCGCCTTCGTCAAACGCCTGCTCGACGCGGGCGACGACCTGGCGGCGGGCCTCGCGGACGTACGGACGCTCGCGGGCGAACTGGCGGCAGGCGTGCGCGTACGCGGCTGAGCGCGCGGGCGGCGTACGTACGGCGGCGCGCGTGCGTACGGCGGCGCGCGTGCGTACCGCGGCGCGCGTACGGCGCGCGGCGTGGGCGCACGGTCCGGGACAGACAGTTCCGGGCCGTGCGCCCGCCGGGTCCTTCTTTCGGGGGAAACGCGGCCGGTGGTGCACGCGCGTGCGGCACCCGGTTCGTTTGCCCAGGTTGTGATGAGCCAGAAGAACCGCGAGGGAAAGCGCAGCGCACGCGAGCGGCTGCGGGAGCAGCGCGAGCGCGAGAGGGCGGCGGACAAACGCCTGAGGGTGCTGAAGGTGGCCGGCGCGATGGCCGCGGTGCTCGGCGTGGCCGCCGTCACCGGCGTGGTCGTCGCCAACCAGGGCGATGACGGGGGCGGCGACACCGCGTCCGCGAAACCGATCACCCAGGGCACCGGCCGCGCCGCCGCGACCCTCACCGTCTACGAGGACTTCCGCTGCCCGGCCTGCGCGCAGTTCGAGAACGCGTTCCGCGGGACCATCCGCGAGCTGGAGGAGGCCGGGAAGCTCAAGACCGAGTACCACATCGTCACGATCATCGACGGCAACATGGGCGGCAACGGCTCCAAGTACGCGGCGAACGCGGCGGCCTGCGCACGCGACCAGGGCAAGTTCCGGCCGTACCACGACGTGCTGTTCAGCAACCAGCCCGGCGAGCAGGACGACGCGTTCGGCGACAAGAAGCGGCTGCTCCGGCTGGCCGGGAAGGTCGAAGGGCTGGAGGGGCCGGCGTTCGAGAAGTGCGTGGAGGACGGCCGGCACGGCACGTGGGTGGAGCGGTCGAACAACGCGTTCCTCGAGTCGGGGCACAACGCGACCCCGACCGTGCTGCTGGACGGCGAGAACGTGTACGCGGACCAGAGCGATCCGCTGACGCCGGAGAAGCTGAAGAGGATGGTCGAGGCGAAGACCGCCTAGTAGCTGTCGTAGCTCGGCTTGCCGCCCGGCCGGAAGACGCCGATGACGGTGCCGCCCTTCGTCGTCGACACGCTGACCGGCTCCAGCGCGGTGGGGATCGCTCCGTCGGCGAACAGCCGCTTGCCGGTGCCGATGGTCAGCCGGTACTCGTCGACGATGCCGTGCCGCATGAGGGTCTGGGCGAGGTCGCCGCTGCCGACGACGTTGATGTCGCCGCCGTCGGACGCCTTCAGCTGGCGCAGGGCATCGACGATGTCGCCCTCCAGCAGCGTGGAGTTCTGCCACTCGACGGACGTCAGGGACCGGGACGCCACGTACTTGCGCATGCTGTTCATCCGCTCGGTGAACGGGTTGCCGGGGTCGGCGGTCGGCCAGTACGACGCGAAGATCTCGTACGTCTTGCGGCCGAGCAGCATCGCGTCGGAGTGCTCGTACCAGCCGGCGATGGCCGCGCCGACCTCGTCGTCGGCCACCGGCTTCTGCCAGCCGCCGTGCTCGAAGCCGCTCTCGGCGTCCTCGTCCGGACCGCCCGGCGCCTGCATCACGCCGTCCAGCGTCAGGAATGTGCAAACGATGATCTTGCGCATGGTGCGCTCCTTTCGTCGATGGGTAGACCGCACGACCGCCGGAAACTCATCGGCGGAACTTCCGCGGTGCGGCTGGCGCGGGCACCGGCGCGGTGCGTACTGGGGCGGTGCGTACGGGCCCCGTGCGTACGGGGTCGGGAGCGCGGCGGACGGGGCGCGGGACACACGGATGGAGGCCCCTGGGCTCGTTATGGAGCCGTTGTGCCGGGCGGAGTGCCCACGCGGGCGCCCGGCACGATAGCGTCGGGAACGCCATGAACACCCTTGCCTTCATCCCGAGCCCCTCCGCCGGCGAGATCCATCTCGGACCGGTGCCGTTGCGCGGCTATGCGCTCTGCATCATCGTCGGTGTCTTCTTCGCGGTCTGGCTCGGCGGCAGGCGCTGGGTCGCCCGTGGCGGTCAGCCCGGTACCGTCGCCGACATCGCCGTGTGGGCCGTCCCGTTCGGACTGATCGGCGGCCGCCTCTACCACGTCATCACCGACTACCAGCTCTACTTCGGCGAGGGCCGCAACTGGGTCGACGCCTTCCGCGTGTGGGACGGCGGCCTCGGCATCTGGGGCGCGGTCGCGATCGGCGCCGTCGGCGCCTGGATCGGCTGCCGCCGCCGTGGCATCCCGCTGCCCGCGTGGGCCGACGCGCTGGCGCCCGGGCTCGCCGCCGCCCAGGCGATCGGCCGCTGGGGGAACTGGTTCAACCAGGAGCTGTACGGGCGCGCCACGGACGTCCCCTGGGCCGTCAAGATCGACCCGGAGAACCGGCCCGTCGACTCCCCGGACCTGGCGACGTACCACCCGACGTTCCTCTACGAGTCGCTGTGGTGCATCGGCGCGGCACTGCTGGTGATCTGGGCCGACCGGCGCTTCCGGATGGGGCACGGCCGGGTCTTCGCGCTGTACGTGGCGCTGTACACGGTCGGGCGCTTCTGGATCGAGTACATGCGCATCGATGACGCGCACGAGGTCTGGGGGCTGCGGCTCAACAACTGGACGTCGGTCGTGGTCTTCCTCGGTGCCGTCGCGTACATGGTGATCTCGCAACGCCGGTCGCCCGGACGCGAGGAGGTCGTGGAGCCGCGCGCACCAGGGGACGACGACGGCGGTGCCGGCGGCAGCGGCGGCGGCAGCGGGAAGGACGCCGGGGCCGCGGTCAGCATGAAGAAGGCGAAGGACGGTTCCGGGACGGACGAGTCCGCGGCGGATGGTTCCGAATCAGACGATCCCGAACCGGCCGATCCGGCGGACGCGGCCGACGACGGCGGCTCCACCGCCGAGGCGAGCGCACAGCAGGGCTCCTCGAAGAAGTCCTGACCGCTCAACTCTCCCGATCCGAACGGCGATACGGCGCGCGGGCCCCAACGGGCACCGCGCGCCGGCGCGTTGCGGGCGGCCTGCCCGGGCCGGGCAGCCGGAGCCGCCTGAACGCCTGCGCCTGAGCCGCCTGAGCTGAGTGAGCTGAGTGAGCGCCTGCGCGCGTCAGCGGCCCTTACGGTGCGCCAGGGCCAGGGTGTGCCGGGCGCCCGCGACGACCGCCGCGTCCACGAACCGGCCGTCCGGCAGCGCGAGCGCGCCCGCGTCCGTGGCGGCGGCCCGCAGCACCTCCTCGGCGGCCTCGACCTCCTGCGCCGACGGCAGGTACGCCCGCTCGATCACGGGCAGTTGGCGCGGGTGGATCGCCGTACGCCCGAGGAAGCCCAGGGAACGGCCGTGCGCGCAGGAGCGCGCCAGCCCCTCCACGTCCCGTACGTCCGGATACACGGACTGCGCCGGCGGCGCCAGCCCCGCCGCACGCGCCGCGACCACAGCGCGGCTGCGCGGCCACGCCAGCCCGTCGTCGCCGGTCACGCCCAGGACGGCGCGCAGATCGGCCTCGCCCAGCGCGATGCCGTACACGGCGGCGTGCGCCGTGGCGACGGCGAAGGCGTTCTCGATGCCGAGGGCCGATTCGAGCAACGGGTACAGCGGCGGTACGGCGTCGCCCGCCGCCCACCGGGCGACGCGTGCCACGTCGGCCGCGCCGTCGACCTTGGGCAGCCGCAGCCCGGCCAGGCCCGGCAGCGGCGCGAGGGCACGGGTGTCGGCCTCGGCGAGCGGGGTGTCCAGGGCGTTGATGCGGACGTGGACCGGTACGGGCCCCGGGGCAGGGGCGCTGAGCAGTTCGGCGGTGGCGCCGCGCGCGTACGCCTTGCGCTCGGGCGCGACCGCGTCCTCGAGGTCGACGATGACGACGTCGGCCCCGGAGCCCAGCGCCTTGGCGACGACGTCCGGGCGGTCGCCCGGTACGTACAGCCAGGTGAGCGGCGGGGGAGCGGCGGCGAGGTGTGCCGCTGCGCCGGGGGCGTCGTCGCGCGCGGTGCCGTTCACAGCGCGCCTCCTTCCCGCAGTTCGGCTATCTCGCCCGCGCTGAGGCCGAGTTCGGCGAGTACGGCGTCGGTGTCGGCGCCGTGCCGGCGGCCCGCCCACTTGATGGCGCCGGGGGTCTCGGAGAGCCGGAAAAGGACGTTCTGCATGCGGACGGTTCCGAGCTCGTCGTCCTCCACCTCGGTGATCGAGCCGAGCGCCTGGTACTGCTCGTCCGCCAGCACGTCCCGTACGTCGTTGATCGGCGCCACCGCGGCCTCGGCCTTCTCGAACGCGGCGATGACCTCCGCGCTGTCGCGCTCCGCTATCCAGCCGCCGACCGCCGCGTCCAGCTCGTCCGCGTGCTCCGCACGCCCCGCACCCGTGCCGAACCACGGTTCCTCCACCAGCTCCGGCCGCCCCACCAGCCGCATCACCCGCTCCGCGATCGACTGCGCGGAGGTCGACACGGCCAGCCAACGGCCGTCCGCGGCGCGGTAGGTGTTGCGCGGCGCGTTGTTCGTGGACCGGTTGCCGGTGCGCGGCTGTACGTAGCCGAGCTGGTCGTACCAGATCGGCTGCGGCCCCAGCACCGTCAGCATCGGCTCGATGATCGCCATGTCGACGACCTGGCCGCGGCCCGTACGGTCGCGGCCGTGCAGTGCCGTCAGCACCGCGTACGCCGTGGACAGCGCCGCCACCGAGTCCGCCAGGCCGAACGGCGGCAGCGTCGGCGGCCCGTCCGGCTCCCCGGTGACCGCCGCGAAACCGCTCATCGCCTCGGCGAGCGTGCCGAAACCGGCGCGGCGCGCGTACGGCCCGAACTGCCCGAAGCCGGTGACCCGCGCCAGCACCAGCCGCGGGTTGACGTCGGACAGCCGGTCCCAGCCCAGGCCCCACTTCTCCAGCGTGCCGGGCCTGAAGTTCTCGACGATGACGTCCGCTTCGGCGGCGAGGCGCAGCAGTACGTCGCGGCCGCCGGGGGTGGACAGATCGAGGGTGAGGTTCCGCTTGTTCCGGCCGAGCAGCTTCCACCAGAGGCCGACGCCGTCCTTGGCGGGGCCGTGGCCGCGCGACGGGTCGGGCTTGCGCGGGTGCTCTACCTTGATCACTTCGGCGCCGAAGTCACCGAGCATGGTGGCGGCGAGCGGTCCGGCGAAGAGGGTGGCGAGATCGAGCACGCGCACACCGGCGAGGGGGGCGGCGGGTGCGGCCGGGGTTCCGTCAGGGGCTGCGTCAGGGCAGTCGTGCGAGTCGTTCATCAGAGCGTTCGTTCTTTCCTGGATCAGTCGCTGCTGGATCAGTCGTTACGGGATGATCAGGTAGTGGACGATCAGGTGGACCGGCGGTCCGGTGGTCCGGTGGTCCGGTGGTCCGGTGGTCCGGTGGTCCGGTGGTCGGTGGTCAGCCGGTGAAGGCGTCGATCTCGTGGCGGTACGGCATGGACGCGGACGCCCCCGCCCGCTGTACGGAGAGCGCGGCCGCCGCCGATGCCCACGCCAGGGCCTCCGGCATGGGCCGCCCCTCACCGGACGCGACCGCGAGTGCGCCGACGAACGTGTCCCCGGCCGCCGTGGTGTCCTCCGCCTGTACGCGCGGCGCGGGCACCAGCACCGGCTCGGCGCCGCGGGCGGCGTACAGGCTGCCCTCCGCGCCCAGCGTCACTACCACCTCGGGCACGGTGGCGAGCAGTTCGGCCGCCGCCTTGTACGGGTCGGACGTGCCCGTGAGCGCCGCCGCCTCGTGCTCGTTCGGCACCAACAGGTCGGTGTTGGCGAGGAGTTCGCCCGGGAGCGGCTGCGCGGGAGCGGGCGTCAGCACGACTCGTACGCCGTGCGCCCGTGCCGCCCGCGCCCCCGCGAGCACGCCGGACAGGGGGATCTCCAGCTGCAGGAGCAGCGCGCCGGCGGCGGCGATACGGGCGTCGTCGCCGTCGGCCAGTCCGCCGACCGTGCCGTTGGCGCCGGGCACGACGATGATGGAGTTGCCGCCGTCGTCGTCGACCACGATGTGCGCGATGCCGCTCGCGCCGCCGACGGTCCGCAGGCCGCCCGTGTCGACGTGCGCGTCGGCCAGCGCCGTACGCAGCTGCGTGCCGAAGTCGTCCGCGCCGACCGCCCCGATCATCGACACCGCGCCGCCCGCGCGGGCCGCGGCGACGGCCTGGTTCGCGCCCTTGCCGCCGGGGATCGTACGGAACGCGCTGCCCGTCACGGTCTCACCGAGGCGCGGTGCGGTGGGGACGTAGGCGACCAGGTCCATGTTGGTGCTGCCCAGTACGGCGATGGCCGGGGGAGGGGTCATGGCGAGGGGTTCTCCTGTCGGTCCGTACGGCTGGTGGCGTTCTCGGGTGCGGTGCCGGGTGGTGTGGTGCCGGGTGCGCAGGCGCGGGGCGCCGTGGCGCCGGGTGGTGCGGGTGGTGCGGGCGGGGCCGCCAGGGCGGCGGTCCGTACGGCGAGTTCGTCGAAGCCGATGCCGTCCAGACCGCCGACGGTGGTCGCCAGCCGGTTCCGGAGCGGCGCCGTCCAGCGCGCCGGGAGCGCGTCCGGCGCGCCCGCGAGCAGCCCGGCCACCGAGCCCGCCGTCGCCCCGTTGGAGTCGGTGTCCCAACCGCCCGACACCGCACGGGAGACGGAGCCGGTGAAGTCGCCGTCGGCGTGGGTGAGGGCGGCGCTGAGCAGCGCGGCGTTCGGCAGGACGTGCACCCAGTGGTGCCGCCCGTACGCCGCGTGCAGCGCGTCCGCCACCGGTTCGAAACCGGCCGCGGTGCCGGTCGGTTCGGCCAGCGCCGCCTCGATACCGGTGCGGACGGCCGCCGCGTAACGGGACCGCTCCGGCACGACCGCCAGGCCGGCGCGCAGGCACTCGTGCACGCGGGGCGCGGCGGGCTTGTCCGGTGCGGCGGGCGCGCCCGGTGCGCCGGACGCGGCGCCGGCCGCCGCGGCGGTGACGGCGGCCACGAACATGGCGCCGTACACGCCGTTGGCGGTGTGCGTCAGCACGGCGTCGCGCCAGGCCAGTTCGGCGGCCGTCGCCGGGTCGCCCGGGTGGGTCCAGCCGAAGACGTCGGCGCGGATCTGCGCCCCGATCCACTCGCGGAACGGGTTGCGGGTGCTCGCGGTGAGCGGCGGCTCGATCCCGTCGAGGAGGTTGCGGTACGCGACGCGCTCGGCGGTGAACGTACGGCCCGCGGGAAGCTCGTCCAGCCACAGCTGCGCGACGTCGGCGGTGCGGAAGGTGTGGCCGTGGCGCTGGAGCAGGAGAAGGGCGAGGAGGGGGTAGTTGAGGTCGTCGTCCTCCGGTGCGCCGTCGATGTTCTCGGCGAGTGAAGTGGCGGCGCTGCGGCGGTTCCAGGGCCAGCGGGCGGCGGTGTCGGCGGGGAGGCCGCGGGCGGTGAACCAGGTGTGAAGCGGCCAGTTGCCGGTGGCGCGGGCGATCTCCCGAATACCGGTGAGGGGCAGCTTCTCGACGGGCTTCCCGAGCACGCACCCGACGGCGCGGCCGAGCCAGGCGGCTTCGAGGCGCGTGGTGTGTGCGGCGCCCGACGGTTGGTGTGTCGCCGTACGCGCCGTACGCGCCGTGGGTGCGGCGGTCGGCCACTGCGGGCAGGCGGCCTTGATCGCGGCGAGATCGGTGGGCTCGTAGGCGGCCGACGGGGAGGGCAGCTCGGCGAGTTCGTCGAGCACGTCCTGGGCCAGGGCACGCAGCCGCGGATCTGTCGGGCCGGGGGACGCCCCGGCCCGCTCCGGCGCGAGCGCGCCGCCGGCCGCGATCCAGCGCCGCTGGATCGCGGCGGCGTCCCGGCCGTCCTCCGCGGCCTGCCGCAGCTCGTGCCCGACGAGGTCCTCGGGCTGCACCCATGTCAGCCGCAACGCGCCGCTCATCGCCCACCGCCCGAGGCCGAACGAATCCAGCCGTTCCGGCCTTCCCAGCCCGTCCGGCTCACCCAGCCCGTCCGGCGTTTGAGGACGGCCCTCGGCCATGGTGGTCGGAGAGCACGCTGTCGGCGTTCAGGGCCACTGGCCTCGTGCGGCGTGTGGCCGCTCCGGTCTGTCCTCAATCGCCGGACGGGCTGGGTGGGTGGCGGATGGTGACTTCGCTGCCTGCGGTCGGGTTCTTGGGACTGGCGCGGGCAAATCCAGCCTGTCCGGCGTTTGAGGACGATCCTCGGCCATGGTGGTCGGTTGGTGTGCCGCGTAGCGACGGGGTTGGCTGCGGGCCGGTGGCCGCTCCGGTCCGTCCTCAATCGCCGGACGGGCTGGGTGGGCCGGACGGGCTTGGGGGGTGGCTGGACCGGTTTGGTGGGGCCGACGGGCTCAAGAGGGCCGGGCGCCATCGTGGCGAAGACGTGGGGGTCCATCACAGGTCCGCCAGCGTCGCGAAGGCGTCCTCGTGGGCGCGCCTCCGTCGTTGGTCGTGGGCGAAGACCTCCCGCGTGACCGTCGCCAGCGAGGCCGCCGGGGCCCGCAAATCGAGGCGGCTCGCGCGGCCGATCTCGTCGCTCCACTCCGCCGGTACCGCGCTTTCCCCGCGCAGCGCCCCGACGATCGCGCCGCTCATGGTGGCGATCGAGTCGCAGTCGCGGCCGTAGTTCACCGAACCCAGCACCGTGTGCCGGAAGTCGCCGTCCCCGATCAGCAGCATCCCCAGCGCGACGGGGAGTTCCTCGATCGCGTGCAGCCGGGACGGCCGTCGCGCGCCGAGTGAGGGCTGCCGGTAGTCGGGGCCGACCGTGTCGTACGGCGTGACCGCTGCCCGCAGCGGCTTCAGCGCGCCCTCGAAGTCGGCGTGCCCCGCGGCCACTTCGCACACCGCCTCGATGGCGTCGCGCGTGCCGTCCTTGGCCAGCGCCAGGGCCGTCTCGACGACCGACGCGGGCGTCGCCCCCGGCGTGAACGCCGCCGCCACCGCCGCCGCGAAGACTCCCGCGGCCTCACGCCCGTACGAGGACTGGTGTGCCCCGGCGACGTCCAGTGCCTCGGCGTACGCGGCCGCTGGGTTACCGGCGTTGACGGCGCCGACCGGCGCCATGTACATCGCGGCGCCGCAGTTGACGATGTTCCCGACGCCCGCCTCGCGCGGGTCGACGTGCCCGTAGTGGAGGCGCGCGACGATCCACTTCTCCGCGAGGAAGATGCGTTGCAGCGGCAGCGCCTCGGCCTCGAGTTCGGGAATCCAGCGCGGATTGCCGATCAGGTCGGGCACGAGGTGGTCGGCGACGGCGTACGCGTCGAGGTGGTCGCGCACCCGCTCGTAGACGCGTACGAGGGCGTGCGTCATGAGGGTGTCGTCGGTGACGTGTCCGTCGCCCTTGTGGTACGGGGCGATGGGCCGCGCCGTCCGCCAGTCCTCGTAGAACGGGCCGACGATGCCGTGCACCCGGCCGCCGTGCCGCTCCGCGATCTGCTCCGGCGTCCAGCCCTCGACCGGCCCGCCGAGCGCGTCGCCTACGGCCGCGCCGACCAGGCAGCCGGCCGTACGGTCCTCCAGGGTCAGGGGGTGGTGCGTCATGGGCGAGTCAGTCCTTCCACCGGAGTGCCCCCGGCTGTGCTTGCTGTGTTTTCCGGCGTACGTGACGTGCCGTGCGTATGTGGCGTGCCGGATGTACGTGACGTGCCGGATGTACGTGATGTGCGGGACACGTGGTCGTCAGCGGCGTCGGCGGCCACGGGCATGCCGTACAGGGCCGCTGACGCGCCCTCGGGCGTGGTGAGTTCCGTACGGGCCAGCAGGTCGGCGAGCTCCACCAGGTCGGTGCCCGCCAGCCGGGGCAGCGCGCAGCCCGACAGCGAACGGCACGCCTCCCGCCAGCTGCGCGGCAGCGCCGCCGCGCCCCCGATGGCGCCGGTCAGCGCGCCGGTCAGCGCGGGCGCCGAGTCGGCCACCCGGGACAGGCAGGCGGCGGCGGGCACCGCCTCGGCGATCTGGCCGCGGCCCGCCACGGCGACGGCGAGCGCGACGGGTACGGTCTCGGCCGCGGCGATGCCGTAGCTGTAGATGTGGTCGACGATCTCGTGCTCCAGGTCGGGCACGAGCGCGAACGCGCTGCCCGGCAGCCCCGGCCGCTCGGCGACGGCCTTGCGGGCGAGCCGTACGGCGTGCTGCGTGTTGCGGCGGATCTCGGTGTCCGCCGGGAGCTGGTCGAGCGCGGCGTCCACGCACGCGTCCACGTCCGCGCCGCCGAACGCCGCCGCGACGGCCGCGGCCATCGCGCGTGCGCCGTACACGCCGTCGCCGTCCTGGGTGTAATGCGCGTCGTACGCGGCCAGTTCCGCGGCGGCCGCCGGGTCGCCGGGGTGGACGGTGGCCAGCACCGTCGCCCGTACGCACGCCGCGTCGTCGAAGAAGTGCGGGTTGTCGTGCCCGGTGGCGGGCGGGCGCAGGCCCGCGGCGAGATTCCCCAGCCCGGCCCGTACGGAGATACGGGCGCGCAGCGGCAGCACGGCCGACTCCACCTCGGGGGCGCGTACGGCGGCCGCGGCGACCTCGCTGGCCAGGCTGTTCCACGCGAGGTCGAGCGCCGCCCGCATACGGCGGTCCCGGCCGAGGTCGCTGAGCAGCGCGCCCGCGGCGGTGAGCACCGACTCGGCGGTGAACGCCGCCCATTCGGCATCGTCGGAGGGGCCGAGGCGGAGGGGTTCGGGGGGCTGGTTGAGGGAGTAGCGCCGTCCGCCGAAGGCGGTGCCCACGGCGTCCGGCGCGTGCAGCTGCAAGGCGGAGTGCCGTCCTCGTAGTGGGCTACTCGGACGGTGCGACAACGCAGCAGATGTGCGTGCAGGGCGTCGTGGGCAAGGCGGGACTGTGACGACAGGCCCTAGGGCTCAGCCGCGCGGCGACGGCGGCGCGGCGGCGGAGTCCGGGTGCGGAGTTCCGGCCACGGGAGTTCCGGGTACGTACGGGGTCCGGCGGCGGAGTCCGTACGGGCACACGGGGAAGAGGCGGGCCATGCTGCGCGTGTACTTCACGTCCGAGGACCTGGCGCGGGTGCGGGTCGCCACGGGCCCGGACTACCTGTGGGAGATCAGCAACAGCGTCCAGACGCTGCAACGGCGCGACGGCGCACGGGTGTTCGGCGAGTGGCGCCGCTGGGCGCGGCCGCGGCTGTCGGACAGCTGCCGGCTGCTGTCGCCGCTCCTGCCGCCGTACGGCTACTCCCCGGACTTCCTCACGCCCACGTACGGCGACTGCGAGTCGCTGCAGGCCGCCGTCGACACCCTCGTCCACACGCCGCCGCCACGGCTGCGCACCGACCTGACGCGGGTGGCCGCCTCCCGGAGGCTGCCGGTCTGGACGGAGTCGCTCGCGGGCGGTGACGGCGACGCGCTCCAGCGGCTGGGGCAGGCGCTGCACACGTACCACCTGGAGGCGCTCGCCCCGTTCTGGCATCGCATCCACGCCCACATCGACGCCGACCGCATCATCCGCCTGCACTCGCTGCTCGACGGCGGTACGGACGGGCTGCTGGCCGGTCTCGGGCCCCGGTTCCGCTGGCGCCCGCCCGTGCTGGAGGCGGACTACCCGGTGGACCACGAACTGCGCCTGGACGGGCGGGGGCTCACCCTCCAGCCGTCGTTCTTCTGCTGGCCGACGCCGATCACGCTCGCCGACAGCGAGCTGCCCCCGGTGCTCGTCTATCCCATCGACCACGCGATGGACTGGACGCGGCCCGAGCCCCCGGAGCGTCCGGACGACGGCCCGCTGGGGCCGCTGCTCGGGCACACGCGGGCGGCGGTGCTCAGGGCGGCCCGTACGGGCGCGTCCACGGTCGAGTTGGCCCGCATGCTGGCGGTGACCCATCCGGCGATCAGCCAGCACGTGAAGGTGCTGCGTGCGGCGGGACTTGTGACCACGGTCCGCAGGGCGGGGCGGGCGTTCCACGTGGCGACGGCGGAGGGGCGGGCGCTGCTGCGCAGCGGTGAGCGGGGCGGCGCGCCCTAGCCGTACGCGGCGGGCCGGACGTACGGCACGCCGTGCCCGTACGCGGCGGCGCGGCGGACGTTCCGCACCGGCCGCCGGCGGGCCGTAAGTCTGGGCTTTCACTTATTGCGCGTGACATGCGCATGCGCGGAAGCTTGTCGGGCTGTTGCACACGCATCCCCCACCGCGTTGCGTCCCAACGGTCCGCCCCGCGCACGGCGTAGCTGAACGGACTACGCGCGCAGGGCCGGTGGGACGCGGCGACGACTCTATGAAGGAGTGGCGTTGCGCACTTCCCGTAAGCTCACCCGCCCAGCGGCACTGGCCGCTTCCGTCGCCGTCGCCGGCGCGCTGTTCGCGGCGCCCGGCGTGGTCCAGGCCTCCGAGCCCGACACGTCCTCTTCCTCGTCCGCCCCCTCGAAGGCGGCGGCCGGCAAGGGCGTGGAGGCGTTCCAGGAGCGGCACGGACTGCCCGAGACCGGCTCCATCAACACCGCGACCGCCAAGGCCCTGCAGAAGGCGTCCGACGCCGAACTGCACAAGACCTTCCGCACCGCGGCCGACCTGCCGCCCGCGGAACTCGAGAACGCCCGCACCGTCATCGGTGTCGGCAAGGGCGCCCAGATTCCGGAACAGGGCCAGGTCATCGCGCTGATGACGGCCATGCAGGAGTCGAAGTTCGTCAACTACCTGGAGCCGGTCGACCACGACTCCCTGGGCATCTTCCAGCAGCGGCCCAGCACCGGCTGGGGCACGCCGGAGCAGATCACGCACGTGCCGACCTCGTCCAAGTCCTTCTACGGAGTGGCCCCGTTCGGCAGCAACCCCGGGCTGATCCAGATCCCGAACTGGGAGACGAGGCCGCCGGGTGAGGTCTGCGACGCCGTCCAGCACTCGGCATTCCCCGAGCGCTACGCGCAGTGGGAGCAGTTCGCCCGCGACCTGCTCGCCGCGGAGAGCCCCACGGTCCCGCCGATTCCCTGATCCCGGCGCGCCGCACCCCCGTACGCACCCCGTACACGTCCCCGCACATCCCCCCACACACACCAGGAACCCCTATGCGCAAGAGACTTGTGTCCACAGCGGTCGCCGCCGCCGCGGTCGGCTCCCTCGTCGTCCCGGGCATCGCCCAGGCGGAGCAGCCCGAGCGCCCGCGGAGCGTGTCCGTACTCAGCAAGGGCTCGGAGGCCGGCACCGCGGTCGTCAGCGGCCAGAACAAGCCGGGCACCCGCCTCGACATCGAGGGGGCGCGCACCTCGAGCGCGCACACGCTCCCCGTCGACTACCAGGTGCAGGAGACCGGTTACTGGTGCGGCCCGGCCGCCACCCGGATCGCCCTGTCCGCGCGTATCGCCCCGCCCAGCCAGGCCGATCTGGCCGTGCAGCTCGGCACCACCGAGGCCGGCACGGACCACATCAGCCAGGTGACCGGCGTGCTCAACGCCAACCTCGGCACGGGCTGGTACGAGACCAAGGAGATGCCCAACGATCCGCCGACCCAGGAGCAGAAGGACCTGCTCTGGAGCGACATCGTCAAGGACATCGACAACAACTACCCGCTCGTCACCAACATCGTCGCGCCGCCCGGCAACCAGCCGCCCGGCTACCCGCCGGACCAGACGATCTACCACTACTTCTCGGTGATCGGGTACGACGACGCGAACCGCACGGTCCTCATCGCCGACCCGGCGTCGTTCGGCGGCAACCAGATCTACTGGCTGTCGTTCGACCAGCTCGCCACCCTCATCCCGCCGAAGGGATACGCGGCCTGACCAGCCGCCGCACCGGTACCGGCCTGGCGGGGTTCACTGCCCCGCCAGGCCGGTGTGCGCGATGCCCCGTACGATCTGGCGCTGGAAGAGCATGAAGATGACCAGCAGCGGCAGCCCGGCGATCACCAGCGACGCCATGACCTGGGCGTAGCGCACGCCGTACGACGACAGCACGTTGACCAGTCCGACGGGCAGCGTCATCCCGTCGGGGTCGGTGGTCACCAGGAACGGCCAGAGGAAGTTGTTCCAGGTGGTGATGAACGTGAAGATCGCCACGGCGGAGAGCACCGGCCGGGACAGCGGGATCACGATCGTCCAGAACACCCGCCACCTGCCCGCCCCGTCGACGTAGGCGGCCTCCTCCAGCTCACGCGGCACGCCCTCGAAGAACTTCACCAGGATGAACACCATCGCGGGCACCGCCACCTGCGGCAGGATCACGCCCCAGTACGTGTCGACCAGGCCCAGCTGCACCATCTCCACGAACAGCGGCGCGATCAGCACCTGCGGCGGCACCATGATCCCGGCGAGCACGACCCCGTACAGCACCTTGCGGCCGCGGAAGTCGGTGCGGGTGAAGCCGTACGCGGCCATGGCGCAGGTCGTCACCGTCAGCAGGGTGGTGGCGGAGGCGGTGACGAAGGAGTTGAACATCCACACCGGGATGTCGCCCACCGACCACACCCTCTCGTACGCGTCGAAGGTGACCGTGGAGCCGATCCACTCCAGCGGGGTCTTCGTGGTCTCGGACTCGGGCTTGAACGAGGTGGCCAGCGCCCACGCGAGCGGCAGCAGCCAGACCAGCGCCAGCAGCAGCGCCACGGCGAGCAGCGCGAAGCGGCCCGGGGTCCAGCGGGCCTTGCGGCCCCCGTCGCGCTCCGCGGCGCCACGCCGGGTACGGGCGAACACGGCACTCAGGGCGGTCATTTGGAGTCCTCCTTGCGCCGGGCCAGCCAGGGCTGCACCAGGGAGACGAGCAGGATGAGGGCGAAGAAGATGTACGAGACGGCCGACGCGTAGCCGATCCGGTAGCCGGTGAAGCCCTGCTGGTAGACGTACTGCAGGACGGGCCGGGTGGAGTCGTCGGGGCCGCCGCCGGTCATCAGGTACACCTGGTCGAAGATCTTCAGCGAGGCGAGGACCTGGAGCACCAGCACCAGTCCCGTGGTGCGCCGCAGCATCGGCAGCGTGATGTGCCACAGCCGCTTCCACGCCGAGGCGCCGTCCAGCTCGGCGGCCTCGTAGAGGTGCTGCGGGATGGACTGGAGCGCGGCGAGGTACAGCAGGAAGTTGAAGCCGACCGTCCACCAGACGGTGGTCAGGACGACGGAGAGCATCGCGTAACGGGCGTCGGTGAGCCAGCCGATGCCGGGCTCGAGGCCGAACTCGGCCAGCAGCTGGTCGGCGAAGCCGAAACCCGACGGGAAGATCATCTGCGCGAAGAGCAGGCAGACGACGCTGGAGGGCAGCATGAACGGCGCGAACCAGCTGATCCGCCACAGCCACTGCACGACCCGCAACTGGTGTGCCAGCAGCGCCAGTACGAGCCCGATGATCACCAGCGGCACCGTGGAGAGCACGGTGAACCACACGGTGTTCCACAGCGAGGACCACATCGCCGGGTCGCGTACGGCCTCGGCGTAGTTGTCGAGCCCCGTGAACTCCGCCCCGGTGCCGGTGATGTTCTGGCTGGTGAGGCTCATCCCGGCGCCGTAGACGAGCGGCCACAGCAGGAACAGCGCGTAGATGAGCAGGAACGGGGTGACGAAGACGAGGCCGTGCTCGGTCCACTTGCGGCGCACTCCGGCGGGCCGGGCCGCCGCGCCCGCCGCGCCGCCCGCGGGCAGGTCCGCGCGCGGCGCCGGGGCCGCGGTGGGGCTGACTGCGGTCATGAGGCGGCTCCCGGCAGGGGGTTGGGGGTGTCGAGGAAGCCCCGGATACGTTCCCTGGCCTCCGCGAGCGCGCTGCGCGGCGTACGGGAACCGGTGAGCACGCCGGAGAAGACGTCTCCGAGCTCGATCCACATCCGGGAGGCGGAGCCGTTGAACCAGGCCGGGGCGTCCAGCTCCACGTCCTCGAGCACACTGCGGTACTCCGACTGCGGGTCCAGCTTCAGATACGCGGGGTCGTCGAGCACCGGCAGGTACGCCGGCACATGGCCGCCGGCCGCCCAGTCGACGGAGTGCTTCAGCATCCAGGCGACCAGCGTGTGCGCCGCCTCGTTCGGCGCGCCCCCGCGGTCGTCCTGGTGCGGCAGGACGAAGGAGTGGCAGTCGGCCTGCGCGGTGGGCCGGCCGAAGAGGTCCGGTATCCGGGTCATGGAGAAGGGCACCTTGTTGGTCTTGAAGGTGGTGACCTCCCATTCGCCACCGAGGAGGAAGCCGGTCTTGCCGAGGTTGAAGACGCCGACAGCGCCGAGCGCGTCGACGCGCCGCACCCACAGCCCCTCGGCGGTCATCGACGCCATCCACTCCAGTACGCGCAGGGCCTTGGCGTCGTCGATGACGAGCCGCTTGCCGTCGGCGGAGAGCACCTTGCCGCCGGTCTGCGAATAGAAGGTCGAGAACAGCCGCCAGCCGCCCACGGACTCCGCGCCCAGGGTCTCGGTGACCAGCGCCGGCCGGCCGGTCGCCTGCTTCACCCGGCGCAGCACCTCGGTGAACTCCTCCGCCCCGCGGATCGGCGCGAGCTTCCCGTCCTTCAGCAGCCCGGCCTTCTCGCAGATCTCGGTCTGGAAGTAGAGGACCATCGGGTGGGTGTCGAGCGGGATGGCGTACTGCTTCCCGCCGACCCGGCCGCGCCGCCAGATGTCCGGCGGGAAGTCCTTCTCGGTTACGCCGTGTTCGGCGAGCAGGTCGAGGTCGAACGGGTCGAGGAGGGTGCCGGGCCCGAAGCCGGGCAGCCGCGCGAGATGGAGCGCGGCCAGCTCGGGCGCGCGCCCGCCGACACCGGCCATGCCGAGCTTGGTGTAGTACGGGGCGCCCCACTGGAGGGTGACGGCCTCCAGGTCGATGTCGGGGTGGTCCGCGCCGAACGCGTCCAGCATCTTCGCCAGGTTGACGCCGTCACCGCCGGAGAACAGATGCCAGAAGCGCAGCCGCGCCGCGCCCGACGCGGAGGCCGCCGGCGCGGAGCAGCCGGCGGCGAACGGGCCGAGGGTGCCCGCCGCGGCGAGCGCGCCGAGCCCGCCGGCCAGTGCCCGGCGCCGGCTGGGGAGGGGTGGGTTCATCGCGGCTCATCTCTCGGGGTTGCGGGTTCACGGAGGCGGGTTCACCGGCGGCGGGTGGCGGATCAGAGGCGGGCGCCGGGTCAGGCCAGGCGGATCACGTTCCAGGACAGCGGCTCCAGTTCGACGCCGAGTTCGTCACCGGAGAGCACCGCCCCGCGCCCCTCGTGCGGCGCGACCCGTCCGGGGTCGTCGAGGGTGTTGCGGGCCTCGGGGTCGGCGTCGGCGAGCACGGTGTGCTCCACGACCTCGGCGAGGTCCAGGTCGCGCAGGCCGATCCGTACGGGCAGCGGCCGCCGCTGGTCGCGGTTGACGGCGAAGACGGCGACGCCCCCGGTCTCCGGGTCCCGTACGGCGGTGGCGTGCAGCAGCGGCACCTCGCCGTACTGCGCGGTGGCGTACGTCGGGGAGTCGACGCGTACGTCCAGCACTTCCCCGCGCCCGTACCGCGCGGCCTGCGCGAAGGGGAAGAACGTCGTCTGCCGCCACGCGGGCCCGCCCGGCTCGGTCATGATCGGCGCGATGACGTTGACGAGCTGCGCGAGGCAGGCGACGGTCACCCGGTCCGCGTGCCGCAGCAGCGCGATGAGCAGGGAGCCGAAGACGACGGCGTCGGTGACGGAGTAGCTGTCCTCCAGCAGCCGCGGCGCCTCGGGCCAGTCGGGCGGGCCCGCCTCGAACTCCGCGTGGAACCGGCGCATGTACCAGACGTTCCACTCGTCGAAGGAGAGGTTGATCCGCTTCTTCGACTTGAGCCGGGCGCCGACGTGGTCGCAGGTGGCGACGGTGTTCTCGATGAACGACTCCATGTCCACGGCGGAGGCGAGGAACGAGTCGCGGTCGCCGTCCAGCTCCTCGTAGTAGGCGTGCAGCGAGATGTAGTCGACCAGGTCGTACGTCTCCTGGAGGACCGTCGCCTCCCACGCGGCGAAGGTCTCCATGCCCTGGTTGGAAGAGCCGCAGGCGACCAGTTCGACGTCCCGGTCGGCCTGCCGCATGGCGCGCGCGGTCTCGGCGGCGAGCCGCCCGTACTCCTGCGCGGTCTTGTGGCCGGTCTGCCAGGGGCCGTCCATCTCGTTGCCCAGGCACCACAGCCGGATGCCGAACGGGTCCTTGTCGCCGTGCTCGGCGCGCAGGTCGGAAAGGGCGGTGCCGGAGGGGTGGTTGGCGTACTCCTGGAGCTGGAGGGCCTCGGCGACGCCGCGGGTGCCGAGGTTGACCGCCAGCATCGGCTCGGCCTGCGGGCCGAGCTTCCCGAGGAAGCCGATGAACTCGCTCAGCCCGAAGCGGTTGGTCTCCGTGGAGCGCCAGGCCAGGTCGAGGCGGCGGGGCCGCTCGCCGACCGGGCCGACGGAGTCCTCCCAGCGGTAGCCGGAGACGAAGTTGCCGCCGGGGTAGCGCACGGCGGTGACGCCCAGCTCGCGGACGAGTGCGAGCACGTCGGTACGGAGTCCCGCCGAGTCGGCCGCGGGGTGGCCCGGTTCGTGGATGCCGGTGTAGACGCAGCGGCCGAGGTGCTCGACGAACGAGCCGAACAGCCGTCGGTCGACCTCGCCGACGGTGAAGGCGCGGTCGAGGGTGAAGCGGGCGGCGCGGCCTGTCGTGCCGGAGGGGGGCATGGCGACCTTTCCGTGTCTCGTGCAGCTCGTTCGATATTTCGAAGAGTGATCGCAACTTCGAACACGGAAGGAAGGTAGATGCGTGAGCACGCGTGGTCAACGGTTCCCGCAGAATCCCCGGACGGGGGTCCGAAATCCCGCACAACAGCGGGCCGCGGGCGCTCTCTTACGACCTCACGGCCCGCGGCGTACGACCCCGACCGACAGGGCGCGGGCGGCGCGCCCGTACGAGCGCGCCACCCAGGTGCCGCCCGCGTGCGCGTCAGCTCCCGTCGGGCACCGCCATCTCGCCGAGCAGGGACCAGCCCTCCTGCGGCACCGACGTGTTGACGATCCGCGGGGTCTCCGCGAGGTGGGGCGGCAGCGTCCGCTGCGCGGCGGCGAAGTGCTCGGACTGTACGTGCGCCGCACCGGCCTCGTCGTCGCGGAACGCCTCGAGCAGCACGTACTCGTCGGGGTCCTCCACGCTGCGGGACCAGTCGAACCACAGGCACCCCGGCTCGCTCCGGGTCGCCTCCGTGAACGGGCGGCTGATGTCGGGCCAGTCGTCGGCGTACTCGTGCCGTACGCGGAACCTGGCGGCAATGAAGATCATGGCGCTTCCTCGTGTGTGTCGCGGTGTCCGGACCGGAGGTTCGTGTGTGTCGCGGTGTGTGTCGCGGTGTCCGGACGGGAGGGTCAGTGGGATCAGGGATCAGGGGACCACGATCGCCCGTCCCCCGCCCGTACGGCACGCTTCCGCACACGCCCCACGGAAGCGGTCGGCTGATCGACGACGGGCTGTCCCAGGCGACGTACGCCTGATGCTGCGGTTCAGCGGACCGCCGTGCTCAGACGTGCAGGGTGGGGCGGTAGACCAGCTCCTGGATGTTGCCGTCGAGCGTGCAGCTCTCGGTCAGTTCGAGGTCGAAGTCGGCCGCGTCCCGGAAGACCGGGTCCAGCCCCGTCTGACCGGTGATCACGGGGAAGAGCGTCACCTGTACGCGGTCCACCAGCCCCGCCGTCATCAGCGCCCGGTTCATCGACAGGCTGCCGTGCGAACGCAACGGCACGTCGGACTCCTCCTTGAGGCGGGCGACGACATCGACGGCGTCGCCGTTCGCGATGTCCGCGTCCGGCCAGTCGAGGGGGCCTTCGAGCGTGGTCGACACGACCGTCGCCGGAAGGCTGCGCATCCGCGTCACCCAGGGGTCGCGTACGTCGTCGCCCTCCGCGCTCTCGGCCAGCATCTGCGCGAACAGCCGGTACGTGTTGGCCCCGAAGACCATCCGCTGCTCCCCGTCGTACAGGGCGAGGCGGTGGTCGAGCAGCTCGGGGCCCTGCTTGCCCCAGTAGCCGGTCCAGTTGCCTCCGGCGGCGCCGAAGCCGTCGAGGCTGGAGAAGACGTCGAAGGTGTAGGTGGCGGGCATGATGCGCTCCGTTGGTTGTCGGGTGCGGTGATCGCGTGTGTGAATACAGACGGTGAACGACGGCGGAACTCATCGGTGCCGCGACAGGTCCAGTTCAGCCCGTACCGTCTTGCCGACCGGCACCCGGTCGAGGACGCACCAGCGGTCGGCAAGCGCCTCGACCAGCAGCAGCCCGCGACCGCCCTCGGCTCCGTCCACGGGAGTCACGGCGCCGTCGGGGCGCCGCTCGCCGCGCGCGTCCGACACGTCGATCCGCAGGGCGTACGCGTCGAGGCTGAGCCGCACCTCGAAGTCACGGCCGGGAACGCGGCCGTGGGTTGCGGCGTTGGCCGCCAGCTCGGCCACGACGAGCGCGGCGGCGTCCGAGGCGCCGGAGCCGTACGGGACGCCCCAGGCGCTCAGCTGGTTCAGGGCGAGATGGCGGGCGAGGCGGGCCCCGCGCGGAGTGGAACTGAACCGCTGCGTGAACACACGTACGGTGACCGGCCGGTGGGGTGCGGGGCGTTGCGTCATGGCGCCGAAACTGGCCGCCCGCGCACACAGCACACCAGGTCAGCGACTCGTACTCTGCGTCAGCGTACGAGTACGGACGGTGGACAGGGCTGGCGACCGCCCGTAACCATGGCCGGGGTGAACGCGGTTGGCGGGGCAGGCTGGGGAAGGGAGGGGTCCTCGCATGGCGGACGGTACGGGTGGCACTGGCGGATCGCCGGGCGGCGGCGGCGAGCCGGAGGTGTCGGACAGTCTCAGGACGTTCGGCGAGGTGTTCAAGGCGTTCCGCAAACGGGCGCGCCTGACGCAAGAGGAATTCGCGGAGCGGGTGCCGTACTCGGTCCAGACGGTAGCCAAGATCGAACAGGGCCGCCGCTTCCCGCAACCGGACTTCGTGGAACGGGCGGAGGAGACCCTGGACGCGTTCGGCGCGCTACGGGGCGCGGCCCGACACCTGTCGCGCCAGCCGGGCCTGGCGAGTTGGTTCCGCCAGTGGGCACGGCTGGAGGCCGAGGCGGTAAGCCTCAACACGTACGAATGCCGGGTCGTACCCGGCCTGTTGCAGACCGAGGCCTACGCGCGCGCCGTCTCGTTCAGCGTGCCGCCGCTGCCCGACGAGCAGGAGATGAGCGAGCGCATCGCGGCACGCCTCGCCCGCCACGAGCTTCTGGCCACAAGCCGGAAGCCGCCTTCGGCCTTCAGCTTCATCGTCGAACAGGCGGTGCTGGAGCGGCACACGGGCGGCGAGGAGGTGACGCGGGAGCTGTACGACCACCTGCTGGCGGTGATCGACCGGCACTGGAACGTGGAGTTCCAGCTCATGCCGCTACGGCAGCCGGTGCACGCCGGGCTGGACGGGCCGCTTCAGCTGGCCGAGACACCGGAGCGCCGGTGGTTCGGCTACTCGGAAGGCCAGGAAAACGGCCGTCTCATCACTGACGCAAAAGAGATCAGCCGTCTCCACCAGCGCTATGCCAAGATGCGCTCACAGGCTCTGACCCCCGAGGACTCCCTGAGCCTGCTGAAGCGAATGCGAGGAGCGCTATGAGCACGTCCGAAGTGACCTGGTTCAAGAGCAGTTACAGCGGCTCGCAGGGCGACGACTGCGTCGAAGTGGCCCTCTCCTGGCACAAGTCCAGCTACAGCAGCGGCAGCCAAGGCGACTGCGTCGAGGTGGCGGCCTGCCCCACCACCGTCCACGTACGGGACTCCAAGCTGACGCAGAGCCCGCAGCTGGCGATAGCCCCGGCCACATGGCGGAGCTTCCTCACGTACGCGACCCGGGACTGACCGCCCGGCGCCGCCGGTCTCACAGAGTGAAGGGCGCCCCGTAATCGAGGCCGTCCATCCACTCCGGCCGGGGCTCTTCGGCCAGCATGTCCAGCAGGCCGTTGATGTAAGAGTCGATGTCAGGCGCGGGGTGCGGACCGTCGAGCCGTACGGCCAGGTCCTTTCCGCCCGCCGAAGCGAGTGGCGGGTCCAGGGGCGGCAGTTGGGCGACGATGCCGTCCCAGTCGAGGGAAAGGCGCGCGCCCTCGTCCTCGGGAGGCGGGTCGGCCCGCCTCCCGTCGGAGAAGTCTGACCGGTGCCAGTTGAGCTCGAACACGGTGGTGGTGACGCCGTTCGGCAGGTCAGCGCTGACGTATTCGGTGACATCGAGGCCTGCGAGCAGCCGCCCGCGCTGCACCGTCCACACGTTGACGCTCTCACCGAGCAGCAAGTCATTGAGAAGCCTGCCGTGGCTTTCACGATGGGAGAGCTTGGGTGCCAGACGGGCGTGCAGCTCTTCTGCGGTGGCGTACGGGCGGAAGTATCCCGTCTCGCCGATGACGGGCCACGACTCTTCCAACAGATAGAAGCTCCGCGTCGGTTCGGCATGCGAGGCGGTGTGTTCGGCGCTGATTCCCTCGTGGTCTGGCCGCATCTTCGTTCCCCGTGACGCTGGATGATCCTGTACTGGGCGACCCTACGGGCGGTCGCCGTCACCGCGGGGCGGGACCAGCGGGTGCTCGTGTGGGACCTCGGGCGGAACGGGATCGCGAGGGTGCGGTAGGCCGCGGCGCCGAGGGGGGTGCCCGCAATGCCCGCCCTCGCGCGCCTCCGGCATTACTTGGCTAGCCACACGATTGCTGTTACGGTAATTATGTGGCTAGCCAAGCTTTTGGTGAGCCGAAGAGAGCGGAGTCATCATGAGAGCCATCGTTTTCGACCGGTTCGGCGGCCCGGACGTGCTGCACGAAGCGGACATCGAGGTCCCGCAGCCCGGCCCCGGCCAGGTCCGGGTCCGTGTGAAGGCCGCCGGGCTGAACGCGCTGGACGGCAAGATCCGCGCCGGGATGCTGGAGGCCGTCCGCCCGACGACCTTGCCCGCCGTCCCCGGTGGCGAGTTCGCCGGAGTGGTGGACGCCCTCGGCGAGGGCGTGAGCGAGGTGCAGGCCGGGGATGAGGTGCTGGGCTGGTCGGACACCGGCTCGTACGCCCAGTACGCGCTGGCCACCACCGTGGCCCCCAAGCCCGACGGCCTCGACTGGCAGCACGCGGCCGCGCTGCCGGTGGCCGGTGAGACGACCGACCGGGTCCTGAACCTGCTGGGCGTCGCCGCCGGGGAGACCGTGCTGATGCACGGCGCGTCCGGAGCGGTCGGGACCCTGGCGGTTCAGCTCGCAACGGCCCGCGGAGTACGCGTGATTGCCACCGCGGGCCCCTCCAACCAGGACTACCTGGCCGCGCTCGGCGCCACCGCGACCGTGTACGGCGACGGGCTGGTCGAGCGAGTGCGAGCGCTGGCCCCCGACGGCGTGGACGCGGTGTTCGACCTGGCCGGGAAGGGAGCCCTGGAGGGCTCCGTCACCCTGCGGGGCGGCACCGACCGCATCGTCACCATCGCCGACTTCGGTGCACAGCAGCTGGGCATCACCTTCTCCCAGGGGCCTCAGGAACGCTCGCCCGCCCGCTTGGCCGCCCTGGCCCAGGACGCCGCGGCCGGGAAGCTCGTCACCACCGTCACCGCCTACCCGCTCGACCAGTCGGCCGCGGCCCAGCAGGCCAGCGACGCCGGGCACGTGCGGGGCAAGCTCGTCCTGACCGTCGGCTGAGCACGCCCTCCCACCGCGCCCCACACCCCCACGACCACCCCTGCCTTTGCGGTGACCGGCCGGTCACCGCCGTATCGGAGGACCTCCTCATGCTGGATTCCCTGTGGACGCCGACCACTGTTGGCGGCATGTCTCTGCCGCACCGCCTGGTCATGGCCCCCATGACCCGTGACCGCTCCACGCCTGAAGGCGTACCGACCGAGCTGAACGCCGAGTACTACGCCCAGCGGGCCTCGCACGCGCTCGTCATCACCGAGGGAACCCAGCCCTCCGCCGACGGCCAGGGCTACCTCCTGACCCCCGGCATCCACAACGACGAGCAGATCGCCGGTTGGCGCAAGGTCACCGACGCCGTACACGCGGCCGACGGCCGGATCGTCATCCAGCTGATGCACACCGGACGCATCGCCCACCCCGACAACACCCCCCACGGGCGGCGGCCGGTCGCACCTTCGGCGATCCGGCCGCGGGGCACGATGTTCACCGCGTCCGGGCCCCAGGAGATGCCGGAGCCCCGTGCTCTGTCCACACAGGAGGTCGCGGCGACCGTCGAGGACTTCCGCCGCGCCGCGGCGGCTGCCGTCGCGGCGGGCGCCGACGGTGTGGAGATACACGGCGCCAACGGCTACCTGGTGCACCAGTTCCTGTCCGACAACACCAATCAGCGCACCGACGGTTACGGCGGCTCGGCCGAGGCCCGTATCCGCTTCGCCGTCGAGGTCGCCGCCGCGGTGGCCGACGAGATCGGCGCCGAGCGCACCGGTATCCGCATCTCCCCCGCGAACCCGTACAACGACATCGCCGAGTCCGACACCGCCGGGCTGTATCCGGCGCTCCTGGACGCCCTGCGCCCCCTCGGCCTGGCCTACCTCCACGTGCTGCACGTCGGCGACGAGGAGCTGTTGGGCACCCTGCGCGCGCTGTGGCCGACCACGCTGATCCTCAACCGGGGCGGCACCGACCTGCCCGACCGCGCCAAGGACATCGGCGACGGCACGGCCGACCTCGTTTCCGTCGGCGCCCTCGCGCTCGCCAACCCCGACCTGGTCGAGAGGCTCCGCACCGGCGCGCCGCTGAACACCCCCGACCCGGCTACCTTCTACGGCGGCGGGGCGGCCGGTTACACCGACTACCCCACTCACACCGACTGAGGAGCCGAACCATGCCCGACCCCACACCGCGCATCCCCACGACGGCCGGCGCAGGGCCGATGAGTTACGCGATCTTCCAACTCGCCCGCGCCCACCGCGCCCGCGCCGGCGCCATGCTCCGCGAGATGGACCTGCATCCCGGACAGGAACTGCTGCTGATGCAACTCCTCGACAGGGATGGCCAGACCCAGTCAGAGCTGCTCGAAAGCGTCGGCCTGGACCACTCCACCCTCTCCAAGGCGCTGCGCCGCATGCAGGACGCCGGCCTGCTCGTCCGCGAGCCGGCCGCGCATGACCGGCGCGTCATGGTGGTCCACCTCACCGACAAGGGCCGGGCGATGCGCGAGCCCATCGCGGCCCTGTGGCAGGCCCTGGAGGAGGACTCCGTACGGAATCTGTCGGAGCGCCAGGTGGAGTCCTTCGTCGAGACCGCGTACGCCATCACCGAGGCGATCAGCGGCCGCGCACTGCCGGAAGAGGAGTCCGCGTAACTCCCCGGTGCGCGGGGGAAGTGGCAGCCGTGCGGCAACAGCTGTGGCGCTTGCAGGACGGGATGAACGACGCCGGTCTCGCTCACCTGGGGCGGACGTTCCGTCTACGGACGCGGCTTCGCCATTCTCATCGTCGTCCGCTACCTGCTGGAGACCTGCGACACCGTCGACGAGGCGGTCGGCAGGCTGCGGTCCCTGCCGGGTCGCCGTTCCCCAGAACCTCACCCTTGTCGACGCCTCGAAGGCGGTGACGGTGTTCGTGGTGCCGGACATGCCGCCGACGGTGGCACCGGATGCCTGCGCCGGAGTCCTGGCAACAGTCCTTCGGCGACTTCACACCCGGATCCCGCACCGTGGCCCTGGGCCGGTCCGGCTGAGAGCCATTCCTGACGCCGGGGGGCCACGGTCCGGGGATCAGGCTGCGATGTCGGCCTCGGACTGGAGAGCGGGACCAAGCAGCAGTCCCCCGTCCAGGACGAACTCCGCACCAGTGGCGAAAGACGCGTCCCGGGAGGTGATGAAGAGCAACAGGCGGGTGATCTCAGAGGGTTCGGCGAGGCGGGGAACGGCGTAGGGATCGGGCGAGTAGACGTCGGCGATCGCCGGCTGGCCCGCAACGGTGGGTTCGTTGATCAGCGGTGTGGAGACGACGCCGGGATGGATGGAGTTGACCCGGATGTTGTCCCGCCCCAGCTCCAGCGCAGCCGACTTGGTCAACCCGCGCACGGCCCACTTGCTGGCGGTGTAGGGGGCGTAGAAGGCCGTACCGCCGTGAGCCACGGTCGACGCGATGTTGACGATGGTTCCGCCGTCGCCCCGGCGCATCGACGGGGCCACGGCCCTGATGCCGAGGAACTGGCCGGTGACGTTGACGCTGAAGGTGTGCTCCCAGGTGCGGGGTTCGGTCTGCTCGATAAGGGCCGCCGGGTTCTGGACGCCCGCGTTGTTCACCAGGATGGTGACCGGCCCGAAGTGGCCTTCGGCTTCTCGCACCGCCGCCGCCCAGTCGTCCTCGCTGGCGACGTCCAGGTGTACGTACAGAGCCCGATGACCGAGCCGAGCAACGAGATCGCGGCCGGCGTCGTCGTTGCGGCCGGCGATGACGACGTTCGCTCCCTCGGCGTGGTAGCCCTGCACATGGCTGCTGCCCATGCCCCCGCTGCCGCCCGTGACGATGACGGTCTGGCCCTCGAAGCGTCCCATGGTGCGTCCTTCCAGGCTTTAATGGTGAGCCGAGTGGCTCACCTCTTCTCCGAAGGTAAGAGCAGACTAGAGGTGAGTCAAGTGACTCACCTCGCAGCGAGAGGCATACTGGACGGCATGACGGCAGAGCCTTCGGAATACCACCGGCGCGTGGCAGCGCAGAAGCGGATGTCCATCGTCGAGGCGGCGACGAAGCTGTTCCTCGACTCCGGCTACGACGGCACCTCGCTGGCCCGCATCGCCGAGGCGGCCGGAGTGTCGAGGGCGACGCTGTTCAAGCAGTTCACCACCAAGGCGGCCCTGTTCGAGGCGATCGTCACCGAGTACTGGAAGGTCGACGACGAGGAGGCACCCCTCCCCGAACCGGGGAACCTCCGCGCAGGGCTGGAGACCATCGGACGCCGATACGTAGCCCTTCTCACCCAGCCCGGCATGGCCGCCCTCTTCCGCATCGTCATCGCCGAGGTGCCACGCTTCCCGGAGCTCGGCGAGACTCAGTTCAATCTCGGCAAGATGCCTTACTTCGAATCGGTCCAGCGCTACCTGGCAACGGAAAACGCCGCCGGCACAGCCCGGCTTGACGATGCGGAGATGGCGGCGACCCAATTCCTCGGGATGATCTCCAACTACGTGTTCTGGCCGCGGATGCTGCTCGCACACTGGGAGCCAGACGACTCCGACCTCGACAACGCGGTGGACCAAGCGGTTCTGACCATGCTCGCCCGATACGGCGCTGCGGGAACCCACGACGCCTGAGACCCGAGCGCCCCACCGCGCTGCGTAACCGCCCCATATCTCCCGCACAGGCTGACCCGCGGCCAGTCCCAGAAGCCGAAGGCGAGGGCGCCACGGCGAATTCGGGACCCCACTGCCACTCGGTGACCGGGACCGAGGCACCGCAGGTGGAGCAGGGGGCGCTCCGGCGGGCCGTACCGTACGGAACGCGTTCCGCGTGGCGGTCCCCGGACCTCCTCGCTGAAAACAAGCTCGTGTTCTAAGCGGCTTCCCCACCAGGGAAGCATGACGGAGCCGCCCGTGCCCGCTGCCCGGGCGGCACCGTCGGCGTCGCTTACGATCGCCGCCTGCCCTCCGTCAGACCTTGCCCCCGTGCTCCACGGTGCGGTGTCCCAGCTGCCTGCTGAACTTCTCGCAGAAACTGTCGGAGAGCGACGGCCAGTTCCAGAAGTCGAAGGCGAGGGTGCCGAGGGCGAATTCGGGGCTCCACTGCCACTCGGTGACCGGGACGGAGGCACCGCAGGAGGCGCAGGGCGCACTCCCCTCCCCCGTCTCCATCCAGGCGGCGATGGCGTCCTCGAACGGCTGCCAGACCTCCTCGTCCGTCTCGAACTCCTCCGGGTAGTTGATGACCACGGTCTTGCTCTGACACCGCGGGCAGACGGCGAATGACGCCGAGTCAACTCCCTGTCCGGCGACGTAGTAGCCACGACCGACGACGACAGCCACCGGGCCCGGCAGCCAGTCCGGGTACGGGGGCTCGGCAAGGGCTCGCGCCCAGTTGGGACCCGGCACGTAGCCCTTGTCCACGGGGTGGCTGTACACCCCGTCGTCGGACATCTCGCGCGTGATCAGGCCCTCGGCGACCATCCAGTCGACCATCCGCTCCGCGAGCGCCCCGGCCTCCTCGCCGGTCGCCTCCACGTCGACGATCCGCTCGAAGTAGTCACCCATCGTCTCTCCCACGCCTGTCGATCAGTACCGGACACACTCTGCCATCCCCCACTGACACCGGTCCCGGCATCGGCAAGGGCCTGGAAGCACGACGGTGCCGCCCGTGGCCCGCGGCAGGGAGGGGGTCACTCCGCCGCGGGGCGCAGGCGGGTGGTCAGGAAGGCGAGGATCTCGTCCCTCGCGCGCACCGTGGGGTGTCCCTCCTCGTCGACGAAGTGGGCGGTGACGACGCTGTGCGGGGTCGCGACCACGTCGCGGAAGAACGGGGGCGGGTCGGCGCGGGCACAACTGCCCGGCAGGACGCGGCCGTCGAAGGCGTCGCCGAGGAGCGCGCGGTACGCGTCGAAGCGCCGGCCGGTGCACCAGCGGTCGTTGTCGAAGCGGTACGCGAGGACCGTCAGGCCGTCGCGCGTGACGCGGTCCCGGACCGTACGGGCGTCCTCGTCGCTGATCTCGAGTCCCGCGGGGTCGTCCAGCGGCAGCGACGGGTGGTTGACCACCGGTGCGATGACGGCCGGTTCCAGCGCCATGGTGAGGGCGAAGTTGCCGGTGAAGCACAGGCCGACCGCGCCGACGCCCGGACCGCCGCACTCCGCGTGCGCCTGGCGCGCGAGCCCGCGCAGCCACGCCGTGACGGGGCTGGTGCCGCCCCCGGCGAACGCGCGGAACTCGGCGCTGACACACGCACGGCGGACAACCTCCGTACCCCGCCCGGCCGTTGGCCAGGCGCCGTCGGTCCCGAACAGCGAGGGGACGTGGACGGTGAAGCCCGCGTCCCGTATCCATCGCGCCAACCGGAGGACGTCGGGGCTGATGCCGGGCATCTCCGGCATCAGGACGACGGCCGGCCCGGTGCCCGACACGTGGACGGTCTTCACCACCCCGTCCACGTCAACGGACCGGCGGGAGAAGTCGGTGATCGCGTCGTCCGGGCGTTCGTCGGGGCGTTCGCTGGCAGCACTCATGGCGACAGCGTGACCCGGTGCGCCCGTACGGAGTGATGGGCCGGATCGCCGACTACGGGGGTAATCTCGCCACGAGGCGGGGCGAGGCGAAGCAGGAAGGGGCCGGCGTGGACGCGCTGCGGGTCGGTGTCCTGGCGTATCCGGGCAGCTTCGCGTCCGAGGTGTTCGGCGTGCCCGATCTCCTGACGATGGCCACGCACGTCGCCGGGCCGGACCGCGCCGGGTACGAGGTGTCGGTCGTCTCGCCGCGCCGCAGCGTCACGGCAGCGGGCGGTACGGCGTTGGCCGTCGCCCCGGTGCGCGAGGCCGACGTGCTCGTCGTGCCGGGCTTCGAGCTCGTGCCGGGCCTCGACATCGGCGCGAAGCTCGCGCCCCTCGCCCCCGAGGTCGCGGCGATCCGCGCGCACGCCGCCTCGGGTAACGCCGTCGTCTCGATCTGCGTCGGCGCGTTCCTGCTCGCCGAGGCGGGCCTGCTCCGCGGGCGCCGCGCCACGACGGCGTGGCTGCACGCGGACGAACTGGCCCGGCGCTGCCCGGAGACCGACGTCCGCCCTGAACGCCTCGTCATCACCGACGGCGGGGTGACGACGACGGCGGCGTTCAGCGCCATGTACGACTTCGCGCTGGAGCTGATCCGCCGGCAGAGCGGACCCGGCGTGGCACGGACGACCGCGCGGGTGGCGCTCGTTGACGACGCGCGCTCGTCGCAGTCCCCGTACGTCGACACGCGGCTCCTTCCGCAGCCCGGGAACGAGTTCTCCCGCCGGGTGATGCGGTGGCTCGACCAGAACCTCGCCGCACGGTACGACCTCGCCGCGCTGGCGGCAGCGTTCCACGTCAGCACCCGGACGCTGCTGCGGCGCTTCGCGCGGGAGACGGGCCAGAGCCCGCTCGCGTACCTCCAGTCGGCACGTATCCGCCGCGCCCGCCATCTCCTGGAGACGACGGACCGCACCGTCGCGGGCATCGCCACGGCGGTCGGCTACGGCGACCCCGGCACCTTCGCCGCGCTGTTCGCCAGGCACACCGGCCACCGCCCGAGGGACTACCGCGCGGCCTTCCGCCGCGCCGACGGCTGACCACAGCCGTCTCCGGACCCCGCCCGCGGTGGGTTCGGAGACTCCGCGACCGGCCGGAGCGTCACGGGTTCCTCGTTACCCCGCGGCGCGGCCGATGAGTTTACGGCTCCCGGCCGGTCAGAACTCGTGACACCCCAGGAAAGGACACCGCCATGTCAGAGCTTCTCGTTGACTTCATCACCTCCCTTGACGGCCACGCCTCGGCAGAGGGATGGCCCGGGTTCTGGGGCCTCGAGGGCCCGGAGTACCTCGCATGGCTCGGCGAGCAGCCCGAGACCACCCATCTGATGGGGGCGAACACGTACCGCCAGATGTCGGGCTTCGCCGCCGGTGAGGTCCCGGACGGCCAGGACGAGTTCAGGCCCGAAGAAGAGGCGTCCGTCGACGAGCTCACGCGGGCGTCCAAGGTGGTGTTCTCCTCCTCACTCGAGGAGCCGCTGACGTGGGCCAACTCCACGCTCGTCCGTGACGACGCCGTCGAGACGGTCCGTGCCATGAAGGCGAGTGGCTCGGGGCTCCTCAGCACGATCGGCAGCCTGAGCCTGTGCCGGTCCCTGTTGCGAGCGGGGCTCGTCGACCGCTTCCGGGTCGTGATGTTCCCGGTGATCACCGGAGCCACGGGCGCGGAACGCATCTACGACGGCTATCCGGACGTCGCTCTCGAGATGACCGAGCACCGCACCTTCGACGGCAGCATCCAGCTGGTCGAGTACAAGCCCCGCGTGCTCGAGCACCCTCCGCTCGCCACCCCTGCGTGACGTCGCGCCGCCCGCCGGCCTGGACCGCCGCCAGGCCACCAGGTCACCAGGCCGGCGGGCCGGCGTACGGGCGCGGAGCCCGCGGCACTTCTCGGATACGAGGCGTTGACACATTTCCAGGGGCCACAGGAAAATAACCCGCACTTGACAACGTTGTCCAACGGTGAGGAGCCACCGTGGCGCCCACGTCCCTCCCGGTCGGCCGCCGACGGCTGCTCCAACTCCTCGGCGTGGGCGGCGCCTTGGCCGCTCTCCCCACGTCCCTCGGCACCTACGGGGCGGCCGCCGCCGGCCGTGCCGGGGACGCGGGCGGTGAGGTCGCCGGCACGTACCACCGCGTGCTCCTCCGGCACACCCGCTGGTCCGAGACGCAGTGGGACGAGGCGAAGGAGGTCTACACCGACAAGGACTTCGGCTTCGCCGTCGTCCTCGGGCACGCCGTGCTGCTCACGCACGGGAGCTTCGACGAGCGCGAGGCAGGCATCGACCGGGAGACCCTGAAGCGCCGCACCCTGTCGACCCTCCGCCACTTCGCCGCCTCGAACCGGCTGACCGGCGGCACCCAGTGGGGCCGCAAGCTGTTCTTCGACACCACGTTCCAGTCGTACTTCATCCTCGCCGCGCGCCTGCTGTGGGACGAGCTCGACGCCGGTACGCGTACCGCCGTCGACACCATCACCCGTGAACAGGCGGCGTACACCCACTCGTTGGGCACGGGCGACGACCCGGACTCCGGGGACTGGACGCCGAACGGCCTCAAGGGCGGGTACGTCGGCGACACCAAGCTGGAGGAGATGGGCCTCTACGCGCAGACCCTCGCCCCCGCGCTCGCCTGGGCCCCGGACGACCGGCGCCGCTCCGACTGGGCCGCCGACTACGGCGCCTGGTCCCGCAACGAGGCCGGGCTGCCGGCCGCCGACCTGGCCAACCCGGCGCGGGTGGACGGCGTTCCGGTGTCGCGCAACACCGCGCACAACACGTACGACACGTTCATCGTCGAGAACCACGGCTCGTTCGGGCCGCACTACCAGGAGGAGTTGTGGCGTACGTCGGGCCGCAACGCCGCGCACTTCCTCGCGGCCGGCGAGCCGCTGCCCGAGGTGCTGACCGCGCAGCCCAACGCGGGGCCGCTGTGGCGCACGCTGCTGGGCGTCATGTCCGACGCCGGTGAGCCGCTGATGCCCATGGTGGACGACCGGGAGCATCTGTACGGCAGGGACGTGATCCCGCTGGCGTTCCTCTCGCGGGTGGCCGGTGACCGGGCCGCGGCGCGGGCGGAACTGGAGCTGGCGGCGCGCCTGGAGGCGTACCAGAAGTACCCGCCGGAGTACCGGCTGGCGAAGTTCTCCGGGGAGCCCAAGTACGAGCCGGAGGCGCGCGCCGAGCTCGCCATCAGCTATCTGCTGCACGTGTGGCCGGAGGCCGGGCGGCGGGTGCGGCCGATGTCGCGGGAGGAGCTGTTCGCGTACG
This sequence comes from Streptomyces armeniacus, assembly GCF_003355155.1. Classification (NCBI taxonomy): domain Bacteria; kingdom Bacillati; phylum Actinomycetota; class Actinomycetes; order Kitasatosporales; family Streptomycetaceae; genus Streptomyces; species Streptomyces armeniacus. The sequence goes on along the minus strand of NZ_CP031320.1, from coordinate 6,530,983 downwards.
CGTCGGGGGTCACCGACTTCGGTACGGGCCCCGGTCTGGTCTCCCACCAGTCCCCCGCGGCATGGGCGGGCACGGTGACGAAGCCCGGCTTCGTCAAGTTCGCCTGGCAGCCGGGCCACGACGACTGGCTGTTCCGGCTCAGCGGCGGCACCCCGATGTTCCTGCCGTCGACCGCCGCCGGAATCGACCACCGTACGGTGCGCGAACACAACACCGTACGGGACGGTTTCGACGGGAGCGCGACGCTGCTGCGCCTGAAGGACGGCTTCGCCGGGTACACGACGCTGCCCTCGGGCGCGGTGGTGTACGCCTACGACGGGCCGGGCGCGGGCCGTTCACGGCTGGAGGTGCACAACCTCACCATGCCGGGTGTGGCGGGCCTGGACGGCAGCCGCACGTACCGGTTCGCGGAGGGCTCCGCCGAGGTACGCGCGCAGGACGCCGCGTCGCACGGCGGGGGACGCGTCGACGAACTGACCTTCGCGCGTGCGACGGTGCGTCACCTCCGGATGCTGGGCGTGCAGCCCGACCCGGAGTACGGGTACTCGCTGTACGCCGTCGAGGCCCGCGACGGCGCAGACGGTGACGACCTCGCGCGCGGCCGTACGGCGACGGCCTCCTCCCACGAGCCGGACAGGGCACCGGAGCTGGCGGTGGACGACGACGGTGGCACCCGCTGGGCCGTCTCGCGCGCCGACCGGCAGCGGGCGGACAGCTGGTGGGCGGTGGACCTCGGGGCCGCGCTCGCGCTCGACCGGGTCACGCTCCGCTGGGAGGCGGCGGCCGGGCGCGTCTACCGCGTGCAGGGGTCGTCCGACGGCGAGCAGTGGGCCGACCTGGTGACGGGGCCGGAATCGGCGCTGCGCAGCCGCGGCGGCTGGCTCGACATCGACGGCCGCGCGGGGCTGGTCGTACGCGGCGGGCAGCCGCTTGCCGTGTACGGCGACTCGATCGTGCCCGCGGACGATCCGGACACGGCGTCGCTCCTCGTCGAGGGCCACTGCGGCGCCTCTCCCGACGAACTGCGGGACCTGGCGCGCCGCCCCGCGCCCTCCGCCGCGGACAAGCGTGTCCGTACGGCGCTCACCGACGGGCACCTGAGCCTGTTCAACCTGTCGGCGGAGGCCGTCCGTACGCGCGTCGAGGTGCCGCAGCAGGGCCATCGCCGGCTCGTCTACGAAGGCGAGCAGACGGTGACCCCGGACGGCCTCGCCTATACGGCACGCCTCGACGCCGCCACCGCCCTGCTGCTCCCTCCCCGGTTCACGCTCACCTCGCTGTCGGGCCGGAAGCTGCCGACGGGGCTGCGGGTCCGGGTGGCCGACGGGGCGACCCTGCACCTGTCCGGGCCGGGTTGCCGGGTGCGGATCGCGGCTCAGGGCAAGAGCACGGTGACGACCGTACGGAGCGGGCGCGAGACACGTGTCACGCTGCACGGCGCGCGCCCGTACCCGTACGGGGACCGTGCCCTGGGCCGGACCACCTTCCCCACCGATCCGCTGCCGTCCGGGATGTCCCGCCCATACGCCGCCGTGGACGGCGACCCGGACACCGCGTGGCAGCCGGGACGGGACGGCCGCATGGTGGTGGACCTCGGGGCGCGGCACCCGGTGCGGACGGTGGAGGCCGAGTGGACGACCGGGTCGGCCCCGGCCGCCCACGTGGAGTTCAGCCGGGACGGCGTGCACTACAGCCGTGCGGGCACGCTGGACGGCAACGGACGCGTACGGAGGCTGACGCACACGGGTTCCGCGCGGTACGTCGCGCTGGCGGTGCACGGCACACCGCACGGGGACGCGGGTGTCGTACGGCTCTCGGTGCGCTGACCCTTTCCGGTTTCGGCCGGATCAGTCCAGCCCCAGCCCTCGCCATCAGCGACCCGGCCTGCGAGGGCCCCGGGCGCCTCCGGTACAACAGTGTTCGCAGCGGAACGCCACGGCGTCACCGGTCCTGTCGCGGTGCGCGCCCCGGCTCCGTCCGCCGGTGGTCTCCGCTGCGAAAAACCCGCGGGGGCGGCTGTCGGCCGCGGGTCCAACGGGGGCCGGCCGGTGCGTACTTCGGGGGCGCGGCGCCAGTGCGGCACGGAGAGAGGCAGCTGTGCGAACCATCGCGGACAGGTACGAACTGGTGGCGTTCGTGGGCCGGGGCGGCATGGGGGAGGTCTGGGAGGGCCGGGACCTGGCCATCGAGCGCCGCGTCGCGGTCAAACTGCTGCCGGACCAGCAGCACGGCCCTGCCGCCGACCTGTTCTTCCGCGAGGCGCGCACCGCGGGCGGCCTGAACCACCGCGGCGTCGTCATCGTCCACGATCTGGGCCGCGACCCGGGCGACGGCACGCTCTACCTCGTCATGGAGTACGTGGCCGGGCGCGACCTCGCCACAGTGCTGCGCGAGGAGGGCCCGCCGCCGCCCGCGACGAGTGTCGACTGGGCGGCCCAGACCGCCGCCGCGCTGGCCGCCGCGCACGACGCGGGCGTGGTGCACCGGGACCTGAAGCCCGCCAACCTCATGCTCACCACCGGCGGCGAGGTGAAGGTGCTCGACTTCGGCATCGCCCGCTTCATGGCCACCGGCGACAAGTCCAGCCAGGTCATGGGCACCCTCGCCTACATGGCCCCAGAGCGCTTCGCGGAGCACTCCGGCGACGCCCGCAGCGATCTGTACGCGTTCGGCTGCGTTCTGCACGAACTGCTGACCGGGAAACCGCCGTTCGACGCGGGTGACCCGGTGTCCCTGATGGCCGCCCACCTGAACAAGGCGCCCGAGGCGCCGAGTGCACTGCGCCCCGGGATTCCCCCCGCCCTCGACGCTCTGGTGCTGCGGCTGCTCGCGAAACAACCGGCCGACCGTCCGCAGTCCGCGGCCTCCGTCCACGACGAACTGCGGGCCCTGGACCTGGCTTCGGCGCAGGCGACGATGCCCGCCCCGGCCCGGCCCTCCTCTGCCCCTCGCGCGCCATGTTCAGCTGGCCCGCCATCAGGGACACCGGCACACCCGCTCAGAACGGCGGTTTCCCGGTCCGCCGTTCGTGCAGGCCAGCCCGCGCCGGGCCACGGCCGGCCGCCCCGGAACCGGGCCTGCCTGCCGTGGCCGGCCGAGGGCGCGGCGCTCCCCGCGCTGGGGCGCCGGAGCGGCGCCGGCCCGGCAGCGGTCGTACTCGCCGCACTCGCCGTGTACGCGCACCGGCTGAGCGGGGAGGGGGAGGTGCTGCTCGGCTACGGCTCCGGGCGCGGCGTCCTGCCCGTACGCGCGGGGCGGCACTGGAGGAACGCGAACCCGTGCCGCCGCGCCCCGTACGGACGGCGACGGGCGGCGTGGCGGCAGCGGCGGGCGTACTCCTGCTGGGGCCGCCCGGCGGCGGGCTGGCGGACCGGCACCCGGGGCGGCGTCAGGCCGTGGCCGCGGACCGCAGGTGCTCCCGCGCCCAGGCGGCGAAGCCGGTGAGCGGGATGCCGAGGTCCGCGGCGTACCGCGGCCGGGCCGGCTGGCCCGCCACGTTCAGCCAGTCGTGCGTGGCGCCCATCGCCGGCATTCCGGCGGCAAGGGCCTCCTCCTCGGTCATGTCCGGCGCGGACAGCCGCGTGCCCAGGGCGTCGGAGAGGACTTCGGCGATCTCCGTCATCGAGAGGTAGTCGCTCGCCAGCTCCAGCTCTACGCCGTCGAACCGTTCGGGATCTGCGATCGCCGCGGCGGCCGCCCTGCCGATGTCGTCCACCGCGACCAGTGAGAGCCGGGTCTCGGGCTTCACCACGGACACGAGGCCGCCCTCGATGCCGCGCGGGAAGAGGAAGGCCATGGACGGGAGGAAGTTCTCCATGAAGAACGCCGGCTTGAGGAGCGTCCAGTGCGGGAAGCCGGCCTCGCGTACCCGGTCCTGGATCGCGGCCTTGGCGCCCAGGGTGGGCTTCATCGCGGCCCAGCGGCCCTCGGCCCAGCCGGGAGTCCCGGTGTGCCGGCCGGCGCCGCTGACGGAGGTGTGCACGAACTGCCGTACGCCGGCGGCCTTCGCGCCCTCGACGAGGTTGACACCCTGGGCCGCCTCCCCGTCGAAGTCGGGGCCGTCCGCGGTGAATTCGGGCATCTGCACGGAGAAGACCGCGCGGGCGCCCTCGGCGGCCCGGCGTACGGAGTCGCGGTCGCGGAGATCGCCGGTGGCCAGTTCGGCACCGCGTGCGGCGACGGCGCGGGCCCGGCCGGTGGCCGGGTCGCGCACCAGGGCGCGTACGGGCACGCCCGCCGCAAGCAGGGCGCGGGCGGTGGCGCCGCCCTGCCTGCCGGTGGCACCGGCGACCAGGACGGGCGCGGAGCCAGCGGGGTCTGCGGGGCTTGGGGAGTCTGCGGGGTCTGCGGGGTCTGCGGGGTCTGCGGGCATGACGCTCCTCGGTGCTCGGCCGAACGCGAAACGGCGGGGCCCGCCGTTTCGCCTCGGATACGATACGGCGGGGCCCGCCACTTCGTAAACCTGGAGACGACGCCATGCCCGAGCACCGGCGCGCGGACGCACGGCGCAACTACGCGCGCATCCTCGCCGTGGCCGAGGAGGAGGTCGCCGCCCACGGGGCAGCCGCCTCCCTGGAGCAGATCGCCCGCGTCGCGGGGGTCGGTTCGGCGACGGTGCGCCGTCACTTCCCCACCCGCCACGCGCTGCTGGAGGCGGTCTCCCGGGAGCGGATCGAGGCCCTGTGCGTGCGCGCCCGCGAGCTGACGGGCGCGGGAGACAGCACCGTTGACAGCCGGAGCGCGCTGCTGGAATGGCTCGGCGAGGTCGTCTCGTACTCCGTGACCGCCCGGGGCCTGGCCGTCGCGCTCGCCTACGACACCGCCGGCGCCGACCCGGCCCACGGCAACTCCTGCTCCACGGCGCTCGAAGAGGCGGGCGACCCGCTGCTCCAACGCGCCGTACGGGACGGCGCGGTGGCGGCGGACGTCACCGTCGCCGACCTGATCACGCTGATCGTCGGCATCGTCCTGGCGGCGGAGCACCACCCCGATCCGGCCGCCCGCGCGGACCGGCTGTTCCGGCTGGCCGTGACGGGACTGGGCCCTCAGGAGGACCGCACCGCGTAGGGCGCGCTCCACCCCGTACGACGTCCACGGCGCCGTGCCCGGGGCCCCACATCCCGTACCGGGCCGTGCACTGCGGTTCACATCCCGTACCGGGCCGTGCACTGCGGTTCCATTCCGAGGAAGAACGACAGCGCCCGCGCGCACGGCGCGAGCCCCCGCGTACGGCATCGGCCTGCCCCGGAGCGGCGCGGGAGACGCGGCACCCGGGCTGTGGAGCGCCCGTACGGGTACGGGGGTGGACTCGACCACCGCGGTCGAGCGGCGGTGGGGCCCGACCCAGCGGGTGTCCGTCAGGTGTCATGCGGCGGGCGGCAGCGCGGCCTGACGCGCAACAAGGCGAACGGCGGCGCGGCCTGACGCACGCGCGCGCCGCCCGGGACAGGCCCGGACGGCGCGCCTTCGTACCTCACGTGCCTTGCTACGACCCGCAGTTGCCCTGTGCCGGCGTGCCGGCGAAACGGGCGCCGAGCCAGTCGAGCGCGGGCCCGTTGCCGTCGATGGCCGCCTGGACGTGGCTGTCACCGGGGAAGGACTTCCACTCCACCGCCAGCCCCTTGGCGCACCAGTCGGCCCGCAGGCCGGTGCCCAACTCGTACGGGATCGTCTCGTCCGCTTCCCCGTGGTAGAGGAAGACGGGCGCCGTGGGCGTCTTCGTGCCCAGCTTGTTGGCGTTGACCGCCTGCTGCCAGTCGGGCTCCTCCAGCGGGTTGCTGACCGTGAAGTCCTCGATCTTCTTGCCCTTGCCCGCCTCGAGGATCTCGTTGAGGCAGCTCTCCTTGGTGAACTCGGCCAGCTTGCTCCCCTCGTCGTTCAGGTACTTGCCGAGGTCCAGCTCGGGGAACGAGGTGGTGTGGCCGATCGCGGACATCATGACGTAGCCCGCGCTGTCGCCGCCGTTCAGATGTGTGGCGACCTTCATCAGGTCGGCGGGTACGCCGCCGCTCGCCGTGCCCTTGACCTTCAGTTCGGGCGCGTACGAGCCGTGGAGCTCCGCCGCCCAGGCGCTCGCCTGGCCGCCCTGCGAGTAGCCCATGATGCCGACCGGCGACTCCGCGCTGACGCCCATCTGCTGTGCCTCGGGCAGGCGCTGGGCCGCGCGCGCCGCGTCGAGCAGTGCCGTGCCGGCGGGCTGCGCGACAGTGTACGTGTGGTCGCCGGGCGTGCCGAGACCCTCGTAGTCGGTGACGGCGACGGCGAAGCCGCGTACGAGCGCCGCGTTGATCAGCGGTGCCTCGGTCGTGCTGCCGTCGTGGAACCCGGCGGAGGGCGCGCACTTGTCGCCCATGCCGACGGATCCGGCGGCGTACGCGATCAGCGGGCGGGGCCCGGTCTTGCCGTCGTCGGGGACGACGACCGTGCCGGAGACGGTGTTCTCCTTTCCGGTGGCCGTGGTCGACTTGTAGGTGATCTTCCAGGCGGAGGCGGCGGCCGGATAGCCGGGCCAGTACTGGAATTCGGTGGGTTCGGAGCTGACGATGTCCCCGGGACCCGCCGTGGACTCGGGGCCCTTGGCCTTGGCCTTGCTCTTGGCCTTGTCTTCGGCCTTGGTGCCCTTGTCCTTGGCCTGGCGGTCCGCCGTGGCCTGCTGACCCGCCTCGGTCCCGTCGGCGGCGGACGGCTCCTGTGCCTGCGAGCCGCCCGCACTTCCGAGGATTCCGAGGACGGACAGCGCGAGCGCGGCCGTGGCCGCGCCGGCTCTGCCCAGGGGGGACGCCAGTGATGACGATTGCATACGGCTCTCCCGACTCTCCTGCTGACAGGGGTGGTTGGCAGCACCGTACTGACTCGTCAGTAGCACCGCTATGGTGCGTACCGTTTCCCCTGCCGGCCGCGGCTCCCGGCCGCCCGCTGCCGGCCGCCCGCCTACGGCGCTCTGCCCGGAGCGTGTGCGCCGATCGCGCGTCGCGGCCTGGCGGGCGCGATGGTTGGCGACGTAGGCACCGCTGCCGCAGCCTGACCCTCTGCCCCTGTCCCCTCCCCCGCCAACCCCACGGCGCCTTCTCCCCGTGCACCGCCGGGAACGTCGTGGTGAGCCACGGGCCCAGGTCATCCGGCGGCAGGCCGCGGACCCGGCGAGGTCGGAGGTCCAGCCGCCGTAGCGGGGCATCACGAGGGTGGACCCCGTACGTACGATCTTCCGCGCCGCCGGAATTCGGTTGCCCGCCCGATCCGCTCCCTGCTGTACTCCCACGCGACACCCGGAGAAGGAGCGAGGAGCCCGTCATGCGCCGAGCGTTCATGTCCGACCAGAAGGGAATCGGCATCCACCCAGAGGACATGACGCTCCATGACCACGTACAGAACGCTCAACCTGGGCATCCTGGCGCATGTTGACGCCGGAAAGACCAGCCTGACCGAACGACTCCTGCTGGACGCCGGAGTCATCGACGAGATCGGCAGCGTCGACGACGGCAGCACGCAGACCGACTCGCTGGCGCTGGAACGGCAGCGCGGCATCACGATCAAGTCCGCCGTCGTCTCGTTCACGCTCGGCGACGTCACGGTCAACCTGATCGACACCCCCGGTCACCCCGACTTCATCGCCGAGGTCGAGCGCGTGCTGAACGTGCTCGACGGCGCCGTCCTCGTCGTCTCCGCCGTGGAGGGCGTGCAGCCGCAGACCCGCGTACTGATGCGGACGCTGCGGCGGCTGCGCATCCCGACGCTCGTCTTCGTGAACAAGATCGACCGCTCCGGCGCACACCTGGACCGCGTACTGCGTGAGCTCGCCGAGAAGCTGACCCCGGCCGTCGTACCGATGGCCACGGCCGAACGGCTGGGCACCCGCGACGCGTTCGCCGTCCCGTACGCGGGCGACGACGCGGCCTTCCGCGACCGGCTGGCGGAACGCCTCGCGGACCACGACGACGCGCTGCTGGCCGCGTACGTGGACGACGCGGCGCTCCCGTACGGCCGACTGCGCGCCGCACTGGCCGCGCAGACCGGCCGCGCGCTGGTGCACCCCGTGTACGCGGGCTCCGCGATCACGGGCGCGGGCGTGGAGGCGCTGACCGACGGCATCAGGGAACTGCTGCCGGGCACGGAACGTTGCGCGGACGCGGACGGGTCCGGGGACGGCGATCCGTCCGGCACCGTCTTCAAGGTCGAACGGGGCCCGGCGGGCCAGAAGATCGCGTACGTGCGGATGTTCGCCGGGACACTCCGGGTGCGCGACAAGGTGCGTTACGGGCAGGACGGTGCGCCGGACGGGGCCCGCGAGGGCGAGGTCACCGAGGACAAGGCCACCGAAGGCAAGGCCGCCGAAGGCAAGGTCACCGCGATCAGCGTCTTCGCGGACGGCTCGGAAGTACGGCGGCCCTCGGTGTCGGCGGGCCGTATCGCCCGGCTGTGGGGCCTTGCCGACGTCCGCGTGGGCGACACGGTGGGCGTTCCGCGCCCCGGCGCGGCCCCCGCCCGGCGCCACTTCGCGCCGCCGACACTGGAGACGGTCGTCGTCCCCGGCCGTACGGCCGACCGTGCCGCGCTGCACACGGCGCTCGCCCAACTCGCCGAACAGGACCCGCTGATCGGCCTGCGGCAGGACGACGTACGCCAGGAGGTGTCCGTGTCGCTCTACGGCGAGGTGCAGAAGGAGGTCATCGAGGCGACGCTGACGGACGAGTTCGGGCTGGACGTCGCGTTCCGCGAGTCGACCACGATCCACATCGAACGGCCCGTCGGCAGTGGTGCGGACGCCGAGCTCATCGGCACCGAGCCGAACCCGTTCCTCGCCACCGTCGGACTGCGGGTCGATCCGGCGCCCGTCGGGTCGGGGGTGTCGTTCCGGCTCGGAGTGGAGCTGGGGTCGATGCCGTACGCGTTCTTCGCGGCGGTCGAGGAGACCGTACGGGAGACGCTGCGGCAGGGCGTCCACGGCTGGGAGGTCACCGACTGCGCGGTCACCATGACGCACTCCGGCTACTGGGCGCGGCAGAGCCACTCCCACGGCACGTTCGACAAGAGCATGTCGAGCACCGCCGGCGACTTCCGCAACCTCACGCCGCTGGTGCTGATGAGCGCCCTCAAACGGGCGGGCAGCCGGGTGCACGAGCCGATGCACCGGTTCCGGCTGGAACTCCCGGCGGACGCTTTCGGCACCGTCCTGCCGGTGCTGGGGCGGCTGCGGGCGGTGCCCCACAAGCCGGTGGCGCGGGGCGGCGCGTACCTGCTGGAGGGCGACATCCCGGCCGCCTCCGTACACGAGTTGGGGCAGCGGCTGCCCGGACTGACGCGCGGCGAAGGGGTACTGGAGTCCGCGTTCGACCACTACGAGCCGGTCACCGGCCCGGCCCCGACCCGCCCGCGCACGGACCACGACCCGCTGCACCGCAAGGAGTATCTGCTGAGCGTCGTACGGCGGGTGAGCGCCGCGCCCGCCCCCCGGCCACGCGCCTCCAGCCCGTCCGACGCTCGAGGACGAACCGGGGCGGCCACCAAATCCGGCCCGTCCGGCGCTTGAGGACAACACCGGGGCGGCCACCGGACGCAAGTGACCCAACAAGCAGTGGCACAGCGCGCCCCCGCCGTGGCCGAGGGCCGTCCTCAAACGCCGGACGGGCTGGGGGGGGGCGGCTGACGACCGTCTTCGAGTGACGGGGACCAGTTGGGCGGCGGCGTCAGACCGAGGCCGTGCCGATCAGGCCCTCGCGGGTGACCAGCCCGGCCAGTTCGGACTCCGTCATACCCTCCGTGCCGGGCGGGCGCTCCGGCAGAACCATGTAGCGGCTCTCCGCGCTGGAGTCCCACACGGTGATCTCCACCTCCTCCGGCAGGTGCAGCCCGAACTCGGCCAGTACGGCGCGGGGTTCGCGTACGACGCGCGAGCGGTACGCCTCGCTCTTGTACCAGGACGGGGACGGCCCGAGCAGCCCGATCGGGTAACAGGAGCAGAGCGTGCAGACCAGCACGTTGTGCCGGGTGGGCGTGTTGGCGACGACGCCGAGGCGCTGCGCCTGGAGGCCGCCTGCGGTGCCGAGGCCCAGTTCGGGGAGGGCCGCGCCGGCGTCGGCGAGGAGGCGTTCGCGGAAGTCCGGGTCGGACCAGGCGCGGGCGGTGACGCGGGCGCCGTTGAGGGGCGAGGCGCCCTGCAGGAACCGGGTGAGGACGGCGTCCAGCTCGGCCTCGTCGACGAGCCCGGCGCCGATCAGCCGCTCTTCGAGCCGCCGTACGCGGGCGGCGAGGGGGTTGCCGGTGTGCGTGCCGCTCATACGGGTTCCTCTCCGGCAGCCGGACCCGCCGCCGATTCCGCTGCCGGTTCCAGGTACGACTGCCACAGATCGAGGGTGACCTCGTGGCCGCCCTCGCCCCACAGGGCGCGCGCGTCGAACGCGACCGTGTACACGGGCTCGTTCCGTGGCGCGGGCCGGTGTGCCGCTACGTCGTCGGCCAGCGGCCAGTTCCCGGTGAGGGCGACGATCCGGCCGGTCTGGCCGCGCGCGTAGCGCGGGAGGCGGGTGTGCCCGTCGGGGTCACCGGCACGGGCCCGTACGCGGTCGCCGGGCGCGAACCGGGGCGGCACGGCGCCGGACTCACCCACGGCCCGCACCCCCACCCGTACGGACGTCCGCGCCGCCACCCGTACCGCCGCCCGTACGACCCTCCGTCAGCGTCTCGATCGCCCTCAGCCACCGCTCGTAGTACGACGCGGCCAGATACTCCTGCGGCGGCATCCGCTCGATGGCGTCCCGGAACTCGTGCAGCGTGTACACCCCGCGCCGCACGAGCGCGGCGTTCAGCGCGTACACGCGCGCTTCCCAGTCGGCACTGAACGGCGGCTCGTCCCGCTCGATCTCCAGCCTGCCGAAACCCGTCTGCCCACCGACATCGTTGACCCGGCTCATACGCGCCAGCCTATTCCTTCCACTCGCGCAGCCTTCTGGCGATGGCGGCCAGCCCTGTCCTCTCGGCCCGGATTTCCCGGACGAGTTGGGCCATGGCACCGGGGGGCGGGATGAAGGGCTGGTCCGACTGCCGCATGTACATATCCGCGCACCCAGCCCCGATCGAGGCGTTGAAGTCGGAGAAGGGCTCTAAGAGCAGCGCCGTGTGCAGGAAGGTGGCCGCGCGGCTCGCGGGCTCTTCGTAGTACGCCTCGCCCGCGAAGCGCTCGTACCTGTGGCGCTCAGCCATGCACTGAAGCGCCCCCCAGTCCCGCACGGGGGTGTTGGCCGGAGAAACCTCGACCTGAACATTGAGGATCCACCCGGTGTCGACGTAGAGGGTCAACGCAGACCCTCCGGGAACTCGTCCTCGAACTCGGCCTTGTACTCCAGCGCCCTCTTCGTGGCGCCCTCGACGAAGCGCTGTTTCTGCCGGCGCCGCACCACGTCCTCGGTCAGTATGTCGTGGGCCAGCCGCTTGATCGCCAGTCCCTGCTCCTTCGCCTCCGCGCGCAGCTCCGCGAGCTCTTCCTCAGTGAATTCGATCGTGATTCCAGGCATGCGATCAGATTAGAGGCAGCGAAACCATTCCTGCTACCAGAGTCACTACTACGAGCGAGGCGGACACACACTGTTGACGATATGCAACTCTCAGTCGCGCCCCACCCGTTCCTCCAGGATGCGCTGCAGCTCGCGGGCCGCGCGGGTCGGGGAGACGTCGCCGCGGTGGGCGACCGAGATGGTGCGGTGGAGGCCCGGGGGTGCGAAGGGGGTGGCGCGGAGGCCGGAACGGGCGGCGACCATGCCGGGGACGACGGCGACGCCGAGCCCGGCCCGTACGAAGCCCAGCACCGCGTCCATCTCGCCGCCCTCGACGCCCAGCACCGGTTCGAACCCGGCCGCGCGGCAGGCCGCCAGGGTGAGGTCCCGCAGGTCGTAGCCGCGCCGGAACATCGCCAGCGGGCGGTCGCGGAGGTCTTCGATCCGGATGCGGGCGCGGCGGCGTACGGGCGGGGGCGCGTCCGGGGCGGAGACGACGACCAGCTCCTCCCGCAGCAGCTCCGCGGTGGCGAGCGCCGGGGCCTGGCCGAGCAGCGGGGTGATGATCAGCGCGAGGTCGAGTTCGCCGGCGGCCAGCACCCGTACGAGGTCCTGCGAGCCGTCCTCGTGGACGACCAGCTCGACGCCCGGGTAGCTGTCGTGGAACGCACGCAGCACCCCCGGCACGATGCTCGCGCACAGGCTGGGCGGCGCGCCCAGGCGCACCCGGCCGCGGCGCAGCTGCGCGGCCTCCTGGACCTCGCGGCGCGCGGTCTCGGTGTCGGCGAGGATGCGGCGGGCGAGCGGGAGCAGTGCCTCGCCGGCGTCGGTCAGTGAGATGTGGCCGCGGGCGCGGTGGAAGAGTTCGGCGCCCAACTCCCGTTCCAGCGCGCGGATCTGCTGGGAGAGGGACGGCTGCGCGACGTGTTCGCGCTGGGCGGCGCGGGTGAAGTGGCGGGTGTCGGCGACGGCGGCGAAGTACCGAAGCTGCTGGAGCTGCATACGCCGAGGATAGAGGCTCGGCATAGGCATCATCTATCGAAAGCAGCAGGTCTATGTCTTGGACTGATCCGCCGGACCCTCTCTAACGTCGGCCCCATGGCACTGGGCACGCGGACGCGCACGGACCGGCGGGAGACGGACCCGCGCAGGACGGACCGGCGAGGGACGGGCAAGACGGCCGCACGGCGGCCGTCCTCCCTCGTGGCACTCGTATGGCGCTCGACCGTCGGCAAGAAGGCCGTCATGGCCGTCACCGGCCTGATCATGCTGGCGTACCTGGTCGGCCATCTCCTCGGGAATCTGAAGGTGTTCTTCGGCCCGGACGAGATGAACGGCTACGCGCACTGGCTGCGTACGATCGGCGAACCCTTCCTCCGGCACGGCTGGTTCGTGTGGCTCGTACGGTTCGGGCTGCTGGCCGCCGTCATCCTGCACGGCGTCTCCGCGTACCAGCTCAGCCGCCGGGACCGGGCCGCGCGGCCCGTCGCGTACGCGCACCCGCGGCGGCCCGGGAAGGGCCGCGGCGACTACGCGACGCGGACGATGCGCTGGGGCGGCGTGATCCTCGCGCTGTTCATCGTGTGGCACCTGCTCGACCTGACCACCGGCACGGTGAACCCGCGGGGCGAGGAGGGCCACCCGTACGAGAACATCGTCGCCACCTTCAGCACGTGGTACGGCAACACCATCTACATCGTGGCGATGCTCGCCGTCGGGCTGCACATCCGGCACGGCTTCTGGAGCGCCGCCCAGACCCTCGGCGCGAACCGGCCGAGCCGCGACCGGGCGCTCAAGATCACGGCGAACGGGCTGGCGCTGGTCCTGACCGCCGGGTTCCTCTCCATTCCCCTGGCCGTGATGACGGGAGTCGTGAGCTGACGATGACCAAGGACCACACGTACGACGACGCGGCCAAGGGCCACAGGTACGGCGAGCGCGCGTACGACGACGCGACCGAGCACGGCACGTACAGCGAGCACGGCACGTACAGCGAGCACGCGTACGGCGGTTACTCCGACTACGCCGTCGGCGACCCCCTCGTCGACACCAAGGCCCCCGACGGCCCCGTCGCCGACCGCTGGAAGCGCCGCCGCTTCGAGGCCAGGCTGGTCAACCCGGCGAACCGCCGCAAGCACACCGTCATCGTCGTCGGCACCGGCCTGGCGGGCGGCGCCGCCGGGGCGTCCCTCGCCGAACAGGGCTACCGCGTCGTCCAGTTCTGCTACCAGGACTCCCCGCGCCGCGCCCACTCCATCGCCGCCCAGGGCGGCATCAACGCCGCCAAGAACTACCGCAACGACGGCGACTCCGTGCACCGCCTCTTCTACGACACCGTGAAGGGCGGCGACTTCCGCTCCCGCGAGTCGAACGTGCACCGGCTCGCCGAGGTGTCGGTGGAGATCATCGACCAGTGCGTGGCGCAGGGCGTGCCGTTCGCCCGCGAGTACGGCGGGCTGCTGGACACGCGGTCGTTCGGCGGCATGCAGGTCTCCCGTACGTTCTACGCCCGCGGCCAGACCGGGCAGCAGCTGCTGCTCGGCGCGTACCAGGCGCTGTCCCGGCAGATCGCCGCCGGCAGCGTGGAGATGCATCCCCGTACGGAGATGCTGGACCTGATCGTCGTGGACGGGCGTGCCCGCGGCATCGTGGCGCGCGACCTGGTGACGGGCCGCGTCGACACGTACTTCGCGGACGCCGTCGTGCTGGCCACCGGCGGCTACGGCAACGTCTTCTACCTCTCCACCAACGCCAAGAACTCCAACGCCACCGCCGTCTGGCGGGCCCACCGGCGCGGCGCCCACTTCGCCAACCCCTGCTTCACGCAGATCCATCCGACCTGCATCCCGCGCGCCGGCGACCACCAGTCGAAGCTGACGCTGATGAGCGAGTCGCTGCGGAACGACGGCCGGATCTGGGTGCCGAAGGCGCACGGCGACGACCGGCCGCCCGGCGCCATCCCCGAGAACGAGCGGGACTACTACCTGGAGCGGCAGTATCCCTCGTTCGGCAATCTCGTGCCGCGCGACATCGCCTCGCGCGCCGCCAAGAACGTCTGCGACGAGGGCCGCGGCGTCGGCCCCGGCGGCCAGGGCGTGTACCTCGACTTCGCCGACGCCATCGCGCGGCTGGGCCGTGAGGCGGTGGAGGCGAAGTACGGGAACCTCTTCGAGATGTACGAGCGGATCACCGCGGAGAACCCGTACGAGGTGCCCATGCGCATCTACCCCGCCATCCACTACACGATGGGCGGCCTCTGGGTCGACTACGACCTCCAGACCACCGTGCCCGGCCTGTTCGCCATCGGCGAGGCCAACTTCTCCGACCACGGCGCCAACCGCCTCGGCGCCTCCGCCCTCATGCAGGGCCTCGCCGACGGCTACTTCGTGCTGCCCGCCACCCTCAACGACTACCTCGCCGGCCACTGGCACGACGAGGTGCCCGAGAACCACCCGGCGGTGCACGAGGCCGTCGGCGCGGTCACCGACCGGCTGTACGCGCTGCTGTCCAACAACGGCGACCGCACCCCCGACTCGTTCCACCGCGAGCTGGGCGAGCTGCTCTGGGACGAGTGCGGCATGTCCCGTACGGAGGCGGGGCTGCGCAAGGCGCTCGACCGGATTCCCGCGCTCCGCGAGGAGTTCTGGCGCCGCATTCGCGTCCCCGGCAGCGGCGAGGCGCTCAACCAGTCGCTGGAGAAGGCCAACCGCGTCGCCGACCACCTCGAGCTCGCCGAGCTGATGTGCCTGGACGCGCTGCACCGCACCGAGTCCTGCGGCGGCCACTTCCGCGAGGAGAGCCGTACGGCGGACGGCGAGGCGGAGCGCGACGACGAGGCGTTCTCGTACGTCGCCGCCTGGGAGTTCACCCGTACGGGAGCGCCGCCGGTGCTGCACCGCGAGCAGCTGACCTTCGAGTACGTACACCCCACCCAGCGGAGCTACACGTGAACCTCCACCTGCGCATCTGGCGCCAGCCGGGCCCTGACGCGGACGGCGCCATGACCACGTACGAGGTGACGGGCATCAGCCCGGACATGTCGTTCCTGGAGATGCTCGACACCCTCAACGAGGAGCTGGCGGCGCGCGGCGAGGAGCCCGTCGCGTTCGACCACGACTGCCGCGAGGGCATCTGCGGCGCCTGCGGCATGGTCATCAACGGCCAGGCACACGGCCCGGAACGCACCACCGCCTGCCAGCTGCACATGCGGCACTTCGCGGACGGCGACACGATCGACGTGGAGCCGTGGCGGGCGGCGGCCTTCCCGGTGGTGAAGGACCTGGTGGTGGACCGTTCGGCGTTCGACCGCATCATCGGCTCGGGCGGCTACGTCACGGCCCCGACGGGCAGCGCCCCGGAGGCACACGCCACGCCGGTGCCGAAGGCGGCGGCGGACACGGCGTTCGAGAACGCGGAGTGCATCGGCTGCGGCGCGTGCGTGGCGGCCTGCCCGAACGGCTCGGCGATGCTCTTCACCTCGGCGAAGGTCGTCCACCTCAACTCCCTGCCGCAGGGCGGCCCGGAGCGGGAGTCCCGGGTCCTGGACATGGTCGCGACGATGGACGAGGAGGGCTTCGGCGGCTGCACGAACACGGGCGAGTGCGCGACCGCCTGCCCGAAGGGCATCCCGCTCCCGTCGATCGCGGCGATGAACCGCGAGTACCTGCGGGCGGCACGGCGGGCGGGGCGCTGACGGTGCGCCGCAGGGCTGCGGGGGCGCTGACCCCACGGGTGCCGCGCGCGGCACCCGTGCCGGGCCTCGCCTCGCTTGCCTCGCCTGCCTCGCCCGAAAACCAGTTGAGCCGCTCGTCCGCGCGCCGCTAGCGTGCTCGCGCCTCTGTCGCCTCGTCGAGGACGTGCCGTTGTACATCCAGTGAGACCTCCTGAGCGCTGATTCGTCGCGCGTCGCCTTGGTGCGACGCGCTCCTTTTCGCTGCGGACTTCTCACTGGAACCGGTGTACATCTGTGTCCGAAAGCTGGGCGGTCATGCCCGCCTGCCTGCCTGTCATCCTCCGCCGCTGCCACGCCTGCGCCTCCGGGCGCTTTCGTGCAAGCGGCAAATTCCGCGTCAACGCACACCACAAGCTCCTCGACGTCTGGCTCCTCGCGCGGTGCACGGTGTGCGGGGAGACCACCAAGCTCACCGTCCTGGAACGGACGAACGTGCGCTCCGTACGGCCTGAACTCCTGGACCTGCTGCACCACGACGACCCGGGCCTGACCGCCGAGTTGCTCCGGGACCCGGCCGTACGGCGCCGCAACCGCATCGCTCTCGACTGGGACAACGCCTGGCGCCTCGACACCGGCGCACCGGACCGGCCGGAGGACGAGGCGGTCGAGGTCTCGGTCCGGAACCCGGCGCGGATTCCCGTCCGGCCGGTACGGCTGATCGCCGAGGGCTTCGGCCTTTCACGGACCGAAGTCGAGAGACTCCTCACGGAGGGGAATCTCGTCTCGGTGGTCCGGCTGAGCGGCAAGCTCTCCGGCGACTTCACCTTCACGCTGAAGCGCTGAGCCGTGCCGGTACCAGGGCCTGTCCGGCGGCACGAACCGCCGGACAGGCCCTGGCAGTTCCAGCCCTTGCTTCCGCCGAACCGTGGACCGCAGGCGCAACCCGCCACAATTCAGCCCGTCCGGCGTTTGAGAACGGCCCGCAACCAAAGCGCACCGGCTGGCGGCCACGCGCCGCCACGCACCACCAAGGTGGGGATTTCCCCACCCCCAAGACGGTGGTTTGACGGCTGTCCCCCGCCCCGAATCGCGCGGGACGATAACGGCATGACGCAGACGACCGCTCACCCCACGGCCACCACCCCACCGCCGAGGCCCACGCCCCCCGCTTCGCCCGGGAGTTGGGGTTCCTCCTCGCCGGTTTCCCCATCGGCGTGGGCGCGTTCGTCGCCGGGATCACCATGTTCTCCTTCGGCGTGGGCTTGCTGGTCACACTCCTCGGGGTGCCGGTCCTCGTCGGCGCCCTCACCGCCGCGCGGGGTCTCGCCAGGGTCGAACGGCGGCGCGTGGAGGCCGTCACCGGCCGTTCCCTCCCGCCGCACCACTACCGCGAGCCCGGCGGCACGGGCCTCGCCGGGTTGCTGAACAGGCTGCGCGAGCCCCAGGCGTGGCGCGACCTGCTGCACACCGTGGTGGCGTTCCCCGTACGGATGCTGGGTTTCGCCCTCGCCCTCGCCTGGACCGTCGGCGGAGTCGGCGAGGTGCTGTACGTCCTCTGGTCGTGGGCCATCCCGCGTGACGACGACGAACAGGGCCTGCTGGACCTCGCGTTCGACATATCCTCACGCTCGGCCGACATCGGCTTCCACACCGGCATCGGCGTGGTGCTGCTCGCGACGGCGGTCCCCGTCGTACGCGCCCTCGTCGCCATGCAGACGGCCCTCGCCCGCGGCCTGCTGACGAACCAGCACGCGGCCGTGCGCGCCCATCGCGGCCGCTGACCGACCGCGACGGGACGCGTCACCGCCGTACGGTCAGACCGTCCAGGGTGAGGTCCAGCAGGCGTTCCGCCTGCTCGCGCTGTCCGGGCTCCGCCGAGGTGAGGGCGATGCCCGCGAGGGCGGCGCCCAGGTCGGCCGGGCTGATGTCGGTGCGGATCACCCCGGCGTCCGCGCACGCGTCCATCAGACGGGCGATGGCCGCTTGGATCATCTCCCGGCTGTGGCCGTACGGGTTCTCACCCGTGGCGGCGATGGCGCGCAGGGCGTCGGCCATGCCCAGCTTGGCGGTGACGTAGTCCAGGAAGAGGCGCGTCCAGGCACGCAGGGCTTCGTACGGCGGCTGCGTCGCGAGCAAGTCGGGGACCGCGTCGCAGAGTTGCGCGACCTCGTTGCGGTAGGCCGCCTCGATCAGGGCTTCGCGGGTGGGGAAGTTGCGGTACAGGGTCGCGCTGCCCACGCCCGCCTTCCTGGCGATGTGCTCCAGGCGTACGTCCAGCCCTTCCTCGGTGAACGCGCGCACCGCGGCTTCGAGGATCTTCTCGCGGTTGCGCCGCGCGTCGGCCCGCTGCGGGCGCGGTGCGTCCTTGGTCATCGGCGGCTTCCGCCTCCTCTCCGGTCTTCCGCGGTTGCTAAGTGGAGGGCTCCCCACTTAACCTCAGTGGAAGTGGGCGCTCCCCCACTTCCACT
Organism: Streptomyces armeniacus; assembly: GCF_003355155.1. NCBI lineage: Bacteria > Bacillati > Actinomycetota > Actinomycetes > Kitasatosporales > Streptomycetaceae > Streptomyces > Streptomyces armeniacus. The sequence continues at coordinate 6,512,357 of NZ_CP031320.1, read as the reverse complement.
GTAGGTCATGGTCTGGCCTGCGCACATTCACCCCGTAAGGACTGTTGATCATGTCGGGTATCGCAGGCAAGGTCGTCGCGATCACAGGTGCCAGCAGCGGCATCGGAGCGGCGACGGCGACATATCTCGCCGGACAGGGCGCCCGGCTCGTGCTGGGAGCCCGGCGCGAAGACCGCCTGCACGCGGTGGTGGACGAGATCACCGCACAGGGCGGCTCGGCCGTCGGCGCCGTCATCGACGTCGCGCACCGCGACGACCTCAAGCGGCTGACCGACACGGCCGTCGAACGGTTCGGCCGGCTCGACGTCCTGGTCTCCAACGCGGGCACGATGGCGGTGTCGCCCTTCGACGAACTCCGCCAGGACGACTGGGACGCGATGGTCTCCACGCACATCACCGGCCTGCTGAACGGGATCGGCGCGGCGCTCCCCGTCTTCCGGCGGCAGCGCTCCGGCCAGTTCGTCAACGTCGCCTCCACCGCGGCGTACGTCGTGAAGCCCCCGCAGAGCGTCTACGCGGCCACCAAGACGGCCGTCAAAGTGCTGACCGAGGGCCTGCGGCAGGAGTCCGGCCCCGACCTGCGGGTCACGCTCGTCTCACCCGGGTTCACCCACACCGAGGGGGTCGGCAAGGGAGCGAGCCCCGAGACGGCGACGGCGATGATCCGGCAGCGCGACGAGATCGCCATCCCGCCTGCCGCCATCGCGTCAGCGATCGGTTTCGCGATCGAGCAGCCGATCGGTGTCGACGTCAGCGAGGTCGTGGTCCGCCCCACGGTGCAGGCCTGACGGCCGGGCCGAGCGCACGCCGACGCGGCAGTCTGTCGTTACGGCTTGCGCCCGACGGCGCGGGTGTTACGGCTTGCGCCCGACGGCGCCCCAGCCCGCGCGCTCGGTGGTACGGCCGGTCTTCTCGTCGGGCCGCCAGTTGGGCCACGACACCATTCCGGGCTCGACGAGGTCGAGCCCGTCGAAGAAAGCGATGGTCTGCTCCGGCTCGCGGAAGATGTACGGGATCGCGCCGGAGTTGTTGTACTCCTCCTGCACGGCCCGGTGCTCCTCGTCGGACGCCGTGGAGTGGCTGAGCGCCAGATAACTGCCCGACGGAAGCCGGTCCATCAGCCGGTGGACGAGCGACAGCGCGTCGTCCCAGTCCACGATGTGCCCCAGCACGTCGTTTATGACGACGCCGACGGGCCGCTCCATGTCGAGGGTCTTGGCGGCCCCCTCCAGAACGATGTCCGTGTCCCGCATATCCGCCTGCACGTAGTCGCTCGCGCCCTCGGGCGTACTGGTCAGCAGCACGTGCACGTGCAGCAGTACGAGCGGGTCGTGGTCGACGTACACCACGCGGCTGTCGGGCGCGATGCGCTGGGCGATCTGGTGCGTGTTGTCGGCCGTCGGCAGCCCGGCGCCGAGGTCGAGGAACTGCCGTACCCCGGCCTCCCCCGCCAGATACGTGACCGTGCGCCGCAGGAAGTCCCTGGACTCCTGCGCGAAGGTCGTGATCAGCGGGTACTTGCTGCTGTACGCGTCGCCCGCGGCGTGGTCGGCGGGGTAGTTGTCCTTGCCGCCCAGCCAGTAGTTCCACACGCGCGCGGAGTGCGCCACCGCGGTGTTGATCTCCGGCGGCAGGTGCGGTTCTTGGGTCATGCGCCGTTCCAATTCTCCGGGATCAACGTGCCGTCTGGCGGGCAGCGTAGCCGACGAACGCAGCCCAGGAGGCGGCGGGCAGCGCGAGCGCGCCTGCGCGCGGGTCTTTCGAGTCCCGCATGTGCACTACGCCGCAACCCGCCGCCACCTCGACGCAGTTGCCGCCCTCCGTACCGCTGTAGCTGCTCTTGACCCACGCCGTCCCGGCCCGCATGGCTACTCCCCGGCCTGCGCCGCCGCGTAGCCGACGAACGCCGCCCACGACGTGGCGGGGAGAGCCAGTGCTCCCGCCCCCCGGTCCTTCGAGTCCCGCATGTGCACGACCCCGCAACCGGCCGCCACCTCAACGCAGTTGCCGCCCTGGTCGCCGCTGTAGCTGCTCTTGAACCAGGCCAGTTCACGGGAACGCGTGGGCTGATCGGTGTTCATAGCTCTCCTGCCAGCTGCTCGACGAAGCGCACGGACTCTTCAGGGGTAAGAGCCTGCGCACGAAGCATTCCATACCGCTGCGTCAGTGCGCTCACCTCTTCTCGGTCAGAGATGACGAAGCTCCCGCTCTGCGCCTCGATGTACACCAGATTCTTCCGCTCAGGCGTCTCCAGAAGCACCATCGGCCCGTTGAGTCCACTGTGCGTCTGCCGGTTCAACGGCATGATCTGCACCGTCACATGGCGCATCCGCTGGCAGTCCAGCAGGCGCCGCAACTGCTCTTGCAGTACGGCAGCACCGCCGATCGGCCGACGCAGGACGGTCTCCTCGATCACGAATCCGAGCGTCGGGGTTGGCTTCCGTTCCAGGACGGCCTGGCGACTGAGTCGCGCGGTCACCCTCTGCTCCACTTGCTCGTCATCCAGCGTCGGGCAGTAGCCCGCGTGCACGGCCCGTGCGTAGGCCTCGGTCTGGAGCAGTCCAGGCAACACGTGATTCTCATACGAGTGCATGCTGACCGCGTCGGCCTCCAAGAGGGCGAAGTCCACGAACCAGGAGGGGAAGCGGGCCTCCAGCAGGAACGGGATGCCCGCGCGCAACACCCCGTTCGCGCCGAGCAGTTCGTCCGCCTGTTCCACGAACTCCTGCTGCGGCACGCGGCGCCCCTGCTCCACGCTTGCGACCGTGTAGCCGGAGTACCCGAGCCGGTCGCCGAGTTCGTCTCTCGACATGCCTGCCCGGCCCCGGAACAGCTTCATCTGGCTGCCGAAATACTTGAGCGTCCCGGAACCCGCGTCATCCTGTTGCTGCTGAGCCACCGCCACCACCCCGCCCCTGTCCCCGCCCGCGCGCCCGCGCGTACGCAGCACGTACAGCCGCGTACACGGACCCACGTGCACGCAGCGCCGATGCACATTCTACGGAGCGTGAGTGAGCGTGTGCGGCATGAAGTCCGAAATCCCTCTTCCCCTCTCTCCGAACGACGCCGCGTCCTGGATGCGGTTCACGTCCACTCCGCGCAGTGCGCGCCTCGCGCGGCGGCTGACCGCCGTACGGCTCGATCAGTGGGGCATCCCGTACGACTCCCCCGTCTCCGAGGCGGCCGTGCTGATCGTCGCGGAGCTGGCCGGAAATGCCGTCACGCACGGACACGTACGGGGCCGGAACTTCAGCCTCCGGCTGTTGTGCGGGCCCGGCCGTCTCCGTATCGAGGTGTCGGACACGCGTACGGAGGCGCGCGTTCCCCGTACGGCATCCGCGCCCCGTCCCGACGACGAGAACGGCCGTGGCCTCCTCCTTGTCGCCGCGCTCGCCACCCGTTGGGGCGTCGCCGAACGCGAGCCGCAGCCCGCACCCGGCAAGACCGTATGGGCCGAACTCGGCCACTGACGGCCGCAGTCGGGGCGGCGATGCAAATGAGGCGGTCGGACCGCCTAGCATCGTGCCCCATGGGTTCCGACGAGCAGGGCGAGCAGGGCGCACAGGTCGAGCAAGCCGAACAGGCCCTGAGGGCAGCCGCGGACACCGGCGACGCCGAGGCGATGTACGGGCTGGCGCGGCTGCTGATGGAGCGGCGCGAGACGTTCGACGAGGCCGAGGTGTGGTGCCGACTCGCGGCCGACCAGCAGCACGTCGAAGCCATGTACGGCTACGCGCAGATCCTGCACGCGCGCGGCGAACTGCCGGGCGCCGAGACGTGGTTCCGGCGGGCCGCCGAGCAGGGGCATGCCGAGGCGACGCACCACGTGCCGCTGCTGCTCCAGGAGCGCGGGGAACTCGCCGAGGCCGAGACGTGGTTCCAGCGGGCGGCCGAGGGCGGGGACCCCAGGGCGATGTACAACCTCGGGGTCCTCCTGCGCGACGGCGGGAAGGGCGACGCGTCCGAGTCGTGGTTCCGGCGGGCGGCGGACGCGGGGCACGTGGACGCGATGTTCAACCTGGGCGCGGCGCTGTTCGAACGCGGCGACCACGCCCTGGCCGAGAGCTGGCTCCAGCGCGCCGCCGACCACGGCGACGCGGACGCCGCCGCCAACCTGGCGGTCGTACGGCAGGCCCGGTCAGCCTCCGGCGGCTGACCGCCGTACGCGGGCACGGCCGTCAATACGCACGCACGGCGGTCAAGCGGAGCGCCCGTCACTCGCCGCCGTCCTCGACGAACTGCCGTGCCCCCGGCACCTCGTGCGCGTCCTCGACCAGGACGACGCCGCCGACGTGCTTGCTGCTCGGGCGCATGATGTAGTCCGCGTAGCTGGCGGGCCTGTTCTCGTCGGAAAAGTCCTGGGGGGTGCCGAGGCCGGTGTCGCCCGCGTTGCGGGAGCGGTGGGCGTCGACCACGCCCTGCCGGGTCAGGTCCTTGGCCTCGCAGGCCTGCTGGAGGTCCTGACCCATGAGGACGGCCGCGTTGTAGCCGGAGAGGACGCCGGAGTCGACGAGTTCCCCCGGGAACTTCTTCTCGTACGCGGCGACCATCTTCTTCACGGCGGGCAGCTTCGAGCTGACCGGGGGCGCGGCGCTGACGATGTACAGCATCTTCTCCAGGGCCTTCGCCGCAGGGGTCTTGAGCAGCTGCGGGGCGTAGCCGGGGGCGCTGCTGACGACGGGGACCTTCAGGCCCTGCGCGGCGGCGACGCCGACCAGCGAGGCGGTCTGGGTGGGGCCCGCGCTGATCAGGATGGCCTTGACCTTCGCGCTGCGCAACGCCGTGACCTGGGACGACATATCGGTGTCCGTGGCCTTGATCTTCTTCGGCACCACGGTCGCCCCGGCCTCGCGCGCGGCGTGCCGGGAGCCTTCGAGGGCGTTGCTGCCGTAGTCGCCCTCGAAGTAGACGTGGCCGATCTTGTCGCCCTTGCCGAGACCCTGCCTCCGCTTGAGGAAGTCCACGGCGCTCATCATGTCGATGTCGTACGTGGTGCCGAGCACCTGGACGGCCTCGTTGCCGAGCAGGGAGGCGGACCAGGCCTGCGGGAAGGTGAGGATCTTGTCGCGTTCGACCTCGTCGAGGAGGGCGGCGACCATGGGCGAGCCGATGACCTGGGGCACGGCGACGATGTCCGGGGAGAGCTGGGTGTAGGCGGAGACGGCCTTCTGTACGTCGTAGCCGTGGTCCTTGACGACGATCTCGACGTCGCGCCCGCAGACCCCGCCCGCCTTGTTGAACTCCTCCGCCCACATCTTCTGCGCCTGCACGATGCTCTTGCCGAGGGTGGCGTACGGGCCGCTGAGGTCGGTGAGCGCGCCCAGCTTCACGATCTTGTCGGTGACGCCGGGGCCGGTCTTGACGCCCTTGTCGTCCGTACTCCCGGAGGACTCCCCCGACTTGGTGCTGCAACCGCTGCCGAGGAGGGCGAGGACGGCCAGGGCGGCGACGGCCGCGGTCGTGCGTCTGGCGCGGGGGCCGGTGCGGCTCGTACGGGCGCGGGGCACCGTACGGGCGCGGGGGCCGGTGCGGCTCGTACGGCCGGTGCGGCGGGTGCGGTTCACGAGGTCTGCTCCTTGGGCTCGGTGGCGGGGACAGGGGCCCGGTCCCGGGCCGGGTCGGGCGCGGCGGCACGCCGTACGCGGGGAACGGCGGAGGCCGTACGGGGGCGGGGGCGGGCGCGGGCGCGCCCGTGGTGCCGCCGGAAGAGGCCGCTCAGCCCGCCGGGCGCGTAGAGGAGTACGAGGATGACCGCGGCGCCGTACAGGTAGCGCGCCGCGTCGGTGGGACCCACCGGGTGCCCGGCAGCGCCCGCGGGAGCGACGAGGGGCAACTGGTCGGCGTAGCGCGCCATCAGCAGCGGCAGCGCGGTGACGAAGACCGCTCCGGCGGTGGCGCCGGCCGCGGAGCCCAGCCCGCCGAGGACGATCATGACGAGGTAGTCGATGGACAGCGCGAGCCCGAAGTGGTCGGGCACGATGCCGCGGAACGCGAGCGCGAGCAGCACACCGGCCAGCCCCGCGTACATGGAGGACACCACGAACGCCGCCGAACGGTAGCGCGCCACCGGCACGCCCAGCACCGCCGCGGCCACCTCGCTGTCCCGTACGGCGGCCAGCGCGCGTCCCTGCCGTCCGTGCAGCAGGTTACGGGCGGTGAACAGGACGAGCGCGAGCAGGACCAGCCCCACGTACCAGAGGCGTTCCTCGGCCCCGAACGGGACGCCCAGCACGGTGAGTTCCGGGTCGGCGGAGGTGAAGGTGAAGCCGCCGATCTCGAGGGGCGGCACGGAACGGCCGTTGAAGCCGCCGGTGACGGACTCGGCGTTGACCATCACGTGGTGCCCGAGGAACACCAGCGCGAGGGTGGCCACCCCGAGGTAGACCCCGCGCAGGCGGCCCGCGATCGGGCTGAACAGCCCGCCGGCCGCGCCCGCCAGCAGCACCGCGAGGACCATCGCGAGCAGCGGCGGCAGGCCGGGGCCCGGTTCGCCCGCCAGCCACACGTAGCCGTACGCGCCGACGGCGAGGAAGAAGGCGTGGCCGAGGGAGAGCTGACCGGTGGTGCCGGTGAGGAGGTTGAGGCCGATGGCGCCGATGGCGGCAGCCATGGAGAAGAGGCCGACCTGCAGCCAGAAGGCGTCGAGGTAGAAGGGGAGGGCGCAGAGGAGGGCGATGCCTCCGATGGCTCCGGCGGTGCGGAGGGTGCGGTCGGAGACCCGTGGTGCCACGCCACCGGCCCGTTCGGCCCGTTCGGCTCCTGCGGCCCGTTCAGCCGGTTCAGCCCGTACGGCCCGCTCGCCCGCGGCGGTGTCGTCCGCGGTGGTCGCGGTGGTGTCGTCCGCGGTGGTGTCGTCAGACACGTACAGACTCCTTCGCACCCAGCAGCCCGTTCGGCCGCACCAGCAGGACCAGCACCATCACGGCGTACGGTGCGACATCGCCGAAGCCCCCGCCCAGCGCGCTCAGTTCGGACTCGTAGCCTGCGACCAGCGCCTCCGTGACCCCGATCAGCAGGCTGCCGAGCAGCGCGCCGAGCGGTGACGTCATCCCGCCGAGGATCGCCGCCGGGAATGCCTTCAGCGCGATCTGCCCGGTCGTACGCTCCAGCCCCGGCGACGGGAACGCCACCAGGAAGACGGCGGCGAGCGCGGCCAGCGCGCCCGCCAGACACCAGGCGAGGGTGCGTACGCGCGCCAGCCGCACGCCCATCAGCGCCGCCGCCTCCCGGTCCTCGGCCGCGGCCCGCAGGGACAGGCCCCAGGGGGTGAAGCGGAAGACGGCGAAGATCGCGCCGATGACCACCAGCGACACGAGGATCGAGGCGATACGGCTCTGCGCCACGGTGATCCCGCCGAACGTGGTCACCGCGTCGCCCCACGGATCGCCCAGCGGCAGCAGATCGCCGCCCACGCGCCGCATCAGGTCCGTCATCAGGAGGATGTCGACGCCGATGGTGAGGATCGTCAGGACGTGGGCGGCGTTCGGATCGAGACGGCGCAGCAGTACCCGGTCGACGGCGCCGGCCACGAGGGCGGTCGCGAGGACGGCGAGCGCGAGGGCGGCGGCGAAGCCGACGCGTTCGTGGAGGACGGCGATGAGGTAGCCGCCGAGGAGGAGCAGCGAGCCGTGGGCGAAGTTCATGACCCCGGACGCCTTGAAGATGATCACGAAGCCGAGTGCCACCAGGGCGTAGACCGAGCCGAGGGCGAGGCCGTTCAGGACGATGCCGATCGCCGTGTTCATACGGAACGCTCCGATCCGCCGGGGGACTCCAGGTCCTCGGCCTCGCCCGACGTGTCCTCCACCGCGCCCGAGGACCCCAGATACGCGCGGCGGACCTCGGGGTCCTGCCGGACCTCGTACGGGGTGCCGCCAGCGATCCGGCGGCCGAAGTCCAGGACGGTCACCTCGTCGGCGAGCCTCATGACCAGGCCCATGTCGTGCTCCACCAGCAGGACGGACAGCCCGAGCCGTTCGCGCAGGGAGCGGACGGTGGCGGCCGTACGGGCGCGCTCGGCCGCGTTCATGCCCGCGACCGGCTCGTCCAGCAGCAGGAGCCGCGGCTCCAGGCAAAGCGCCCGCGCCAGCTCCACGCGCTTCCGGTCGCCGTACGACAGCAGCTCGACGGGGGTGTCGAACAGCCCGTCGAGGGCGGTGAGTTCGGCGATCTCCCGTACGCGTTCCAGCTGGGCGTGCTGCTCCCGTACGGCATGCGGCAGACGCAGCGCGGTCGCGGCGAAGCCCGCGCGGGACAGGCCGTGCCTGCCGAGCATCAGGTTGTCGGCGACGGTGCCCCTGGTCATCACGATGTTCTGGAAGGTGCGGGCGACGCCGAGTGCGGCGATGCGGTGCGGCGCCAGCCGGGTCAGTTCGGCGTCCCCGAAGCGCACGGTGCCGCGGGCGGGGCGGCACACGCCGGACAGCACGTTGAAGCAGGTGGACTTGCCGGCGCCGTTGGGGCCGATGAGCGCGTGGATGCTGCCGGGCGCGACGGTGAAACCGACGCCGTCCAGGGCCACCAGGCCGGCGAAGCGGACGGTGACGTCCGCGACGTGCAGGGCGGAAGTCGTACCCGTGGTGGCGGCGGCGGGGGCGGTGGAGGCCGTGCGGGCGGTCATCCGACCAGCCCGTTCGGGTGGTGGTGCGGGGCGTGTGGTGTGTGCGGGGCGTGTGCGGTGGCGGGTTCGGCCTCATCGCCGTCCCCGCTGTCCTCGCCGTCCTCGCCCTCCCCGCTGTCCCCCAGGTACAGGCGGCTCACCTCGTCGGTGCGGGCCAGTTCGGCGGCGGGGCCGTGCAGCCGTACCTCTCCGATGTCCAGCACGTAGGCGTGGTCGGCCAGTTCGAGCGCCATGGCGGCGTTCTGCTCCACGAGGAGTACGGACGTCCCCTGCGCGTTGATCTCCCGTACGACTCCCGCGATCCGTTCGACCATCATCGGCGCGAGGCCCAGCGACGGCTCGTCCAGCAGGAGCAGCCGCGGCGCGCCCATCAGCGCCCGGCCGATGGCCAGCATCTGCTGCTCGCCGCCGGACAGCAGACCGGCGCGCTGCCCGGAACGTTCGGCGAGCATCGGGAACAGGCCGTGCACGCGCTCGCGCGCCGCCCGGATTCCGGCGGTGCCGCGGTCGCGCCGGCCCAGGCTGCCCGCCCGCAGGTTCTCCGCCACGGTCATCCCGGCGAACACCCGCCGCCCCTCCGGCACCTGGACGATCCCGGCGCGCAGCGCGGCGACCGGGTCGGTGCCGTTCAGGGCGCGGCCGTCGTAACGCGCCGTGCCGCCCGTGATCGCGCCGTGGTGCAGCCGCAGGGTGCCGGACAGGGCGCGCAGGAGGGTGCTCTTGCCCGCGCCGTTCGCGCCGAGCAGGGCGACGACGCTGCCCGCGGCGACGGTCAGCCCGACGCCGCGCAGGGCCCGTACGGCGCGGCCGTACGTCACCTCCAGCCGCTCGATCCGCAGCGCGCCGGGCTGTTCGGGCTCCTCCGGCGCCTCGGCGGGCCGGCTGGCAGGGGGACTTCCGGGCATACAGGCTCCTCGGCTCCGCGCGGCGGGGTGTGCGGGGGGATGGGTCTGGCTACCAGTAGTCTGCACCCACGCTCTCGGCGGACGCGTCAGTTGGTTATAAGGGACAGCGCTCCTCGGGGATGAAGGAGCGGGTCGGCCGGTCCCAGGCCGACCCGCTCCTTCATCCCCGAGGAGAGTGCGTCATCACTTCCAGCAGCAGCCCGCCGACAGGCGGTTCGCCGGCAGCCGGCGCCGCCGGCGCCGCAGGGGCCGGCGGCGGCAGCGCGGCGGCCGTCGAACTCCACGGCATCACCAAACGGTTCCCGGGCGTCGTCGCCAACCACGACATCGACATCACCGTGCGGCGCGGCACCGTGCACGCGCTCGTCGGTGAGAACGGCGCCGGCAAGTCGACCCTCATGAAGATCCTCTACGGCATGCAGCAGCCGGACGAGGGCACCATCGTGCTGGACGGCGACAAGGTGGCGTTCGGCAGTCCCGCCGACGCCATCGCCCGCGGCATCGGCATGGTGCACCAGCACTTCATGCTCGCCGACAACCTCACGGTGCAGGAGAACGTCGTCCTCGGCGCCGAGAAGCTGTACGGCATCGGCGGCGGCGCCCGTAAGAAGATCAAGGAGCTGTCCGACGCGTACGGCCTGGCCGTACGCCCGGAGGTGCTCGTCGAGGACCTCGGCGTCGCCGACCGGCAGCGCGTCGAGATCCTCAAGGTCCTCTACCGCGGCGCCCGTACGCTCATCCTCGACGAGCCCACCGCCGTGCTCGTGCCGCAGGAGGTCGAGGCGCTCTTCGACAACCTCCGCGAGCTCAAGGCGGAGGGGCTGACCGTCATCTTCATCTCGCACAAGCTGGGCGAGGTGCTGTCCGTCGCCGACGACATCACCGTCATACGGCGCGGTACGACCGTCGCGTCCGTGCACCCCTCCGAGACCACGCCGAAGCAGCTCGCGGAGCTCATGGTGGGCAGCGAGCTGCCCTCGCCCGAGACCCGCGAGTCGACGGTCACGGACACCCCGATGCTCACCGTCGACGGCCTGCACCTGTCCGCCACCGACACCGACGGCGCCGTACGCACGGTGCTGGACGGCATCTCGCTGGTGATCCGCAAGGGCGAGGTGCTGGGCGTCGCGGGCGTCGAGGGCAACGGCCAGGCGGAGCTGGTCGAGGCCGTGATGGGCATGCGGGACCCGGACCGCGGCACCGTCACGCTGGACGGCGAGGACATCTCGCACCGCAGCACCCGCAGGCGCCGCGAGGACGGCATCGGCTACATCCCGGAGGACCGGCACCGGCACGGGCTGCTGCTGGAGGCCCCCCTGTGGGAGAACCGGATGCTCGGCCACGTCACCGAGACCCCGAACAGCCGCGGCCAGGTCCTGGACCTCAAGGCGGCCCGTACGGACACCGAGCGGATCGTCGCTGACTACGACGTCCGTACGCCCGGCATCGAGGTCACCGCGGCCAGCCTGTCCGGCGGCAACCAGCAGAAGCTGATCGTCGGCCGCGAGATGAGCCACCACCCGAAGCTGCTGATCGCCGCGCACCCCACCCGGGGCGTCGACGTCGGCGCGCAGGCGCAGATCTGGGACCAGATCCGCGAGGCGCGCCGCGAAGGGCTGGCGGTGCTGCTGATCTCCGCGGACCTGGACGAGCTGATCGGCCTGTCGGACACCCTGCGGGTGATGTACCGCGGCCGGCTGGTCGCGGACGCGGATCCCGCCACCATCACCCCGGAGGAGTTGGGTTCCGCGATGACCGGCGCCGCCAGCGGCCACCTCGAACACCACGAGGACGGCGAGCACCAGGAGGACGGCGAACGCGGCGAGGGCGGGGGAGGGGACCGGCAGTGAAGTTCGACAGGAACAGGCTGATCCTCGCCGCCGCGGCGCCGCTGCTGGCCGTCGTCACCGCGCTCGTCATCACCTCGCTGATCATCGCGGCCACGGGCGAGGACCCGTTCCGCGCCTACCAGGTGATGATCGAGTTCGGGTCCAAGAGCGACAGCCAGGTCTGGATCATCAACAAGGCCGTCCCGTACTACCTTTCGGCGCTGGCCGTGGCCATCGGCTTCCGGATGAACCTCTTCAACATCGGGGTCGACGGGCAGTACCGCATCGCCGCGTTCTTCGCCGCCGTCGTCGGCGGGGCGCTCACGCTGCCCGGCTTCCTCCAGATCCCGGTGATCATCATCGTCGCGATGGCGGTCGGCGCGATCTGGTCCGGCATCGCCGGCGTGCTGAAGACCACCCGCGGGGTCAGCGAGGTCATCACCACGATCATGCTGAACTTCACCGCGGGCTCCCTCATCGGGTACTTCCTGCAGGAAGGCCGGCTCGCGGAGAAGGACGGCAACCTCTTCCACACCCCGAACATCCCGGAGTCCAGCCACTTCTTCACGTTCCCGACCAACCCGGACCCGGTCGGCGGCTTCATCGTCGTCGCCGTGCTCGTCGGCGCCGTCTACTGGTTCGTGATCAACCGCACCCGCTTCGGCTTCGACCTGCGCGCCGTCGGCCGGTCCGAGTCCGCGGCGGAGGCGAGCGGCGTCAGCGTCAAGCGCATGGTGCTCACCTCGATGGTGCTGTCCGGCGCGGCCGCCGGGCTGGTCGGCATGCCGACGCTGCTGGGCGAGTCGTACAACTACGGCAACGACTTCCCCACCGGCATCGGCTTCACCGGCATTGCGCTCGCGCTGCTCGGCCGCAACCACGCCCTCGGCATGGCCTTCGCCGCGCTCCTCTGGGGCTTCCTGGACCGGACCGGCAGCCAGCTCGAACTGGAGGGCTACGCCCAGGAGATCATCGAGGTGATGAAGGGCGTCATCGTGCTGTGCGTCGTCATCGCCTACGAACTCGTACGGCGCTACGGCCTCCGCCTGCAGCAGCGCAGGGTCGGCGAGGAACTCGCCGCGCAGGCACGGGACAACGGCACGAACGACAAGGCGGGGGTGTCCGCATGAGCACGAACATCACTGCCAGGATCCAGAGTTCGCTGAGCAGCGCAGGCAAGGACAAGCCCGGCACCGGCGGTTCCGGGCGGCGGAAGCTCTCGTACCCGATGGTGCTGCTGATCATCGCCGGCGGGCTGGTCTTCCTGTCCGCGCTGCGCGCCATCACCGACGTCAACGACCTGACCAGCTTCGGGCAGTACAGCGCCGCGCTGGGCTGGGCCGTGCCCATCGGGCTGGCCGGCCTGGGCGGCCTCTGGTCCGAACGCGCGGGCATCATCAACATCGGCCTCGAAGGCATGATGATGCTCGGCACCTTCGCCGCCGGCTGGATCGGCTGGCAGTACGGGCCGTGGGCCGCGGTCGGCGCGGGCATCCTCGGCGGCGCGCTCGGCGGGCTCGTCCACGCCATCGCGACCGTCACCTTCGGTGTGGACCACATCGTGTCCGGTGTCGCCGTCAACATCCTGGCGCTGGGCATGGTCCAGTTCCTCGCCAAGCTGTGGTTCGGCGCGCCGGGCAGCGAGGCCGCGTCGCAGGGCGGCAACGACAAGCAGTCGCCGCCGATCGACGATCTGCCGACGTTCACGGTGCCCGGACTGGCCGACTGGCTGGCGTCCATCGAGAAACACGAGTGGTTCCTGATCTCGGACACCGCGGGCATCCTGCGCGCCGGGTGCGACAACGTGTCGTGGGTGACGCTGCTGGCCGTGCTGCTGTTCGTCGGCACGTTCTTCGTGCTGTGGCGCTCGCCGTTCGGGCTGCGGCTGCGGTCCTGCGGGGAAAGCCCGGTCGCCGCCGAGTCGCTGGGCGTCAACGTCTACAAGTACAAGTACGCCGCCGTCATCACCTCCGGCGCACTCGCCGGGCTCGGCGGCGCGTTCCTCGCGGTGTACGTGCACCACTACCAGGAGAACCAGACCGGCGGCCGCGGCTACGTCGGCCTCGCCACCATGATCTTCGGCAACTGGCGGCCGGGCGGAGTCGCCATGGGCGCGGGCCTGTTCGGCTTCATGGACGGCTCGCAGCTGCGCGGCGGCGGCCCGACCATCCACGCGCTGCTGCTCGTTGCGGCGCTGCTGCTGGCCGGGTACGCGGTGTGGAAGTACCGGCGCGGGGCCCGTACGGCGGCCGCGGTCGCCATGGTTGTCGCGGTGCTGACCGCGGCCTGGTACGCCCTCACCGACACCGTGCCGCTCGAACTGGTCGAGGCCAGCCCGTACATCACCACCCTGCTCGTGCTGTCCCTCGCCGCACAGCGGCTACGCGTGCCGAAAACCATCGGCAAGCCGTACCGCAGAGGCCAGGGCGCATGACGCCCGCGCACACGAGCGAACCCGCGGGCGGCCCGGAGGTCGACTGGGCCCGCCTGCGGGACCGGGCCCGGGACATGATGTCCCGGGCCTACGCCCCCTACTCCGGCTTCCCCGTCGGCGCGGCGGCCCTCGTCGACGACGGCCGTACGGTCGCGGGCTGCAACGTGGAGAACGCGGCGTACGGCGTCGCGCTCTGCGCCGAGTGCGGTCTCGTGTCCGCGCTGCACGCCACCGGCGGCGGCCGGCTCACGGCGTTCACCTGCTGCGACCGGCACGGCGAACGCCTCATGCCGTGCGGCCGCTGCCGCCAGCTGCTGTGGGAGCACGGCGGTCCGGGCATGCTGGTCGACACGGCGGGCGGCGTACGGACGCTGGCCGAGCTGCTGCCGTACGCGTTCGGCGCGGCGGACCTCGCGGAGGAGCGCGGGGACCGCGAGGGCCTCGACCTCGAGGACCGTGACGGTGAGGACCGCGACGGCTGAGCGCCGGGCCTTCCGGCCCGTGCGTGCGTCCGGCGCGTACGCCCTCGTCCGGCGCGTACGTCTCCCACCGGCGCGTACGTCTCCCACCGCGCGTACGCGCCGCCCGGGCCGCGCGCCTGACCGCGCCGCCCCTGCCCCCTCCGTACCGAAGGAGCCGAGTCCCATGGACGCGATTTCCGTCATCCGCGCCAAGCGCGACGGCCACCCGCTCAGCGACGGCCAGATCGACTGGGTCGTCGACGCGTACACGCGCGGCGACGTCGCCGACGAGCAGATGTCCGCCCTCGCGATGGCCATCCTGCTGAACGGCATGTCCCGCGCCGAGATCGCCCGTTGGACGGCGGCCATGATCGCCTCGGGCGAGCGCATGGACTTCTCCCCGCTGTCCCGGCCCACCGCCGACAAGCACTCCACGGGCGGCGTCGGCGACAAGATCACGCTGCCGCTCGCCCCGCTGGTCGCCGCCTGCGGCGCCGCCGTACCCCAGCTGTCGGGCCGCGGCCTCGGGCACACCGGCGGCACACTCGACAAGCTGGAGTCCATCGCCGGCTGGCGGGCCTCGCTCAGCACCCCGGAGATGCTGGGCATCCTGGAGTCCGGCGGCGCCGTCATCTGCGCGGCGGGCGAGAGCCTGGCTCCGGCGGACAAGAAGCTGTACGCGCTGCGCGACGTCACCGGGACCGTCGAGTCCATCCCGCTGATCGCCAGCTCCATCATGAGCAAGAAGATCGCCGAGGGCACCGGCTCCCTGGTGCTCGACGTGAAGGTCGGCTCCGGCGCGTTCATGAAGAACCTGGAGGACGCCCGCGAACTCGCCGCCACCATGGTCGGCCTCGGCACCGACCACGGTGTACGTACTGTCGCGCTGCTCACCGACATGTCCACGCCGCTCGGCCTGACCGCGGGCAATGCCCTGGAGGTGCGTGAGTCCCTGCACGTCCTCGCGGGCGGCGGCCCCAAGGACGTCGTCGACCTCACCCTGGCCCTGGCTCGCGAGATGCTCGACGCCGCGGGCCTGCCCGACGCCGACCCGGCGAAGGCCCTCGCGGACGGTTCCGCGATGGACCACTGGCGCCGCATGATCAGCGCCCAGGGCGGCGACCCCGACGCGCCCCTGCCGCTCGCCCGCGAGCAGCACATGATCCCGGCCCCGGCATCGGGCACCCTCACCCGCCTCGACGCGTATGCCGTCGGCGTCGCCGCCTGGCGGCTGGGCGCGGGCCGCGCCCGCAAGGAGGATCCCGTGCAGGCGGGCGCGGGCATCGAACTCCACGCCAAGCCGGGCGAGGAGATCACGGAGGGCCAGCCGCTGCTGACCCTGCACACGGACACACCGGAGAGGTTCGACTACGCCCTGGCGGCCCTCACCGACGCGTACGACATCGGCGCCCTGACGACGGCCCCGCCGCCGGTGATCCTGGACCGCATCGCCTGAATCCAGCCCGTCCGGCGTTCGAGGACGGCCGCGAGTGCCACAATCCAGCCCGTCCGGCGTTCGAGGACGGCCCTCGGCCACGGACGGCGTGCCGGTGGCCATGTCGGTGTGTGGCCATCCACCGTCCGGTGGCCGCTTCGGCCCGTCCTCAATCGCCGGACGGACTGGGGCTGCCAGAGAGGCTGGCGTCGCGGGCCGCGCGCCGCGTCGCGTAGAGCGTCACGCACGCCGCCAGCCCCAGCGCGCCGAGCGCGAAGACCGCCGTCGCGCCCCAGCCCGCCGTACGGTACGCGAGCGCGCCGACCGCGCCCCCCAGCGAGCTGCCCAGGTAGTACGACATCTGGTAGAGCGCCGCCGCCTGCGCGCGCCCCGTCGTGGCCGTACGGCTCACCGCGCCGGAGGCGACCACGTGGCCGGCGAAGAAGCCCGCCGTGATCAGCACCAGGCCGGCGATCACCGCGGCGAGGCTGGCGGCCAGGGACAGCAGCAGGCCCGTGGTCGCCGTCCCGATCGCCAGGTACAGCGCGCCGCGCCGCCCCAGCCGCGCGGTCAGCCGGCCGGCCGCGGCGGAGGAGGCCGTGCCCACGAGGTAGATCACGAAGACCGAACCGGCCAGCCCCTGGGAGAGCCCGAACGAGTCGCCGACCAGCCGGTAGCCGATCACCGTGTAGACCGCCCCGAAGACGGTCATGAAGAGCAGCCCGATCGCGTACAGGCGCAGCAGCAGCGAGTTCGCGAGGTGCCCCCGTACGGTGCGGGCGAGCGCCCGCGGGTTCGCCGCCTGCGGTGTGAAGTGCCGCGCGCGGGGCGCGAGTACGCAGAAGGCCACCGCGCACAGCAGCGATGTCATGCCCACCGCCGCGAGCGCCGCACGCCAGCCCCACGCCTGGGTCACCCAGCCGGTGAGGATGCGCCCGGACATGCCGCCGATGCTGTTGCCCGCCACGAACAGGCCGACCGCGCCGACCAGCGCCTTCGCCCGTACCTCCTCCGAGAGGAACGCCATCGCGGACGCCGGGATGCCCGCGATCGCCGCGCCCTGTGCCACCCGCAGGGCGATCAGCCAGCCCAGCGACGGCGCGAACGGGAGCAGCAGCGCGAGCGCCACCGCCACCGTCAGCGAGACGGCCATCATGCGGCGGCGCCCGAAGCGTTCGGAGAGCGCGCTGAGCGGCAGAACGGCCACCGCCAGGCCGATCGTGGCGCCGGAGACCGTCCAGCTCGCCTGGTCGGCGGTGACGCCGAGGTCGGCGGAGATGGTGGGCAGCAGGGCCTGGGTGGCGTAGAGCAGCCCGAAGGCCGCGAGTCCGGCGGCGAAGAGTGCCAGGCTCATCCGGCGGTAACCGGCCTGGCCGGGCCGCAGCTTGGTCGACTCGGTGTCGCCGGGCCCGATGCCGTCGGCGGTCTCGGCCTTGTGACTCGTCTCGGCGTCGGCAGGTACGGCGCCCACTGGTCCGGTGGACGTGGACGCCTTGGTATCAGCGGAAGGCATGCCCACGACCGTACGAGCGTCCGCCTCATGCGTCCAATGCGGAAAAGTGCCAGAATCGTTCCGCTGACGCATCACGCCAGCGCACCGCTGTCCCTGTCACCGCACCGCAACGAGAATGACAGTCACGTGACATCCGACTGGGGCACCGCCCTCACCCCGCGCCTCGCCCACTTCGTGGCCGTCGCCCGGCACGAGCACGTCACGCGTGCCGCGCACGAACTCGGCGTGCCGCAGTCCACCCTGAGCCGCGCCGTGACCCGACTCGAGGACGACCTCGGCGTCGCCCTCTTCGCGCGCCGCGGCCGTACGGTCTCCCTCACCCCGGCCGGCCGTACGTTCCTCGCCTCCGCGGAACGCGCGCTCGCGGCCGTCGAACAGGCCGCCGAGTCCGTACGCGCCGACGCCGACCCCGCCACGGGCAAGGTCGCCTTCGGCTTCCTGCACACCCTCGGCTGGGAGACCGTGCCCGGCCTCATCCGGGCCTTCCGCGCCGAACACCCGCGCGTCCGCTTCGCGTTGGTGCAGACGTATGGCGACGCGATGCTCGAACGCCTGCGTACCGGCGAACTCGACCTCTGCCTCACCTCGCCCGTACCGGACCCCGACGACCCGGACCTGGTCGCCCGCCGCCTGGACGAACAACGGCTGAGCCTGGTCGTACCGGACGACCACCCGCTGGCCGCCCGCAAACGCATCCGCCTCGCGGAGGCCGCCGACGAGCCCTTCGTCAGCCTGGAACGGGGCTACGGCATGCGGCGCATCCTCGAATCCATGTGCGCGGAGGCCGGGTTCCGGCCGCGTATCGCGTTCGAGGGGGAGGAGGCGGAGACGATCCGCGGACTGGTCGCGGCGGGCCTCGGCGTCGCGCTCCTGCCGCCGCCGGCAATGCCGCGGCCGGGCGTCCGTGAACTGACGGTCACGGCGCCGCGTGCCGTTCGCGAGATCGGCCTCGCGTGGGCGCGGGGGCATCCGGACACGGCGCCGGTGGCGTCCTTCAAACGCTTCGTGCTGGGCCGCCGGGGCCACCTTCTGAAGTAACCGCGCCCCACCCGCCACCCACCCGAGCCGGGCCCCTGTGCGCAGCCCCGCCGGGCCCTTGGGGCGGTCCTCCAGGCCCACCATCCCTGTCCCGCCGGGCGGTTGGGGACGGTCTGTGTGTGCCACGTACCCAGCCCGTCCGGTGTTTGAGGACGGCCCTCGGCCCAGGCGGTGCGGTGGTCGCTGGTGGGCGTTCACGGTGTCGTACGCGGGTGCGGTCCGGGGCGGGCCGGGGTCCGTCCTCAACCGCCGGACGGGCTTGATTGTGCGGGTACGTGCCTGAGTGCCGGACGGGCTGGTTGCGCGCGCAGCGCGCGGGCGATGGGGGGCGCCGCGCGCCCCCCCATCAGCGGGGCAGCGTGCGGCCGAAGCCCGCCGCCAACGGCATGCGCAGACCCAGCGGCGGCGGTGCCGCCAGCGCGTCCGCCAGGGGGCGGGCGAAGTCGCGGCCGCACAGCGTGCCGAGGACGAAATCCTCGGCGAGGGCCGCGACTTCCGCGCGGTGCTGGTGCAGGCCGTGCCCGTCGGAGTGCACCTCGAAGCGGCAGACGTCCGCGTTGATCTTCTTGGCGCGCTCCGCCAGCCGGTACGAGAGCTCCGGGTCGCTGCGTCCGTCGTTCGTGCCGTGGACCAGCAGCACCCGGCGGCCCGCCAGTTGGGCCACGGGTTCGTCCTCGATCGCGCGCGGCTCGTCGGCGGGGTCGGGCAGCCAGGGTGCGATGGCGAGCACCGAGTTGACGGCGGGGTGTCCGCCGGCGCGCAGGGCGGCGCGGGCGCCGACGTCTGTGCCTATGAGGCAGACGGACACGTCGCCGTAGCGCCGTACGACCTCCTCCAGGGCCCATTCGGTGTCCGTGACCGGGTGCGCGGCGGTGCCGTTCCAGCCGCGGTAGCGGTAGTGGAGGAGGTGTGTCACGAGTGACTCGTCCTGACCGGCGCGCGCCAGTCTTCGGGCCAGCGGCAGGGCCGCCGCGACGGACCTCGCGGACCGGCGGCGTACGCTCCGCGCTTCGCCGCCGGGCAGCAGCAGTACGACCCCGTGGACCGACTGGCGTTCACCCATCGGTCGCCCCAACTTGGCTTCCCGGTCCGGCACTCGGTCCGGCGTCGCTTGCTGAGCCATGCCAGAACGATGACAGAAGGTGAGGTGTACGGGCCGTGCCCGGGGATCACCATTACGTATCAAAAGCGTCCGGCGGCAGCGTGTGACGGAAGGCGCCCGAGGGACGTCCGTACGAGTCCCCGCGCACCCCCGCGCACCCCCGCGCGTCCCGAACCGGCCCGTGCGGCGCCCGTGCCGCGCCGTACCGCGGACGTACCGGCGCCGTACGGCACCCGTCACCCGCCGTACACGGCCCTGCTCTCCCGAAGCTGCCGCGAAGTGACAAGTAGCTCTCTGTAGCGGATCTGGGGTGCGCTTGTCAGCGTTTTCGATCTTCTGGGTTCATCGGGGGCCGTGCTCGGCGACCTTGGTCCGGTCATGACGACCGGAGGGAGCGCGGGGTGCGGCAGGAGTGGGAGCCGGAGGACCTGATCGAGGTCTGGACGCTGCTGGAGGAGGACCAGGAGCGGTTGCGGAACAAGTCGGGGGCGAACCGGCTGGGGTTCGCGTTGTTGCTGAAGTTCTTCGAGGTGGAGGCACGGTTCCCGGAGAACGCCGAGGAGATCCCGGCGCCGGCGGTGGCGTACGTGGCCCAGCAGGTGAAGGTGCTGGCCGGGGAGTTGGCGGCGTACGACTGGGCGGGGCGGGCGATCAAGCGGCACCGGGTTGAGATCCGGGGCGCGTTCGGGTTCCGGGAGTGCACCGCGGAGGACCAGGCCCAGCTCGCCGAGTGGCTGGCGGTGGAGCTGTGCGGGGTGGAGCTGTCGAGGGACCGGCTGGCGGAGGCGGTGGTGGCCCGCTGCCGCAAGGACCGGCTGGAGCCGCCGACGCCGGGGCGTATCGCCCGCCTGGTGGGGTCGGCGGTCAGCACCTTCGAGGAACGGTTCTGCGCGGCCACGGTGGGCCGGCTGTCGGCGGCGACCCGGTCCCGGCTGGACGACCTGGTCGCCGAGGACGCCGGCGGCGAGGAGTCTGCGGGCGGCGGCGTGTCGTTCTTCTCCGAGCTGAAGGCGGACCCCGGTGCGCTGGGCCTGGACAGTCTCCTAGCGGAGGTGAACAAGCTCCAGCGGGTGCGCGCGCTGGAGCTGGCGCCGGAGCTGTTCGGGGACGTATCGGAGAAGCTGGTGGCCGCCTGGCGGGGGCGGGCGTCGAAGGAGTACCCCTCGGACCTGCGGGCGGCAGCCGGACCGGTGCGGTACACGCTGCTGGCCGCGCTGTGCCACGTGCGGCAGACAGAGATCACCGACTCGCTGGTGGAGCTGTTCATCCAGCTGGTGCAGCGGATCAACACGCGGGCGGAGAAGAAGGTCGAGGGCGAGTTCACCAAGGACCTCAAGCGGGTGCGCGGCAAGGAGGGCATCCTGCTGCGGCTGGCGGAGGCGGCGGTCGCGGAGCCGGGTGGCACGGTCCGCCGGGTGATCTTCCCGGTGGCCGGGGAGTCCACGCTCAAGGCGCTGGCTGCGGAGGCGGCGGCGAACGAGGCCCGCTACCGGGCGCGGGTGCGTACGGTGCTGCGGTCGTCGTACTCGGGGCACTGGCGGCGGATGCTGTCCCCGCTGCTCGGGGCGCTGGAGCTGAAGTGCAACAACACCGCCTACCGGCCGGTGATGGACGCCATTGACCTGCTGAAGCGGTACCTGGACCAGCCCATCGCCAAGGAGGGCGCGTTCTTCGACGAGTCGGAGAAGATCCCGCTGGCCGGGGTGGTACGCGAGGAGTGGCGCAAGGCGGTCGTGGACGAACGCGGCCGGGTCGAGCGCATCCCGTACGAGCTGTGCGTGCTGGTGTCGCTGCGGGACGCGCTGCGGCGCCGGGAGATCTGGGTGCCGGGCGCGGGCCGGTGGCAGAACCCGGAGGACGACCTGCCGCCGGACTTCGAGGACAACCGCGACGTGCACTACGACGCGATCCGCCAGCCCCAGGACCCCCACGCCTTCATCGACGCGCTGAAGAAGCGGCTGCGGGAGTCCCTGACCCGCTTCGACACCGCGCTGGAGCTGGGCACGACGGGCGGGGTGGACATCGTCCGCAAGCACGGCGAGCCGTGGATCAAGGTCTCGCCGCTGGGCAAGCAGGTGGAGCCGGAGAACCTGGTGGCGCTGAAGGCGGAGATCGAGCGGCGGTGGGGCACCATCGACCTGATCGACATCCTGAAGGAGGCCGAGTTCGCCACCGGGTTCACGTCCGAGTTCGCCTCGGTCGCCACCAGGGAGGCGGTCCCGAAGGCGGTGCTGCGGCGCCGGCTGCTGCTGGTGCTGTTCGCGCTGGGCACGAACATGGGCATCAAGCGGGTCGCGGTCACCGGCAAGCACGGCGAGAGCGAGGCCGTCCTGCGCCGCGTGCGGCACCTGTTCGTCAACCGCACCAACCTGCGCGCCGCCCTGGTCCGGCTGGTCAACGCCACCTTCGCCGCCCGCGATCAGGCGTGGTGGGGCGAGGGCACCGCCTGCGCGTCGGACTCGAAGAAGTTCGGGTCCTGGTCCAGCAACTTCATGACCGAGTGGCACCAGCGCTACCGCGGCCCCGGCGTGATGATCTACTGGCACGTCGAGAAGAAATCGCTGTGCGTCTACTCCCAGCTCAAGTCCTGCTCCGCCTCCGAGGTCGCGGCCATGATCGAGGGCGTCCTGCGGCACTGCACGGACGTAGAGATCGACCGCCAGTACACCGACACCCACGGCGCTTCCATCGTCGGGTTCGCCTTCGCGCACATGCTCGGCTTCAACCTGCTGCCGAGACTGAAGAACGTCGGCTCAGCGCGGCTGTACCGGCCGGCGGCCGGTGAGGACGAGACCTGGCCGCATCTGGCGCCGGTGCTGTCGACCAAGACGATCGACTGGGACCTGATCGCCCAGCAGTACGACCAGATCGTGAAGTACACCACCGCCCTGCGCCTGGGCACCGCCGAGGCCGAGCAGGTCCTGCGGCGCTTCACCCGCGGCGGGCCCAAGCACCCGACGTACCGGGCGATCGAGGAGCTGGGCCGGGCGGTACGTACGGCGTTCATCTGCGACTACCTCGCCGACGCCGACCTGCGCCGCGAGATCAACGACGGCCTCCAGGTCGTGGAGAACTGGAACAGCGCCAACCACGATCTGTTCTACGGCAAGGACGGCGACCTGACCGGCTCCGACAAGGAGTCCCAGGAGGTATCCATGCTCGCCCTGCACCTGCTCCAGTCCGCGCTGGTACACGTCAACACCCTGCTGCTCCAGGACATCCTGAGCGAGGAGAAGTGGCAGAAGAGGCTCACCGACGCCGACCGGCGGGCCCTGTCCCCGCTGTTCTGGACGCACGTGAACCCCTACGGCCGGTTCGAGCTGGACATGAACTCCCACCTCGACCTCGCCCTTGCCGCCACGGTGCCCGGCCCCCGGACCGCGCCCGAGGCGGAAACCGCCCGATCGGCGACGGACGGTGCGGCTGGGTCGGCATCCTGAAGACCTGGGCCCGGCGTCGCTCCCCGGCGGCTGGATCAAAAAAATCGCAAAAGGTGACAAAATAGGTGAAATGAGGCATCGGCGCGGCCGTACAGGAGACCCGTTCGACGCCAACCGGTCACGGCAGTGCCCGGCCGCTCCCGGGCGAGCGAGCACCTGAAAGGAGTCCCCGCATGGCCAACATCAACGTCGCGCTGCACGTACAGGTCGAGGCCCAGCCCGGCAAAGAGGAAGAGGTCGCCGCCTTTCTCCGCGACGGCCTTGCCATCGTGCAGGAGGAGCCCGACACCGTCGCCTGGTTCGCCGTGCGCCTGGGCCCGTCCACCTTCGCCATCTTCGACGCCTTCCCCCACGACGCCGCACGCCAGGCCCACCTCGCCGGCCGCCTGGGCAGCGCCCTGACGGAACGAGCCGGTGAACTGTTCGCCCAACCGCCGTCCGTCGAGCAACTCGACGTCCTCGCCCACAAACTCCCCTGAAGACCAAACTTCCCTGTCCACGCCCGGCGCGTCGGACTGGTCCCGGCCGGCGCCCGAATCACCGCACCGGCGATCGATTGGGCCGTCATGGGGTGGGCCTGCCGTGCGCGTCGGAGCACGCGAGGTTCGGCCAGGTAGGCGGAGGCGCGCGGGGTCGGAATACACCAAGCGACAACCGCGTATCCACAGCAGAAAGGACCTTGCCATGACCATCAAGACGGAGTCAGTGTCCCTGGAGGACGCCCGGCGAGTCGTCGCTGCGGGGGAGGCCAAGGCCGACGAGATCGGCCCGCCGAGCAACATCGCCGTCGTCGACGTCGGCGGCAACCTCGTCGCGCACATCCGGATGGACGAGGCTTGGATCGGGAGCGTCGACATCTCCATCAACAAGGCCTTCACGTCCCGGGCCTTCGACATCACTACCGCCGACCTGGCCGCCAACGCGGGTCCCGGTGAGCAGTTCTTCGGGATCAACGCATCCAACAACGGACGCGTCATGATCTTCGCGGGCGGTGTCCCGCTGCGGCACGGCGGCCGGATCGTCGGCGCCGTGGGCGTCAGCGGCGGCAGCGGTGAGCAGGACCAGACCGTGGCCGAGGCTGCGGCGACGGCCTTCTGACGACTGGCCCCGCCATGCCGTGATCAGCGGAGACCCCAGCGCGGCCGCTCGTTGGAAACTTTCCAGTTCGCCAAGAACAAACCGGGCTGGATCATTACCAGGTCCGCATACACGACGCCGGGTACCGGCACATCACCGGCCATGCATGGCGATTCGACCCTTTTTGACATCTCTTGTGGGGGTGAGACAGTGGAAGTGGTGAGGCTTTTCCGTGCGGCACTCCGTCCACGGTGATGTGCCCACCAGACCGTGGGGACGGGCCAGGTCAACGTCAAGGCGTACAAACGGCAGCTGTGCGGGTTGATCGAGCAGGGCAAGTCCAAGCCGTCCTGGATCGTCTTC
The DNA here is from genome assembly GCF_003355155.1 of Streptomyces armeniacus. Classification (NCBI taxonomy): domain Bacteria; kingdom Bacillati; phylum Actinomycetota; class Actinomycetes; order Kitasatosporales; family Streptomycetaceae; genus Streptomyces; species Streptomyces armeniacus. The sequence goes on along the minus strand of NZ_CP031320.1, from coordinate 6,488,140 downwards.
CAGGAGCTGTCGCTGGACCAGGCGCCGCAGGCCGACCAGCACTTCGGCCACCGCGAGGACGGTTGGACCAAGGTCCTCCTCCAACTCGACGGCAGCTGAGCGGCGGCAGCACGGGCCCGAACCGGTCCCCCGCTGACGGTCTATAGGAGCTTCCCCCGGAAGGAACCACGCACCATGACCAACGAACTGCACGGCAGGAAGGTCGCAATCCTGGCCACGGACGGCGTTGAGCGCGTCGAGCTCGAACAGCCTCTCGGCGCACTGCTGGGCGCTGGAGCGCAGGCCGAACTCCTCTCCCTCCACACCGGCGAGATCAACGCGCGCCAGATGGACATCGACCCGGCCGGAACCTTTACCGTGGACAAGAAGGTCGCTGACGCCCGTGTGGGTGACTACGATGCGCTCCTGCTGCCCGGCGGCACCATGAACCCCGACCAGCTGCGCACCGATCCCGACGCCGTCGCCTTCGTGAGGGAGTTCGTGGAGACCGGGAAACCCGTTGCCACCATCTGCCACGGACCTTGGATACTGGCGGAGGCTGGCGTGCTGCGCGGTCGCCGCCTCACCTCCTGGCCCAGCATTCGTACTGACCTGCGCAACGCCGGCGCCGAGGTGGTCGACGAGGAGGTCGTGATCGACGGCCAGCTGATCTCCAGCCGCGGCCCGCAGGACCTCCCCGCCTTCTGCAAGGCGATCATCGAACGCTTCGCCGCTGCACTGCAACCTGCCTGATCGAGTGAAGTCGCAAGCCACCGAATGACATCCGGCATTCCCACGGCCGAGTCCCCGTGGATCAGCAGAGGAGATCGTCATGGCAAGCAGCAACCGCGCCGTCACCTTCCAGAACCCGAAGGACATGCGCGTCGAGTCCCTGGACTTCCCGAAGCTTCAGATGCCGAACGGGAAGAAGGCCCCGCACGGAGTCATCCTCCGGATCGTCGCCACCAACATCTGCGGTAGCGACCTGCACATCTACCGCGGGTCCTTCCCTGTGCCTCAGGGCATGGTGGTGGGGCACGAGATGACCGGGGAGGTCATCGAGGTCGGCCCCGACGTCGAGTTCCTCAGCGAGGGCGACCTCGTCTCCGTCCCGTTCAACGTCGCCTGCGGCCGATGCCGCAACTGCAGGGCGCGCCGGACCGAGGTCTGCGAGACCACGAACCCCAAGGTGGCCTGCGGAGCGTACGGCTTCAACCTGGGCGACTGGACCGGCGGCCAGGCCGAGTACCTGTTCGTCCCGTACGCCGACTTCCAGCTCCTGCGCTTCCCGGACAGGGACCAGGCCATGGCCAAGATCCGTGACCTGGCGCTGCTCTCGGACATCCTGCCCACCGCGTTCCACGGTCTCATGGAGGCCGGTGCCAAGCCGGGCTCGACCGTGTACCTCGCCGGCGCCGGCCCGGTCGGTCGCTGCGGCGCAGCAGCGGCGCGCCTCCTCGGGGCGTCCTGCATCATCGTCGGCGATTACCACAAGGACCGCTTGGAGCTGGTGAAGAAGAACGGCTGCGAGACGATCGACCTGAGCCAGGACGCAGCGCTCACCGACCAGATCGAGGCCATCCTGGGCGAACCCATGGTCGACTGTGCAGTCGACTACGTCGGCACCGAGGCACACGGCATCGGCCGCGAGGCCGAGGACATGGACCCGGCCTACGCTATCAACCAGGTGATCGACGCCACCCGCGCGGGCGGAGCCACCGGAGTCATCGGCGTCTACGGCGCCGACCCGCTCGCGAAGTCGAAGGCCGAGCAAGAGGGAACGTACCCGCTCGACTTCGGCACGGCCTGGATCAAGTCGCCGCGGATCACCGGCGGGCAGGCACCGATCATGCACTACAACCGCGAGCTGATGATGGCGATCCTGTGGGACCGCATGCCCTACTTGAGCGCCATGCTCAACACGAAGGTGATCAGCCTCGACGACGCCCCCGACGCCTACGCGACCTTCGACGCGGGAGCGTCCGAGAAGTTCATCATCGACCCCCACGGCCTCATTCCCGCCTGAGGCCCGCGATCCGAGAAACAGTGCCGAACTCGCCCGCCTCTCACGTTGCCGCACCGGAGAGGCGTGAGAGGGCAGTCCGTCGCTTCGTCTCGGGCGACGGCCTGCCCACTACGCCGTCGCTCGTGAGTTCGCAGGGGCGGATGAGGGGGTGTCAGGACGAGGGCGAGGGGTCGGCATCGTCCGTCCGCGACGAGGTGGATCTGGGTGGTGAATCCTCCGCGGGAACGTCCCAGACACTCGCGCCGATCTGACCACCTCCTCACCGCACGGACCTGGGCCCGACGCGGACGCACACCCGTCATCCAGGTGCGGGGACGTTCCAGCGCCGCTTTCTCCATCGCCGCTCTGGCCTGCTACAAGCACGGTGAACGCGCAGAACCCATCTCTGAACCTCTGTCCGCCACCACGGCGGCGCTGCGGCGGCTGGGCCTTGGCTCGGCCACATCCGGTGGGAGGACGCGATGGTGCCGTATGCGGTGTGGCGCGGGCTGTGGTCGGTCAAGCGCGGCGCGTACCGCAATCAGCCGCTCGGCGGACCGCACGACGCGGCGCCGACTGCAAGCTGCTGCTTGCGAAGCTCGAACGGATGGCCGGGGTCGTGCCCGCCGACCGCTGGTGATCTTCACTGAAGGCAAGCAACGGCCAGAGCTGTACGCGGGGTTACTCTCACAAACGGTCCTTTGCCCGAGCAAGATCGATAATGGGTCGCCAGACCCCCGGGAACCTCGAATCGGTTCTCGGAACCCGTTCTCACTCAAAGAACGGTTGGACCCCCTTCTGAGACTTGCATTGTGCGAGAATCCGGGCTCATGACGGACCCTCAGCAGCCTTCCCCAACCGACCGGTCGGACGCCGACGACGTCGAATAGCACGCCTGTCCGAAGTGTGACGCGCAGCCCGGCTCGCCCTGCCGCTCACGCGGCGGCGCGGTCGCCTCCGCCTACCACACCCGCCGCTTCACGATGGTGCCCCGGCTCAAGAAGGCGCTGCGAATCCCGACCCCGGCCGACCGGGGTCCGGGCCGGCCGTGGCGCCCCGGCACCCCGCCGCCGACGCCCATCGACCCGGACCTGCCGAGCGCGGACATCCGCATCGGATACGCCCGCTGCTCGACCCTCGGGCAGGAACTCGACTCCCAGCTCGACGCGCTCAGCAAGCACGGCATCCCCAGGGACAAGATCTTCAGCGAGAAGATCAGCACCCGCGTCCGGGTCCGCCCCCAGTTCGAGGAGGCGCTGAAGACCGCGCGGGAGGTCAAGGCGCACGCCCCGCACTGCCGGGTCATCTTCACCGTGTACGAGATGAAGCGGCTCGGCCGCGACGCCGCCGAACTCACCGCGCTCGCCGACCACCTCACCGCCCACGGCCTCATCCTGGAGATGCTCGCCGGACCACTGCCCGGCATCTACGACCCCACCGGCCCGGGCAAGCTGCTGTTCGCGTTCTTCGCCGCGATGGCGGAGACCGAGCGGGAGAACATCCGGGAGTCGACGCTGGAAGGGCTCGACACCGCGGCCCGCAAGGGCAAGCATGGCGGCCGACCACCCGTCATCACCGACGACATGCTGCACACCGTGCTCCGCAGGCGGGCGCTCGGCGAGTCCGTCGAGCAGATCCAGCCCGACCTGTTCATCCCCACCGGCAAGCGCAAGGGGCAGAACCCCTCCGTCGCCAGCATCTACCGCGCGCTCGCCGAACACGCCAAGCGCAAGGCGTACCCCGAAGCCGTCGAACAGGCCCACGCCGACTTCGCCGCCCTCACCAGCAGCGAGGTTCCTCAACCGCGCACAGAAGCCAAGGCCCTAACAACACGCTGAGTTACTTGTCACTTCGCGGCAGCTTCGGGAGGACAGGGCCTACACGGACGTACGGCGGTGGCCCGATATCGCACTGCCGATCTACGCGCGTAGGCGCTACAGTACGGAAATGACGAGCGAGACCCCCATCACCATCCCCACCACGGAGCAGATCCGCCGCGCCCCGAAGGCGCTGTTGCACGACCACCTCGACGGCGGTCTCCGTCCGGCCACGATCATCGAGCTCGCGCGCGAGACCGGTTACGAGGGCCTTCCGGAGCCCGATGACGCGGACCGGCTCGAGACGTGGTTCCGTGAGTCGGCCGACTCCGGCTCCCTCGAGCGCTATCTGGAGACCTTCTCCCACACCTGCGCCGTGCTGCAGACCCGTGACGCGCTGGCCCGGGTGGCTGCCGAGTGCGCCGAGGACCTGGCCGCGGACGGTGTGGTGTACGCCGAGGTCCGGTACGCGCCGGAGCAGCACCTGGAGAAGGGGCTCACCCTGGAGCAGGTGGTCGAGGCCGTGAACGAGGGCTTCCGCGAGGGCGAGCGGCGGGCCCGCGCCGCCGGGAACCGTATCCGCGTGGGCGCCCTGCTCACCGCGATGCGGCACGCGGCCCGTGCCCTGGAGATCGCCGAACTCGCCAACCGCTACCGCGACCTGGGCGTCGTCGGCTTCGACATCGCGGGCGCCGAGGCGGGCTACCCGCCCACCCGGCACCTGGACGCGTTCGAGTACCTCAAGCGCGAGAACAACCACTTCACGATCCACGCGGGCGAGGCGTTCGGGCTGCCGTCCATCTGGCAGGCGCTGCAGTGGTGCGGCGCCGACCGGCTGGGGCACGGCGTGCGCATCATCGACGACATCCACGTCCCGGACGGCGCCCACTCCGGTGAGGGCGACGAGGGCGGCCCGTCCGGCGTCTCCGCCGCCAGGTCGGGGGAGGTGAAGCTCGGGCGCCTCGCCTCGTACGTACGGGACAAGCGTGTGCCGCTCGAGCTGTGCCCGACGTCGAACCTGCAGACGGGCGCGGCCTCGTCGTACGCCGAGCACCCCATCGGGCTGCTGCGGCGGCTGCACTTCCGGGCGACGGTGAACACCGACAACCGGCTGATGAGCGGCACCAGCATGAGCACCGAGTTCGAGCACCTGGTGCGGACGTTCCGGTACACGCTCGACGACATGCAGTGGTTCACCGTCAACGCGATGAAGTCCGCGTTCATCCCTTTCGATGAACGGCTCGCCATGATCAATGAAGTGATCAAGCCCGGGTACGCCGAGCTGAAGGCCGAGTGGCTGTTCCACGCCGCGGCCCCGGAACCGCCGCTGACCAGCGGCTCCGGCGAGTCCCAGAGCTGAGGCGGCACGGTCGCGGAGCGGCCGGGGCGCGGCGGTGACACGCCCGGCTCGGTCGTTTTGACCTGCTTGTGACCGATCAGGATGTGTGGCTACGTTCCCAGAGCTGCCCAAGCCACCACCACTGAGGGACGTACTCATGAAGCAGGCAACCATCAAGACCCTCGGCGTCACCGCGCTCGGCGCCGCGTTCGTCGCCGCGGGCTCCGGTCCCGCGTCCGCCGCCGACCTGTCGGGTCCGCTGGCCCCCGTGCACGGCGTCGTCAACGGCCTGGTGCAGGACACCGCTCCCGTGCAGAACGCGCTGTTCGGCGAGGGCGCGATCGGGAAGGTGCCGACGACCCCGGAGGACGTCGTGTCGAAGGAGCGGCTCGCCGAGAACAGCTCGGAGCAGGGCGGTCCGCTGGGGAACCTCTCCACGGACAACGCGGGCGAGCTGCTGGGCGGCCTGCCGCTGGTCGGCCAGCTCACCGGTGGCGGCGGCCTGCCGACGGGCGGCCTGCCCCTCGGCTGAGCGGCATCACGCACCAGCCGAGCAGCATCACGTACGGCGGATCGCCTGCGGCGCGTCACGTACCGCGCATCACCTGCGGCGCGTCACGTACCGCGCATCACGTACGGCGCGTCACGCACGGGCCGCGCACCGGCACAGGCAGTCCGCCGGGCGCGGCCCGCCGCCGTCACCAGGACGTGCGCTCCTGGTCGTTCGGCAGGAAGATCCACAGCGCGAGGTAGAGCAGGAACTGCGGGCCCGGCAGCAGGCACGAGGCCACGAATATGACCCGCATCGTGGTCGGGGTGGTGCCGAAGCGGCGTGCCAGTCCAGCGCACACACCGCCGATCATCCGGTTGTCACGGGGGCGGGCAAGCGCGGTCGACATGGCGTGGACTCCTTCGGTGTCGCGGGTGGCCGGCTGTGCTTCCACCGTAGGCACGCCCCGCCGGCGAGTCGTCGGACTAGGGTGCGATCCCGACCCTGGGGGCTCTCGGGGTCGGACCCTGAGCGCCCTCATCCCGCAGACTGACCCGCATCTGGTCCTTGCGGCCACCGCGGCCGTTCGCGCCGCCGCGCCGCAGCCGCGACCGCAGCAGCGGGTAGAGGAGTACGTGCGCGAGGCCCACGCCGGCGGCGTTCAGCATGATCGCGTCGATGTTCACGACCTGGCCCGGCACGCCCGTCTGTACGAGTGCGAGGCCCAGCGCGATCAGCACGCCCGCCAGCGTCGTACGCAGCGCCGTCCCCGGCAGCCGCCGCTGCAGCTGCCCCGCGGCCAGCGGCAGCAGCACGCCCAGCGGCGCCAGCAGCAGCAGTTCGCCGCCGATGCCCTCCAGCGCGGCCTGCGGCCCGCCGTCCAGGTCGGCGCGGATGGTGGCGAACGGATGCAGGTTGGTCGGGCAGACCCAGGGCACCGAGCGCGGACGCAGCGTCATCCACCCGACCACCAGCAGATGCACGGCGAGCAGGGCGGCACCTGCTGCACGGATACGGGACACGGGAACGCCGCTGTGGCCATGACGCTGCACGGGGAAAAGGACGCCGGCCCCGTGCGTGCGGTTCCGCTGCCGGGTGTGACCCGCTACACGGTGGTTCCGGCGGTCTCCGCCGCTTCCGGGCTCCTCCGCAGCGCCGTGTCGCACTCGTACCGGCGCAGCGGGTGCGCGGTGTCGTCCGCGGGCCCGCCGAGGACCACGGTGCCGTCGTCGTCGGCGATGCCGGTGTCCGCGTACGAGCACACGATCTGCGCCAGGGCGTACCGCGGCAGCTTGTCCAGCGGTGTGCTCAGCCGCAGGGCGTTCTCGGGGTCGCCGTCCCGGCCCTCGGTGATCTTGAGGTCACGCGGTACGGCGCTCTCGAAGCCCGCCGACTCCTCCTCCGGGCCCGGCGGGTCCTGGAGCTCGTCGAGGAGGGCGCGTACGAAGTCGGGGCGCTTCTCGGGGAGCCGTACGAGCCGGTGCACGGGGGCCACGCGGGAGCCGCACACCAGGTAGACGCGTGCCGCCGCGCCGTCCGGGACCGCGCGTGTCTCGCCGCCGCCGGGGATCATGCAGGCCACCCGGGACGGCGCGGCACCGGCGTCCACCGGCACCGAGGTGGAGCGGATACCGCAGCCGCCGAGGAGCGTGGCCGCCGTACCGAGCGCCAGCGTGGTCGCGGCGAGCCGCGCGAGGCGGCCGCGGCGCGCACTCATCGTTCGTTCCCCTTGTTCTCGTCCCCGTCGTCCCCGTCGTCGCCGCCGTCCCGGTCGGTGTCGCGGTCCTCGCCCGCCGCCGCGAGGCCGCTGGCGTCCCGCGGCAGCCGCAGCGTGAACACCGCGCCGCCGTCCGGCTCCTGGGCGTTGCGCGCCGTGATCTCACCGCCGTGGATGTGCGCGTTCTCCAGGGCGATCGACAGCCCGAGGCCGCTGCCCTCCGAACGCGGCCGGGACGCGCTCGCCTTGTAGAAGCGGTCGAACACGTGCGGCAGCACGTCCTCCGGGATGCCCGGCCCCTGGTCGGCGACCTCCACGAGCAGCTGCGCCTCGCCCGTCTGCGACCAGCCGGTCCGTACGGACACCCGCACCGGGGAGCCGCCGTGCTTCAGGGCGTTCCCGATCAGGTTCGCCAGGATGACGTCGAGCCGGCGCGGGTCGAGCCGCGCCATGATGCCGCGGTCCGCGTCCAGTTCGACGGCGTCGAGCCAGGCGCGCGCGTCGATGCAGGCCGTCACCTGGTCCGCGACGTCGACGGTGTCCAGCACCAGCTTGGCCGTTCCGGCGTCGAAGCGGGTGACCTCCATCAGGTTCTCCACCAGGTCGCCGAGCCGCCGCGTCTCGCTGACTACCAGCCCGACCGCGGGCGCGATCATGGGGTCGAGGTTGTCCTGCTCCTCCTCGAGCACCTCGGTCACCGCGGAGATCGCGGTCAGCGGCGTCCGCAGCTCGTGCGACATGTCGGCGACGAACCGCCGCGACGACGACTCGCGCGCGCTCAGCCCCGCCACCCGCTTCTCCAGGGACTCGGCGGTCCGGTTGAACGTACGGGAGAGGTCCGCCAGTTCGTCCGTACCGGACACCTTCAGGCGCGTGTTCAGCTCCCCCTCGCCCAGCCGCCGCGCGGCGTCCGCGAGCCGCCGTACGGGGCGCAGCACCGTCGTGGCCGCGGCCTGCGCCAGCAGCATCGCGGCGATCAGGGCCAGGCCGGTGGCGATGCCCAGGGACCAGGCGAGCGAGTTGAGGTCGTCGCGTTCGGGCGCGAGCGACTTGAGCATGTAGCCGGTGGGCGTGGGCTGCTCGCCTATCAGCTTGGCGCCGCCGACCAGCTGCGGCTCCTCGCCCTTGGTGATCCGCTGCCAGTAGAGGTGGTACGGGTAGTCGTTCGCGTCGTCGACCGGCCGCTTCTTGTCGACGGCCCGGCTCAGCTCGGCGGGCACGTCCTCGATCGTGAAGTCGTTCGTGTCGGAACTCACGTTGCAGCGGTTGCCGTCGCGGTCCGTGCCGAGCAGCACCACCTCGTAGCTCTGCGTGGAGTCGGACATGCGGACCGCCGCGTCCTGCAGTTCGTCGCAGCCGAACTTGCGCGGCAGCTGCCCGGCGCTGTCCTCCATGGCCTTGCGGAAGTCGTTGAGCGCGGCGTTCTGGGCGCGGGTGAGGACGGCGTCCCGGTTCAGCCAGTACGCGATGCCGGACGCCGACACGGCGGCCGTCAGCGCCACCAGCGCGAAGACCACGACGAGTCGCAGCCGCAGGGTCGGGAGGATGCCCAGCATCCGGCCGCGCAGCCGGCCGGAGGGAGCGTCGCTCACGAGGGCGCGTCCAGCCGGTAGCCGACTCCGCGCACCGTACGGATCAGGGTCGGGGACGAGGGGACGTCCTCCACCTTCGCGCGCAGCCGCTGCACGCAGGCGTCGACGAGCCGCGAGTCACCGAGGTAGTCGTGCTCCCAGACCAGCCGCAGCAGCTGCTGCCGGGACAGCGCCTGGCCGGGCCGCCGGCTCAGCTCCAGCAGCAACCGGAGCTCGGTGGGCGTCAGTTGCAGATCCTCGCCGCTCTTGGTGACGGTCATCGCCGACCGGTCGATGACGAGCGAGCCGAAGGAGGCCGAGTCGTTCGCCTCCCGCTCGCCGCGCCGCATCACCGCGCGGATACGGGCGTCCAGCACGCGACCCTGCACCGGCTTGACGACGTAGTCGTCGGCGCCGGACTCCAGGCCCACGACCACGTCGATGTCGTCGCTGCGCGCGGTGAGCAGAATGATCGGCAGCTGGTCGGTGCGCCGGATGCGCCGGCACACCTCGAAGCCGTCGATACCAGGCAGCATCACGTCGAGCACGATCAGGTCCGGACGCTGTTCGCGCAGCAGTTTCAGGCCGTCCTCGCCCGACGCGGCGGTCACCACGCGGTGGCCCTGGCGGGTCAGACTCATCTCCAGGGCGGTACGGACAGCGTCGTCATCCTCGATCAGCAACAGGAAAGCCACGCGCGCCATTCTGTCCCATGGCCCCCTCCGACTTCGACCGCGCGGTCCGGGCAAGTGCGCGGAGGGCCCGGAGAACGGCGGGGGAAGGAGGCGCCTGCCCCTGTGACAGGCCTGTGACACTCGGGCGACCCCGTCATGAAACTGGCTCGGCAATGTATTCCCCACGAGCAAGCGACCGGCAGCTCCACGAGGGAGGCGCGACATGAACGCACTGCACAGGACACCGACCAGCGCAGTGATTCACACGCGTCTGCACACCCCCGCGGTTCCCGCGGCGCGGAACGCGTCCACGGGTGAGGCCGCTGTCCGGATCGCGGAGAAGTCCGGTGCTGTGGGCGGGCGGGGGTGCGCTCGCGGCACCGGGCGTAAGCGTCCATCGCACATCGCTGCGGTGGAGGGCCTCGGGGGAGAGGCTCGCGGGGGGACACGGGGGAACGGCGAGTACAGGGAGGCCACGGGGGACGAACGGGGCAGCGTCTCGGAAGCTGAGTTCACAGCTTACGTACGCGAGCGCCGGGCCTCCCTGTACGCCACCGCCTACCACCTGACCGGCGACCGCTTCGAGGCCGAGGACCTGCTGCAGAGCGCGCTGTTCTCGACGTACCGCGCCTGGGACCGGATCACCGACAAGGCCGCCGTCGGGGGCTACCTGCGGCGCACCATGACCAATCTGCACATCAGCGCGTGGCGCCGGCGCAAGCTGAACGAGTACCCGACGGAGGAGCTCCCGGAGACGCCTTCCGCCGACCACGACGCGATGCGCGGCACCGAACTCCGCGCCGTGCTGTGGCAGGCGCTGGCCCGCCTGCCCGAACTGCAGCGCACGATGCTCGTGCTGCGGTACTACGAGGGCCGGACGGATCCGGAGATCGCGGACATACTGAACATCAGCGTCGGCACGGTGAAGAGCAGCATCTGGCGCTCGCTGCGCCGGCTGCGCGAGGACGACGTGCTCAGCTTCGGCCAGGACCAGGAGGAGTCCTTCGGGGAGCTGGTGGCGTAACGCCTTCTGAGCCTGGGACCTCGGGGGGAATCGGGGGAACGGGTCCAGGGGAACGGCCCGCCGGGCGGGGTGGCACCGGCTCCGGTGTCGGCCTGGGCCGGGGCCTGGGCCTCGACCTGGCTCCGGCTCCGGCTCTCGGCCCGCGCCTCAACCTCCGCTTCAGAGGCGGCCGTCGCGGTGCCGGCCGCCGTGACGGTGACCGTGCCCGGTCTCGTACGAGCCCGCGCGTCCGCGTCCGCACCCGTACGCGTGTCCGTGTCCGTACGCGTGACGGCCTCCGCGGTCACCGCCTCCACCCGGCCCAGCGCCACGTCCGCGGGCCCCGCGGTGCCCTGCCGCCGCGCCACGGCGACCGTACGGAAGGCCCCGGCGGGCAGCCGCAGGCCGGCGCCGGGGCCGCCACCCGCGCCCGTAAGCGCCCTCGTGCCCGTGTCCGTGCCCAAGTCCGCGCTGCCGCCGCCCGGTTCGGGCCCGCCGGCACCGGCCCGTACCCGCGCGACCCCGCACGTCGTCTGCGCCGTGACGTACGGCAGCCGCAGCTCGCCGTCCGCCGTCCACAGCCCCGCGCAGCTCAACCACCCGTCGGGCGCGGCGACATGGCGCAGCGTCCGCTGTCCGGGCCGCCACACGGCGATCCACGTCCCGTTCGGGCCCTCCGCGCGCAGCGCCACCGCGCAGTTCTCCGGCTGGAGCGCGTGGCCGGGCTGCACGGCGAACGGCGTCAGCCGGACGCCCTCCGGCCGCAGCGCCTCGGGGAAGCGCACCGGCCGGTGGCTGCCCAGCACGCCCCAGCCGAGCCGCCCTTCGCCGGGCGTGGGCGCGTCGGACCGTACGAGCAGGAGCCCGCTGTCCGGGTCGGCCAGCAGCAGCCGGTCGTCGCTGTCCTCGGCGATCTGGAGCAGCGGGCTGGTCTCGCCGCCGCGTCCGAGGTCGACGGCGACGGCCTTGGTGGTCGTACGGGCGCCGGGTCCGCGCTCGGTGCGGTCGACCACCAGCAGCCGGCCCTCCCGGTCCAGCCACACGCCGCCGGTGCAGCGGCCGGAGACGGCGGCCACCTGCTGCGGGCCGTAGGCACCGCCCGCCACCAGCCAGACGGTGGTGGAGTGCGCGCCGGGCACGAGGGCGTACGCGAGCTGCCCGCCGGGGGCGGGCGGCAGCAGCGTCAGCCGCTCCGAGTCGATGCCGCCCAGGGGCGTTTCGCCGGTGCCGGGCCCCGTGGGGTAGAGCAGCGCGAGCTGGTGCCTGCGCTCCACGCGGCGGGCGATGAGCACGCGCCCGTCGGCGAGCGGCAGCACCTGGCTGGCGGGGTGCTCGGGCCGGCCGCCGGGGAGCGGCACGGCGTACGGCTCCGGGCCGTCGAGCGTCCACCGCTCCGGGTACCACCCGTGCGCCGTCCCGGGTGCCAGCGTGAGCCGTGCGGCGTACGCGCCGTCGGCCGAGATCACACAACCGGCGCGCCCCGCGGCCCTGTTGCCGGGCCCTCTGTCGCTTCTGTCGCCTCCGTCGCCTGTGGCCATCTCGATTGCACAGACAGTCATGACGCGATCACCTCCAGCGACGACGCTAGGGCTCGCACTTCCAGACGAACAACGCGAGTTGAGGGCCTTCACACATAAGGATGGTGCTGTAACGGTTCTGCTGAAAGGGGCGGGGTCTGTGTGCTGCGGGGGCCACGGTAAGGTTAGGGGAACCTAAGTGAATGGGTAATTCCCCTGTCCCCGCCGGCCCCCGCCTGTTCCCCGCTGATTCCGCCTGTTCCCGCTCGTTCCCCGTTCGCCCCCGCTCGTCCCCGGAGCTCACCCATGCTGATACGCACGCACGGCACCCGCCGCCGTACCCGCGCCGCCGCAGTCGTCGCGCTCCCGCTCGCCGCCGTCCTCACCCTCACCGCCTGTGGCTCCTCGGACAGCGGCGGAGGGAAGTCCAAGGGCGGCAGCGGCGGCAAGGACAAGGTCGCGCAGGGCGGTGAGGAGTTCGCCGAAGCGGCCAGGAAGACCGCGTCGTTCGGCAGCGACGCCAAGCCCGGCGAGTGGCCGCGCACCGTCACGCACGCGATGGGCGAGACGGAGATCGAGGAGCGGCCGAAGCGCGTCGTGGTGCTGGACGTCGGCGAGTTCGACAACGCCGTGTCCCTCGGCGTCAAGCCGGTCGGCCTCGCGCCGACCGAGGGCGACAACGCCGTGCCGAGCTATCTCGAGGACCAGGCGGGCAAGCCCAAGAGCGTCGGCACGATCAACAACCTCAACCTCGAGGCCATCGCGGCCCTCAAGCCCGACCTGATCCTGGGCACCCAGCTGCGCGCCGCCGACAAGTACGAGCAGCTCTCGCAGATCGCGCCCACCGTCTTCGGGATCCGCCCCGGCTTCACCTGGAAGGAGAACTACCTCCTCAACGCCTCCGCCCTCGGCAGGAAGCCGCAGGCCCAGGCGAAGCTCGCGGCGTACGAGAAGAAGGCCGCGCAGCTCGGCAAGGACATCGCGGAGAAGAGCGAGGACGGGAAGAAGCCGACGGTCTCGATGGTCCGCTACATGCCCGACACCATCAGGCTGTACGCGGGCGCGTCCTTCATCGGCACCATCCTCAAGGACACGGGCCTGCCCCGGCCGAAGAACCAGCAGGTCTACGATCTCGCCACCGAGATCAGCCCCGAGCGCATGGACGAGGCCGACGCCGACTGGATCTTCACCGGCGCCTACGGCGACCCCAAGGCCACCGACCGCGACAAGGCCCAGGACAGCCCGCTCTGGAAGAACCTCGGCGCGGTCAAGGCGGGTCAGGCCGAGGATGTCGACGACGAGACCTGGTACTTGGGCCTCGGCGTCACCGCCGCCGAGCGCGTGCTCGGCGACCTGCGCCGCCACCTGGTGAAGTGACCCGCGGGCGGGCCCGCGCGCCGGTCCGAGCCCGGTCCCCGCGCCGGTCCGAGCCCGGTCCCCGCGCCGGTCCGAGCCCGGCCCGCGCCCCGGCCCGGCAACCGCGTATGACGGCTCGACGTGCGGGCACGGGTGGAAGGTAGCCTTTCACCCGTGCCCGCACTCTCCGATGTCATCCGCGCGCTCGACGCCCTGTGGCCCCCCGAGCGCGCCGAGCAGTGGGACGCGGTCGGTACGGTCTGCGGCGACCCGGACGCGGACGTGACCACGGTCCTGTTCGCCGTCGACCCGGTGCGGCAGATCGCCGACGAGGCGGTCGCGCTCGGCGCCCAGCTGCTCGTCACGCACCACCCGCTGTACCTGCGCGGTACGACCACCGTGGCCGCCGGCACGTTCAAGGGCCGCGTCGTGCACACGCTGATCAAGAACGACGTCGCGCTGCACGTCGCCCACACCAACGCCGACCGCGCCGACCCCGGCGTCTCCGACGCCCTCGCGGGCGCGCTCGGCCTGCGCGTGGTGGGGCCGCTCGTGCCCGACCCGGACGACCCCGCGGGCCGCCGCGGGCTCGGCCGGATCTGCGAACTCGACCGGCCCGTACGGCTGGAGGAGTTCGCCCGGAGCGCCGCCGCCGCGCTGCCCGCCACCGCGCAGGGCGTCCGTACGGCGGGCGATCCCGCGCGTACGGTGCGTACGGTCGCGGTCTGCGGAGGCTCCGGCGACAGCCTCTTCGCGGAGGTACGGGCCGCGGGCGTGGACGCGTACGTCACCGCCGACCTGCGGCACCACCCCGCCTCCGAGGCACGCGAGCAGTCGCCGCTGGCGCTCGTCGACGCCGCCCACTTCGCCACCGAGTGGCCGTGGTGCGAGCAGGCGGCCGCACAGCTGGACGCGATCTCCGACCGGAACGGGTGGGGCCTGCGCACGCACGTCTCCCGTACGGTCACCGACCCCTGGACCGCCCACGCGGCGCCGTCCGCCACAGCCACACCGAACACCACTGGAGCCCCCAACTGAACGCCGCGCCCGCCGATCAGATCCGCCTCCTCGACGTACAGGATCTCGACACGCGTCTGTCGCAGCTCGCGCACAAGCGCCGCAGCCTGCCCGAGCACGAGGAGATCCAGACCCTGGAGGCCGACCTCAGCCAGCTGCGCGACCTGCTGGTCGCCGCGCAGACCGAGGAGAGCGACACCGCCCGCGAGCAGACGAAGGCGGAACAGGACGTCGACCAGGTGCGCCAGCGCGCCGCACGCGATCAGCAGCGGCTGGACTCGGGCATGGTCACCAACCCCAAGGATCTGGAGAGCCTGCAGAGCGAGATCGCCTCGCTGGCGAAGCGGCAGAGCGATCTGGAGGACGTGGTCCTGGAGGTCATGGAGCGCCGCGAGTCCGCGCAGGAGCGGGCGGCGGAGCTGACCGAGCGGGTCGAGTCCGTGCAGCAGCGGACCGCCGAGGCGGAGGGCCGCCGCGATCTGGCGCTGGAGTCCATCGACCACGAGGTGCGGATGGCCACGAAGGAGCGCGAGGTCGTGGCCGGTGCGCTCCCCGCCGACCTGCTGAAGCTGTACGAGAAGATCCGCGAGCAGCAGGGCGGTGTGGGCGCGGCCAAGCTGTTCCAGCGGCGCTGCGAGGGCTGCCGGCTGGAGCTCAACATCACCGAGGTCAACGACGTGCGGGAGGCGGCGGAGGACGCGGTCCTGCGGTGCGAGAACTGCCGCCGCATCCTGGTCCGTACGCCCGAGTCCGGCCTCTGATGGCGGCGACGGCGGCCCGCAGCTTCCTCGTCGAGGCGGACGGCGGCTCCCGCGGCAACCCCGGCCCCGCCGGGTACGGCGCGGTGGTGAAGGACGCGGTGACGGGCGCGACGCTGGTGGAGGCCGCGGAGTTCATCGGGCGCGCGACGAACAACGTCGCCGAGTACCGGGGCCTGGTGGCCGGGCTGCGGGCGGCGTACGAGCTGGACCCGGCGGCGACCGTACGGGTGCGGATGGACTCGAAGCTCGTCGTCGAGCAGATGTCGGGCCGCTGGAAGATCAAGCACGCGGACATGCGGCCGCTGGCGGCCGAGGCGAAGGGCATCTTCCCGCCGGATTCGGTGCGTTACGAGTGGATTCCGCGGGAGAAGAACAAGCACGCGGACCGGCTCGCGAACGAGGCCATGGACGCGGGCAAGCGCGGCGAGCGGTGGTCACCGGCCGCCTCCACGGCGGAGCTGGACGCGGGCGGCGCGGGCGGCGCCGGCGGCCCTGGCGGCGCGACCGCCGTGGGCGCCGCCGGCACGGAACCCGACGCGGCCGAGCCGGCCGCAGCGGCCAAGCCCGCCGCGCCGCCCGCCGGCTGGGGCCCCGACCTAGGGCCGCCCACCACGTTCGTCCTGCTGCGGCACGGCGAGACCGCGCTCACCCCCGAGAAGCGCTTCTCGGGCAGCGGCGGCGCCGACCCCGAACTGTCCGCTGTGGGCCGCCGCCAGGCCGAGGCCGTCGCCGCCGCGCTCGCGGCGCGCGGCACCGTACAGGCCGTCGTCAGCTCGCCGCTGCGCCGCTGCCGCGACACGGCGGCCGTCGTCGCGGAGCGCCTCGGGCTGGACGTACGGACGGACGAGGGGCTGCGCGAAACGGACTTCGGCGCGTGGGAGGGCCTGACGTTCGCCGAGGTACGCGAGCGGCACCCGCACGACCTGTCGGCCTGGCTGTCGTCCGCGAAGGCCGAACCGACCGGCGGCGGCGAGAGCTTCACGGCCGTCGCCCGCCGGGTCGCGCTCTCCCGCGACAAGCTGCTCGCCCGCTACCCGGGCCGTACGGTGCTGCTGGTCACGCACGTGACGCCGATCAAGACGCTCGCCCGGCTGGCGCTCGGCGCCCCGCCGGAGGCGCTGTTCCGGATGGAACTGTCGGCGGCGTCGATCTCGGCGGTGGCGTACTACGCGGACGGGAACGCGTCGCTCCGCCTCCTCAACGACACCGGCCACCTGCGCTGACCACGAGCCGCGGCACGCGCCGTACGCCTCAGGCGCGGCGTACGCTTCAGGCGCGCCGTACGCCTCAAGCGGGGCGTACGGCCGCCGCCTTGGCCGACAGGCGCTCCACCCGCGCCCAGTCCTTCTCCGCCAGGGCGTCGGCGGGCAGCATCCAGGAGCCGCCGACGCAGCCCACGTTGGGCAGCGCCAGATAGTCCGGCGCGGTGGCCAGGCTGATCCCGCCGGTCGGGCAGAACCGCGCCCCCGGCAGCGGTGCGGCCATGGCCTTCAGGAACGTGACGCCGCCCGCCGCCTCCGCCGGGAAGAACTTCAGCTCCGCGACGCCGCGTTCGAGGAGCGCGAGCGTTTCGGAGACGGTCGAGACGCCCGGCAGGAACGGCAGTTCCGACGCCTGCATCGCGTCCACGAGCCGTTCCGTGCTGCCGGGGCTGACGAGGAACCGCGCGCCCGCGTCCGCCGTCGCCCGTACCTGCTCGGGGGTGAGGACGGTGCCCGCGCCGACCACCGCCTCCGGGACCTCCGCCGCGATGGCGCGGATCGCGTCGAGCGCCGCGTCCGTACGCAGCGTCACCTCGATCGCGGGCAGCCCGCCCGCCACGAGCGCGCGGGCCAGGGGCACCGCGTCGGCGGCGTCGTCGAGGACGACGACGGGGATGACGGGGGCGAGGTCCAGTACGGACGGCGTGGGCGGCGGCGAGGACGGCGCGGCGGGGGCGGTCATGCGGCACATCCTCCCGCCGTGCGGCGCCCTACGCAACGTGCGTTGCGTTCACTGCAATGGAGTACGTACGGCTCCCCGCGTCCGCGGCCCCGCTCAGAGCTCCGTCACGATCACGTCCAGCTGCCACGGCGTGCCCGCCCGCTCCGGCGCCGAGCCCTCCACCGCGTAACCGAGCTCCTTCAGCGCGACCGCCAGCGCCGCCGGATCGCGCGGCGCCGCGCCCGCCTCCAGCAGGTCGCGTACGAGCCGCCCCTTGGTCGCCTTGTTGAAGTGCGAGACCACGCTGCGCTTTTCGACGCCGTCCACGACTGTCGACTGCAGCACCCGTACCGTCGCCGTACGCTCCGCCAGCTCGCCGGCCGGCCGCCACATGCCCGCGTACGCGGAGGAGCGCAGGTCCAGGACGAGCCCGCGGCCCGCCGCCTCCGGCAGCACCTGAGCCAGCGGCCGCCGCCAGTGCGCGCCCAGCGCGCCCACGCCGGGCAGCTTGACGCCGGCGGGGCAGCGGTACGCCGGGATCGGGTCCTTGATCCCGATCGCTCCCCACAGCCCGGAGAAGACCAGCAGCGAACGCGTCGCGCGCCGCTTCGCGGCCGGACTCAGGGTGGCCAGGCCGAGCGCGTCGTAGAGCACGCCTGTGTAGATCTCGCCGGCGGGCCGTACGGGTGCGGTCGGCAGGCCCGCGTTCTTCGTCACCTCGCCGCGCAGGCCCTCGCTCAGGCCGAGCGTCTCGCGGGCCTTCTCCGCGTCGCCGGAGCAGAGCGCGACCAGCTTCCCGAGCACCGCCGCGCGCGCGTCCGTCAGACCGGGCAGCGACAGCGCCCCCAGGTCCAGCCTGGTACGCGACCTCACCGTGGCCTTCCCCTCGGACGGCGGCAACAGCACGAGCACCTGCTTCTCCTCACGTTCACGTGTTCCGGTCGTTCCGGTTGTCCTGTGCCCGCAGCCTACGGGCGCCGGCGGGCAGGTCCGGGCCAGGCTGATCACCCGGGTACGATGGAGGCACGGCAGACGAGTCGTGCGGGCGGTCGCGTCGGAATCCGCGAGGATTCCGCCGAGGAAAGTCCGGGCTCCGCAGGGCAGGGTGGTAGGTAACGCCTACCTGGGGCGACCCACGGGAAAGTGCCACAGAAAGCAGACCGCCGGGGCCGCGAGGCACCCGGTAAGGGTGAAACGGTGGTGTAAGAGACCACCAGCGGCCAGGGTGACCTGGCCGGCTCGGTAAACCCCACCTGGAGCAAGGTCAAGATGGGGCCGCGTCCCGTACGGGGCGGTGGCTCTGCGCGGATGTTCGAGGGCGGCCCGCCCGAGTCCGCGGGTAGACCGCTGGAGGTCGCCGGCGACGGCGATCGTAGATGGATGGCCGCCTCCGGGCGGACCGCGAGGTCCGCCCGGAACAGAATCCGGCTTACAGCACGGCTCGTCTGCCGCTCCCCCCGGTGTCACCCGAGGGGAGCGGTCAGCCGTACGAGGCCGGACCAGGCGAGACCGTACGGCTCAGGCCGTACGGCCCGGCTCAGGCCAGGTCGAACCGGTCGAGGTTCATGACCTTGTCCCACGCCGCGACGAAGTCCTTCACGAACTTCTCCTTCGCGTCGTCGCTCGCGTAGACCTCCGCCAGCGCGCGCAGTTCGGAGTTCGCACCGAAGACGAGGTCGGCGCGGGTGCCCGTCCACTTGAGCTCGCCCGTGGCGGAGTCGCGGCCCTCGAAGTGGTTCGCGTCCTCGGCCGTCCCCTGCCAGGTGGTGCCCATGTCGAGCAGGTTGACGAAGAAGTCGTTCGTCAGGGCGCCGGGGGTGCCGGTGAGCACGCCGGCCTTCGACTCCTGGTAGTTCGCGCCGAGGACCCGGAGGCCGCCGACGAGGACGGTCATCTCGGGGGCGCTCAGCGTCAGCAGGTTCGCCCGGTCGATCAGCAGGTACTCGGCGGGTAGCCGGTTGCCCTTGCCGAGGTAGTTGCGGAACCCGTCGGAGGCCGGCTCGAGCGCGGTGAACGACTCCACGTCCGTCTGCTCCTGCGACGCGTCCACACGGCCCGGGTTGAACGGCACCTCGATGTCGAAGCCCGCGTCCTTCGCGGCCTTCTCGACGCCGGCGCCGCCCGCGAGCACGATCACGTCGGCGAGCGAGACCCGCTTGCCGCCGGTCTGGGCGTCGTTGAAGCCGTCCCGGATGCCCTCGAGGGTGCGCAGTACGAGCGCCAGCTGGTCGGGCTCGTTGACCTCCCAGCCGTTCTGCGGCTCGAGGCGGATGCGGGCGCCGTTGGCGCCGCCGCGCTTGTCGCTGCCGCGGAAGGACGAGGCCGACGCCCAGGCGGTGGACACCAGTTGGGACACGGTCAGGCCCGAGGCGAGGATCTGCCCCTTGAGGGACGCGATGTCAGCGGCGTCGACGGCCTCGTGCGTCACCGCCGGCAGCGGGTCCTGCCACAGCAGCGTCTCGCTGGGGACCTCCGGACCGAGGTAGCGCACGACCGGGCCCATGTCGCGGTGGGTCAGCTTGAACCACGCGCGGGCGAAGGCGTCCGCGAACTCGGCGGGGTTCTCGTGGAAGCGCCGGGAGATCTGCTCGTACGCCGGGTCGAACCGCAGCGAGAGGTCCGTCGTCAGCATCGTCGGGGCGTGGCTCTTCGACGAGTCGTGCGCGTCGGGCACGGTGCCCTCGCCGGCGCCGTCCTTCGGCCGCCACTGCCACGCGCCCGCCGGGCTCTTGTACTGCTCCCACTCGTAGCCGAAGAGGATGTCGAAGAAGCTGTTGTCCCAGGTGGTCGGCGTGTTCGTCCAGATGCCCTCGAGGCCGCTGGTGATCGCGTCGGCGCCCTTGCCGGTGCCGTGCGAGCTCTTCCAGCCGAGGCCCTGCTGCTCGATCGGGGCACCCTCGGGGTCGGCGGCGACGGCGTCCGCGGGGCCCGCGCCGTGGGTCTTGCCGAACGTGTGGCCGCCCGCGATCAGGGCGACCGTCTCCTCGTCGTTCATCGCCATACGGCGGAACGTCTCGCGGATGTCGCGTGCCGCGGCGACCGGGTCCGGGTTGCCGTTCGGGCCCTCGGGGTTGACGTAGATGAGGCCCATCTGCACGGCGCCGAGGGGGTTCTCCAGCTCGCGGTCGCCGGTGTAGCGCTCGTCGCCGAGCCAGGTGGTCTCGGGGCCCCAGTACACGTCCTCGTCGGCCTCCCAGACGTCCGCGCGGCCGCCTGCGTAGCCGAAGGTCTCGAGACCCATCGACTCCAGCGCCACGTTGCCGGTGAGGATCATGAGGTCGGCCCACGAGATGTTCTGGCCGTACTTCTTCTTGACCGGCCACAGCAGGCGGCGGGCCTTGTCCAGGCTCGCGTTGTCCGGCCAGCTGTTCAGGGGCGCGAAGCGCTGCTGACCGGCGCCGGCGCCGCCGCGGCCGTCACTGATGCGGTACGTGCCCGCGCTGTGCCACGCCATCCGGATCATGAACGGGCCGTAGTGCCCGAAGTCGGCCGGCCACCAGTCCTGCGAGGTCGTCAGCACCTCCGCGATGTCCCGCTTGACCGCCGCGAGATCGAGGCTCTGGAACGCCTCGGCGTAGTCGAAGTCCTCACCGAGCGGGTCGGCCACGGCGGGGTTCTTGGCGAGGATCTTCAGGTTGAGCCGCTCCGGCCACCACTGGCGGTTGCCGCCGCCCTGGGTCGGGTGCGGGGCGCGCGTGTGCGCGACCGGGCAGCCGCCCTCGCCCTCCGCCTTCGCGTCTACGGCGTGTGCATCTTGGTTCTCAGACATGGGAATCCTTCCGGACCAGGCGGATCTCGGTGCTCTGGAACTGCGGGGGTGGGAAAAGCCGGGGACAGGGAGGACGGGAGCAGTGACGGAGCCCGGCTCCGCCGGGCACGGAGCCGCAGTCGTCGTGCGCGGCCGGGCACGAGCCCCGCCGACCGCGCGGACGAAGTCGGCGACGACGGCGACGACCCGTACAACCGGCACACATGACGTGGTAGTGGTTGTCCCCGACGCGGGCCTTACGCTGTCCCTTGGCTATTACCGGAACCGATCCTACGATGGACAGAATCCAAGTCAAGAAGCGGGCCAAATCCATATCCACTCGGCCCCAGGACATCCGCAGCGAGAGCGAACCGCGGGTGTCCCGCCGGACCTGAAAAGGTGAACCGATATGAGCGACCTGCTGGAGCGACTGCGAGAGCGCGGCTGGCGGATGACCTCCCAGCGGCGTGTTGTCGCCGAGGTCCTCGACGGCGACCACGTGCACCTCACCGCCGACGAGGTGCACGCCCGCGCGGCGCAGCGGCTGCCGGAGATCTCCCGGGCGACCGTCTACAACGCGCTGGGCGAGCTGGTCTCCCTCGGTGAGGTCACCGAGGTCTCCACCGACGGCCGGGCCCGCCGCTACGACCCCAACGCGCACCTCCCGCACCACCACCTGGTGTGCTCCCGCTGCGGCACGATCCGCGACGTCCACCCCGCCGCCGATCCGCTGGCCGACCTCCCGGAGGAGGAGCGGTTCGGCTTCACGGTGTCCGAGGCGGAGGTCACGTACCGCGGGCTGTGCCCGTCCTGCGCCTAGTCGTCTGCCGCCCTAGGAGGGCGAGCGGTCCGGCAGAGGGTGTTCCGCCGCTATCTCCGTGCCTTCCCCTTCCCGTTCCGCGGACAGCCGCGCCGCCGTGCGGTTGTGCCGCTCCTCCCAGGTGGACAGGGCGAGTCCGCACGCGTGGTCCATGTGCCGCAGCCCGCCCAGGTGGAGTTCGACCGTACGGTTGGCGGGCAGCGTGTCCAGCTGGTCCTGCAGCTTCGGCAGCCGGAGGAAGGTGGCGTTGCCGCGTACGTGGACGCGTACGGGGCGGCCCGCGCCCGGGTCCTCCGTCTCCACGTGCACGTGCGAGATCTCCCAGGCGGTCTTGACGACGGACATCAGCAGCCCGATGAGCACGCCCTCGAACATGTTCGTGACGACGATCGACACCGCCGTGACCGCCAGCACCACGGCCTCCGCCCGGTGTTCGCGCCACAGCGGCCCGAAGTCCCGTACGGGCATCAGCTTCCAGCCCGCGTGTACGAGCACGCCCGCCAGCGCCGCCACCGGGATGACCTCCAGCGCCGCCGGGAACGCCGCGGCGAACGCCAGCAGCCACACGCCGTGCAGCACTCGCGACGCCTTCGTACGGGCGCCCGCCGAGACGTTGGCGGAGCTGCGGACGATGACCGCCGTCATCGGCAGGGCGCCGAGGGCGCCGCAGACGGCGTTGCCCGCGCCCTGTGCCCGCAGCTCCTTGTCGTAGTCCGTACGGGGCCCGTCGTGCATACGGTCCACCGCGGCCGCGCTGAACAGCGACTCGGCCGAGGCGATGAGCGTGAAGGCGAGGACGGTGCCGATCATTCCGGTCGTGGCCAGGCCGCCGAACTCGTCGAGTCCCGGCGGCTGTACGGCCTCGACGAGGCCCGTGACGCGGACGCGGGCGATCGGCAGGTCGAACGCGACGGTCACCGCCGTGGCCAGGGCGACGGCGGCCAGCGGCGCGGGCAGCACCTTCGCGCCCGCGGGCCACTTCGGCCACAGCACGAGCAGCAGGACGGTCGCCGTCCCGACCCCGGCGGCGGTCAGCGCGGTGCCGGAGCCCGCGGTGTCGGCGACGAGGCCGGGCAGTCCGGTCAGCTTCTCGATGCCGCTGCCGGGCGCCGAACGGTCGGCGAGCGCGTAGACCTGACCGGCCATCAGCACCAGGCCGATGCCCGCGAGCATGCCCTGGACGACGGCGACCGAGATCGCCCGGAACCAGCGGCCCAGCTTCAGCGCGCCCATCAGCAGCTGCAGCAGGCCGGCGGCCAGGACCAGTACGCCGAGCGCGCCGAGCCCGTACGTCTCGACCGCTTCGTAGACGAGCACGGTCAGGCCGGCGGCCGGGCCGCTCACCTGGAGGCTGCTGCCGGGCAGGAAACCGGTGACGAGTCCGCCCACGATGCCGGTGATCAGGCCGAGTTCGGCGGGCACGCCGGACGCGACGGCGACGCCGACGCACAGCGGCAGCGCGACGAGGAAGACGACGAGTGACGCCGTGAGGTCGGCCCGGAGCGTGCCGGGGCTCCGCAACGGGTTGAGTTTGGTCATCAGTTCTCCGGGGGGTGTTGCGTACGTCGGGTGGCGGGGGAGGCGGCGGCGCGCAGAAGGGACTAAAGGGCCCAAAGGGCCCAGAGAGACCTAGAGGGGGAGGAACACATCAGTCCCGGCGTGGTGCTCGAGGACGAGGCCGGTGTCGACCGCGTAGAACCAGCCGTGCAGCCGCAGTTGGCCGGCCGCCTCGCGCTCCGCGATGTGCGGGTAACCGCGCAGCCGCTCCAACTGGGCGCGTACGTGGCGCTGTACGGCGGCGGACACGTCGGGCTCGTCCGCTTCCTCCGCCGCGTCTGCTTGCCTCGTTTCCCCTTTTCCGCCGTGGCCGCGGGTCAGGACGGCGGGCTCTGCGAGCTGACTGGTCAGCCAGCCGTGGACGGCCGGCACCGCCGCCAGGTCGTCGCCGCGCACCCACGCGCCGACGGCACCGCAGTGCGAGTGCCCGCACACCACGATGTCGGGCACCTGCAGCACGCACACCGCGTACTCGATGGTCGCGGCCTCACCGCTGGGCCGCTCGGCAGCGCCGTACGGCGGGACCGCGTTGCCCGCCGTACGGAGCTCGAAGAGCTGTCCGGGACGGGCCCCGGTGAAGATGCTCGGCACCACCCGCGAGTCGGAGCAGGTGATGAACAGGGCCTCGGGGGACTGGCCGTGTGCCAGCCGCCCGAAGGTCTCGCGTTCGTCGGCGCGGCTGATCACCCGGGAGTGGAAGTCGCGTGCGTGGTGGATGAAGGACTGCATGGGGGTCACCTCCATCCCCCTCTGCGCAGGGGGCACCCGCCCACGGCCCGCCACCGGCACCGCCTGTGCGGGCGGGCCCGGCGGGGCCGCGGGGTGTGTCTGCGCGGGGGGTCGGTTCGTAGCGTCGAGTTCGGCGTTACGGACAGGGGCACGTGTACGCGCCGGTCCGCCGTGCGGTACGGCACGGTGGTGCGGTACGGAGCCGCCGTACGGCGCGGAGGCACCGTACGGAAGGACGGGGCGGGCGGGGCCGCCCCCGGGGGCCGGGGATCAGCAGCGGAACGTCTGGTGCAGCACCTGGACGCCCACGGATCTCTCCCTCGGCAGCCCCTTGCTTCCCGCGCACGCGGGTGTCTTGACGGTCGTCTGCGGCAGCCGGAATTGGCAACCGCACACGGGCAGTGAACTCATGACGAGGGCCGGGGTGCCGGCCTGGGCGCGCGCTCGGCGGCGTGACTGGGAGTCGTCCGGCATGGCGTCGGTCTCCGCCGCCGGTACGGAACGGGTGTCCTGGGTGGTGACTGCGCTGCTCTTGACGGCGGGGACGACCTGGGCCGCCGCAGTGTCGGCGGCCAGCAGGACGGACAGCAGGACCGCGACGGCGTTGACGAACACGACGATCGCTCTGCGTGGCATCTTCCGCCTTCCGGGGTCGTCGACAGCGATCTCCATTGTGTCCAAGGCCTGATGACACTTTGCAAGTCGTCATGTGAACGCTGCGTGAAACCGACGAGGGATTGGCCGGAATGGGCCCCGCTCAAGCGATCGAGAGTCCGCTCACCCGATCGAGCGGACGGGTGTGGCGCGCAGCGTCACCGCTCCCGCCACAGGTCGTCGGGGGACAGTTCCGCGGGCGACCGGTGGCCGGTCAGACCCAGCGTGATCTCGAGGTCCGCGAGCAGGCCGCGCAGCACGTGGCGTACGCCGTCCTCGCCGCCGTGCGCCAGCCCGTACGCGTACGGGCGGCCCAGCAGCACCGCCTTCGCGCCCAGCGCCAGGGCCTTGAGCACGTCGGCGCCGGTCCGTACGCCCGAGTCGAACAGGACCTCCGTACGGTCGCCCACCGCCTCGGCGATCGCGGGCAGCGCGTCGAGGGCGGCGACGGCGCCGTCCACTTGGCGGCCGCCGTGGTTGGAGACGACGATGCCGTCCATGCCCGCGTTGACGGCGCGGCGGGCGTCGTCGGCGTGCTGAATGCCCTTCAGCAGGATCGGCCCGTCCCAGTGCGCGCGCAGGAACGGCAGCCGGTCCCACGTCTTGTCGGTGCCGGTGAACATCGGCACCCAGCGCAGCACAGCCGAGATCAGGTCCTCCTCCGGCGACTTCGCGAGCCCCGCGCGGAACGCCGGGTCGGAGAACGCGATGGCGGTGCCGATGCCGCGGATGAACGGCAGATACGCGCGGTCGAGGTCGTGCGGGCGCCAGGCGAGAGTCCAGGTGTCCAGGGTGACGACGAGCGTGCTGTACCCGGCGGCGCGTGCGCGGCCGAGTATCGAGGCGCACACGTCGTCGTCGTTCGGCCAGTACAGCTGGAACCAGCGCGGCCCGTCGCCGCCCGCCTCCGCCACCTCTTCAAGGGTGTGCGACGAGGCGGTGGACAGCACGGAGGGCAGCCCGAGGGCGGACGCCGCGCGCGCGGTGGCGAGTTCGCCGTCCGGGTGCACGATCGACTGGACGCCGACGGGCGCGAGCAGCACCGGCGCGGGCAGTTCGCCGCCCAGCACCGTCGTCCGCAGGCTGCGGCCGGTGGCGCCGGTCAGCATGCGCGGGACGAGCCGGTACCGGTCGAACGCCGCGCGGTTGGCGCGGTCGGTGGCACCGGAGCCGGCGGCACCGGCCACGTACCAGAACGGGCCCGGCTCCAGCCGCTCCCGCGCGGACGCCTCGAGCGCGGTGAAGTCGGTGGTGAAGGGCGGGTGGCGGTCCTCGAGACCGTGGAGGTAGATCTCGTTCTGGTAGTTGCTGAAGCCGGGGTCGCCGCTCAACTCGGAACCGTCCCTTCGGTGCGTACGTGCGCGCTGCCGTCGTTGCCCTGGCTGCTGCCCGTTCCGCTCCCTCTTTCACCGGTGCCTTCGCGGGGCCGGTGCGGGTGCCGGTGCCGGGCCGTCAGCCGATACGGGTCCCCGCGCCCGAGACGTGCACCCGCGGGTCGCCCGCGCGCAGCTCGACGGTGAGGACGCCGGGGCGCCCCATGTCGTCGCCCTGGTGGAGAGTGAGCGTAGCGGCTTCCGGCACGAGGCCCAGCTCCCGTACGTACCCGCCGAACGCCGCCGCGGCCGCGCCTGTCGCCGGGTCCTCCACCACACCGCCGACCGGGAACGGGTCGCGTACGTGGAACACGGTGCCGCTCTCCGACGCCGGGTCCCGCCACACCAGTTGGAGGGTGGTCAGGTCCAGCCGGAGCATCAGCGCCTTCAGCCGCGCGAAGTCGTAGTCGAGCGCGGCCAGCCGCTCCCGCGTGCCCGCGGCCAGTACGAGGTGCCGGGCGCCGCCGAAGGCGAGCCGGGGCGGCACGACGGGGTCGAGCTCGTCCCGCCGCCAGCCGAGCGCGGCCAGCGCCTCGGTGAGGTCGGCGTCGTCGACGGGCATGGAGTGCGGCTCGACGCTGCTGAGCGTGGCGCGGAAGCCGTCGTCCTCGTTCCGGGTGACGGCCACCGGGATGGTTCCGGCGGGCGTCGCGAACAGCAGCTCGCCCGGCCCGGCGGAGCTCTCGGCGAGAGCGAGGGCGGCGGCGACGGTCGCGTGCCCGCAGAAGGGGACCTCGGCGACGGGGCTGAAGTACCGGACGGTGAACGCCCGTCCGGGCACGGCGCCCGCGAGCCCGTCCGGGGGAGGGGTGAGGAAGGCGGTCTCCGAGTAACCCACCTCAGCGGCGATGGCGAGCATCCGCTCGTCGCTCAGCCCGCGCGCGTCCAGCACCACTCCGGCCGGGTTACCGCCGTCCGGGGTACGCGAGAAGGCGGTGTAGCGCAGCACCGCCGTGTCCGTCTGTCCACCGTTGATCGTCATGGCCGGTGAACCGCGGCGCGGAGGGGATGTATTCCGGCCTTTCTTGCGCCGGGCGGCGCCGCGGGCTCCCGCGGCCCACGACCGGCCCGCGTGGGCCGGGGAGCGGGGCCCCGCCCCTGCACCAGAAGGTTGCGGGCCGTGGCCCAGGCGCCAACCCGTCGGCACCACCCGCCGCAGGCGACGGCAAGGCAGGGGCCCGGCTCAGCCGCGACCGATGTACGGCATCGCCGTCGCCATCACCGTCGCGAACTGCACGTTCGCCTCCAGCGGCAGTGCCGCCATGTGCAGCACCGTCCGGGCGACGTCCGCCGCGTCCATCACCGGCTCGACGGCCGTACTCCCGTCGGCCTGCCGGATGCCCGTCTGCATACGGGCCGTCATGTCCGTGGCGGCGTTGCCGATGTCGATCTGCCCGCAGGCGATGCCGTACGGGCGTCCGTCCAGCGAGAGCGACTTGGTCAGGCCGGTCACGGCGTGCTTCGTCGCGGTGTATGCCACCGAATGGGGGCGAGGCACATGGGCGGAAAGCGAGCCGTTGTTGATGATGCGTCCGCCCCGCGGGTCCTGCTCCTTCATCAGCCGGAACGCCGCCTGCGCACACAGGAAAGCCCCGGTGAGATTGGTCTGGACGACGTTCTGCCAGTCCTCGTAGGCCAGCTCTTCGAGGGGATGCGGAGGCCCGAACGAGCCCGCGTTGTTGAACAGCAGATCGACTCGCGCGTGTCGCTCCCGAACGGCGCGGAACAGCGCGGTGACTGATTCTGGATCAGTGACATCCGTGCATACGACAGCCGTCGAGCTGCCCCTCCCCGCCAGCGCCGCCGTCTCCTCGAGCGGTGCCGTCCGCCGTCCGGCGAGCGTCACGTGCCAGCCCGCCTCCACGAGTGCCACCGCCACCGCGCGTCCGATGCCCGAACCGGCCCCGGTGACCACCGCGTTCACGGGCGCGCCGGCGCCTCCCGCCGTGCCGCCCGGTGCGCCACCCGTACGCGGCGCGCTGTCCTCTCCCGCCATGGCCGCAGCGTACGCGAACGGCCCCCGGCCGACGGGCGGCCCGTCGCCGTCCGGCCCGGCGTCCGGCCCGACGCGCGGTCAGTCGCGCAGCCACTCGCGCAGGCAGTCGCGCGGTCAGTCGCCATCCGATGGTCATACGTCTGTCGCGTACGCGCCAACGAGACGCCGCCCCGGTCCGTTGCACTCGGCCGTATGACGCAACCAGTGAGCGCCGACCACGAACTCCGTGCCGCCGCCCGCCACTTGGGCCGCCGCCGGTTTCTGACCGTATCCGGTGCAGCACTCGCACTGGCTTTCGGCACGAACCTTCCCAATACCGCCCACGCCGTGTCCACACTTAATCCTATGAGAATCGAAAAGGAACCCTTCACCCTAGGTGTGGCATCAGGTGATCCAATGCCCGATTCCGTGGTGCTCTGGACCAGACTGGCGCCCGAGCCGTACCAGGCGGACAGCGGACTCCCCGCCGAGCCCGTGACCGTCGAGTGGGAGATCGCCGAGGACGAGGACTTCTTCCTCACGGCCGGCTCGGGGCAGGTCGTCGCGCACCCCGAGTTCCACCACGCCGTCCACGTCGAGCCGGACGGACTGGAGCCGGGGCAGACGTACTACTACCGCTTCACGGTGGGCGAGTGGACCAGCCCGGTGGGCCGTACGCGTACGGCGCCCGCCGCCGACGCAGAGGTCGAGTCGCTGCGCTTCGCCGCCGTCTCGTGCCAGGCGTACCACCAGGGCTACTTCACGGCCCTGAAGCACCTCGCCGCGGAAGACCTCGACGTGGTCTTCCATCTGGGCGACTACCTGTACGAGTACGCCGTGGACTCCGCGGGCGGCGCACGCGCGTACAAGGACGTCGTCCTCCCCGCGCACTTCAACAAGGAGACGATGACCCTCGAGGACTACCGTCTCCGCTACTCGCTCTACCACGCCGACAAGGACCTGCAGGCCGCGCACGCCGCACACCCGTGGGTCGTGACGTGGGACGACCACGAGACCGAGAACAACTACGCCGACGAGGTCCCCGAGGACGGCAGCAGCGCCGAGAAGTTCCTCGTACGCCGGGCAGCCGCGTACCGCGCGTACTACGAGAACATGCCGCTGCGGAAGCCGCAGCAGCCCAAGGGCGCGGACCTCCAGCTGTACCGGCGGCTGCGGTACGGCAAGCTGGCGCAGTTCGACGTGCTCGACACCCGGCAGTACCGCGACGACCAGGCCAACGGCGACGGCTGGCAGGTTCCCACGCCCGAATCCGAGGACCCCTCCCGCACGGTGACCGGCGCCGAGCAGGAGCGCTGGCTGATCGACGGCTGGAAGGCGTCCGACGCCCTGTGGAACGTCCTCCCGCAGCAGATCATCTTCGCCCGCCGGCGCAACCAGGTGAAGGAGCCCTCCCCGGTCTCCATGGACGCCTGGGACGGCTACCCCGGCAACCGCAAGCGGGTGCTGGACGGCGCCCGTACGGCCGGCGTCAAGAACCTCGTCGTCCTCTCCGGTGACGTCCACGTCCACTACGCGATGGACATCAAAGAGGACTACGACAAGCCGGACTCCCGCACACTCGGCGTGGAATTGGTCACCACGTCCCTCGCCAGCGGCATGGACGGCGCCGAGCGTCCGGACGACTGGGAAGTGATGCTCAAGGCGAACCCGCACATGAAGTACTTCGACGGGCGGCGCGGATACCTGCTGGTCACGATGGACCGGCAGCAGCTGCGGGCCGACTACCGCATCGTCTCGAAGGTCACCTCACCGGGCGGCACCATCAGCACGGCGCGGTCCTTCACGTCCCGCGCGGGTGACCCAGGTCTCAAGGACGCGTGATCCCTGACCGGCGAATCGGGTGGGCCGGGGCAGGTTTTGCTGGGAGAATGTGTCTGCCGTTAACAATCTCCTGGAGAGGTGCATGACCGACCCCGGCCCTTCTAGTCCGGCCGTACTCCCTACGACTCCCGAACACCCCGCCACCGTCCCCGGCGCCCGCGGCGCTTCCGGCGCCCCCCGCGCCTCCGCCGCAACCGGCACCCAGACCGGCAAAGCCGGTCAGCAGTACGGGAAGCCCGGCCAGCACGGGAAGCCCGGCCACCCCGCTCACTCCGGGGGACCCGGCCAGCCCGGGAAACCAGGCCAGAGCTCCCCGTCCGTACCGCCGTTCACACCGCGCCGGCGCGCCGGGCTCATGGTCACCCTCATCCTCGGCAGCCTCACCGCCCTGCCCGCGCTCTCGATGGACATGTACCTTCCGGCGCTCCCGGACGTCGGCGGCGCCATGCACACCCCGGCCGCCACCGTCCAGCTCACGCTGACCGCCTGCCTGCTGGGCCTCGCCGTGGGCCAGCTCGTCGTCGGCCCCATGAGCGACCGGTTCGGCCGCCGCAGGCCGCTGCTCATCGGCTCGCTCGGATACGTGCTGGCCAGCGCCGCCTGCGCGGTCGCGCCGACCATCGAGACGCTGACGCTGTTCCGGCTGCTCCAGGGCCTCTGCGGCGCCGCGGGCATCGTCATAGCGCGCGCCGTGGTCCGAGACCTGTACGACGGGCTCGCCATGGCCCGCTTCTTCTCCACGCTCATGCTGATCTCCGGCGTGGCACCGATCCTCGCGCCCGTACTCGGCGGCCAGGTGCTGCGCTTCACCGACTGGCGCGGGGTCTTCCTGATCCTCACCGGCATCGGCGTACTGCTGACCTTCATCGTGCTGCGCTGGCTGCCCGAGACCCTGCCACCGGGCGAGCGGCACAGCGGCGGTGTCCCGGCCGCCCTGCACACCATGCGCGGCCTGTTCCGCGACCGCGTCTTCACCGGCTACCTCCTCGCGGGTGCCTTCACCTTCGCCGGGCTGTTCGCGTACGTGGCGGCCTCGCCGTTCGTCATGCAGGAGATCTACGGCGCCTCGCCGCAGACGTACAGCCTGCTGTTCATGGCGAACTCCATCGGGCTGGTCGCCGTCGGCCAGATCAACGGCAAGATCCTCGTCGGCCGCGTGCCGCTGGACAAGGTGATCGCCTTCGGGCTGTGCGTCGTGCTGTCCGCGGCCGTCTCCCTGCTGCTGATGACCACCGGCGTCTTCGGGCGGCCCGGCCTGCTGCCCGTCGCCACCGGGCTGTTCGTGCTGATGTCCGGCATGGCGCTGATCCTGCCCAACGCCAACTCCCAGGCCCTGATGCGCACTCCGCACGCCGCCGGCTCCGCCTCGGCGCTGCTGGGCACCTCGCAGTTCCTCATCGGCGCCATCACGTCGCCGCTCGTCGGGATCGCCGGCGAGCACACCGCCGTACCCATGGCAATCGTCCAGCTCGCCTCGCTGCTCCTGGCCGCGGCCTGTTTCGTGGCACTCTGCCGACCATGGCGTACGCGAGACTGAGGCACGCGGCCTCACCTGAACGGGCCGGCCTGCGGGCGGCGGAACTGGCCGGACTCACCGCGGACATCGACGCGCTGCCCGGCACCTGGTGCTCCGGCGCCGTGGTGCTGGCGGGGCGCGGCCCGTACGTGGCGGTCGAACACGCGGCGGGCTGGGCCGTGCGCTACGCCTCGTACGACCCGGAGCGCGGGCTGGGCGTCGAACTGCCCCGCGAGCAGTGGGTGCCCGCCAGGCCCGACACGGTCTTCGACCTCGCCTCGCTCACGAAGCTGTTCACGGCGGTCGCGGTGCTCCAGCAGGCCGAACGGGGGACGGTGGAGCTGGACCGGGCGATCACGTCGTACGCGCGGACGGCGGCCGGCGGGATCGGGAGCGCGGGCGCGGGTGCGGGCGGTGCGGGTGGCGCGGCCGGCCTGGGCGGGGACGCCGGGCTCGGCGGTCTCGGGCTCGCCGCGTTAAAGGTGCCCGAGCACGGTCTGACGCTCCAGCACCTGCTCACCCACACCTCCGGGCTCCGGCCCGAACTCCCGCTGTACGACCACGAACCCAAGACCCGCATGGAACGCGTCTGGGCCGAGGAGCCCCTCACCCCGCCCGGCGGCGCGTACCGCTACTCCGACCTCAACCTGCTCCTCGCCCAGAGCGTGCTGGAACTCGTCACCGGGCGCCCGCTCGACGCCCTCATACGCGAGGGGATCACGCGCCCGCTCGGCATGACCCGCACCCGCTTCCGGCCCCCACGCGGCTGGCGCCCCCGCATCGCCGCCACCGAGGACCAGCGCAAGCCCTGGGCGAAGATGGACCGGGGCATGCTGCGGGGCCGCGTACACGACGAGAACGCCCACGCCCTGAACGGCGTCGCCGGCCACGCCGGGCTGTTCAGCACGGCGGGCGACCTCGCGGTGCTCTGCCGCACGCTGCTGACGGGCGGCGCGTACGGGCCGGCGCGCATCCTCGCCCCGTCGTCGGTGGCCCGGCTCCTCGAACCGCCGGGGCTGGGCTTCGGCGTCGGACAGCCGTGGTTCATGGGCGAGTTGGCGGGCCCCCTGAGCGACGGGCGCGCGGCGGGCCACACGGGCTTCACGGGCACGAGCCTGGTCCTCGACCCGGTCACCGACACGTTCCTGATCCTGCTCGCCAACACGGTCCACCCGGTCCGCCGCCCCCCGGACTCCACCCCACGTGCGGCAGCGGCCACGCGCCTGGCGAGGGCGGTGCTGTGACGTGTGTGTGCCGTAGCCGTGCGTCTGTGTCCTGGCCGTACGTGGGTGTTGCGGCCCCTCGTGATTCCGCCGGGCTCTCGGTGTGGTGGCGCGCCGCCGCGGCGGCGGGAGGAATGCGTGCGCTTGCGCACGTGGTGCCGTTGCCTCCGGCGGAGAGGGGCCTGGGCGGAGCGCCTAGACTGCCCGGGTGGATCATGTCAGGCATCCGGCCGCCGCGGCGGCCCCCGCGCGGGCCGTTGACCAGCAGTTGCGTGCCGCGCTGGACGCCCTTCTGGACGGGCTGCCGCCACGGCAGGCCGCCGCCGCCGTGGAGCGGCTGATCGGCCACTACCGCGGCGACACCCCCACCGGCGCCCCCGTCCTGCGCGACCGCGCGGATGTCGTGGCGTACGCCGCCTACCGGATGCCCGCCACCTTCGAGGCCGCCGCCTCCGCGCTCGACGCGTTCGCCGTACGGGTGCCCGGCTGGCGTCCGG
Source organism: Streptomyces armeniacus (assembly GCF_003355155.1). Lineage (NCBI taxonomy): Bacteria > Bacillati > Actinomycetota > Actinomycetes > Kitasatosporales > Streptomycetaceae > Streptomyces > Streptomyces armeniacus. The sequence continues at coordinate 6,455,037 of NZ_CP031320.1, read as the reverse complement.
CGTCGCACCTCGACATCGGTGGTGGCACCGGCGCGGCCGTCTGGGCGGCAGCCCGGGTCTGGGGCGACGGTGCGGACGGACCGGCGCGTAAGACCACCGTGCTCGACTGGGCCGCCCCGGCCCTCGACCTCGGCCGCGAGCTGGCCGCGGCGTCCGACTCGGCCGCCCTCCGCGCCGCCGAGTGGCGGCCGCGCAGGCTCACGAACGGCGGCGCGGACGCGGACGCCGACCGCGCCGACGCCGACCGTGCCGACCTCGTCACCGTCTCGTACGTCCTCGGCGAGCTCACCGACGCCGACCGCCGCGCCGTCGTCGCGGGCGCGGCCGGGACCGGTCGTGCGGTGGTGGTCGTCGAGCCCGGCACCCCGGACGGCTACCTGCGCGTCCGCGCGGCCCGTGACGTGCTGACCGGCGCCGGCCTGACCGTGCTGGCCCCCTGCCCGCACAGCGACCGCTGCCCCATCACGCCGGGCGAGGACTGGTGCCACTTCGCGGCGCGCGTCAGCCGTTCGTCGCTGCACCGGCAGGTGAAGGGCGGTTCGCTCGCGTACGAGGACGAGAAGTTCAGCTACGTGGCGGCCGTGCGCCCGGCGGCCGTACGCCCCGACACGGGCGCACCGGGCGAACCGGCCGCCTCCCGAGTCGTACGCAAGCCGCAGCTGCGCAAAGGCCAGGTGCTGCTGGACCTGTGCACCGCCGGGGACGGGCTGCGCCGCGTGACGGTCAGCAAGCGCCAGGGCCCGGTGTACCGGGCCGCGCGCGACACCGGCTGGGGCGCGGAGTGGCCGCCGCCCCAGCCGTAGGGCCGTAAGGCCGTGGGACCGTGTAAGGCCGAGGCCCGCAGACGGAGGGGGCCGCGCTACCCGCGTAGCTCCGCGGTCACGCACTTCACGCTGCCGCCGCCCTTCAGCAGTTCGCCGAGGTCGATGCCGACCGGCTCGTAGCCGCGCTCGCGCAGCGGCTCGAACAGGCCCTGTGCCGTCTGCGGCAGCAGTACGTGGTGGCCGTCGCTCACCGCGTTCATGCCGAACGCCCGTGCGTCCGCCTCCGTCGCGATCAGCGCGTCCGGGAACAGCCGGGCGAGGACGGCGCGGCTGCCCGGCGAGAACGCCTCCGGGTAGTACATGACCTCGCCGTCGACCGTGTCGTCGAGGACGCACAGCGCCGTGTCCAGGTGGTAGTAGCGCGGGTCGATCAGGTCGAGGCCGATCACCGGGCGTCCGAAGAACTCCTGTACCTCGCCGTGTGACAGCGGGCTGCTGCGGAAGCCGCGCCCGGCGAGCAGCCAGGAGGGGGTGACGGCGAAGTCGCCCTCGCCCTCGTTGATGTGCTCGGGTTCGCGTACGTCCTCGTAGCCGTGCCCGCGGTACCAGGCCAGGTGGGCGGCGGCCTCGGCCGTACGCTCCGGGTACGCGAAGCGGGCGCCGAGCACGCGGCCGTCGACGACGAGGGCGCCGTTCGCGGCGTACACCATGTCCGGGAGGCCGGGCTGCGGCTCCAGCTCCTCGACGGTGTGGCCGAGGACGCGGTAGCGGTCGCGCAGATGCTCCCACTGCGTGACGGCGAGGGGCAGGTCCACCGGTTTGCCGGGGTCCATCCAGGGGTTGATGGAGTACGTGACGCGGAAGTGCTCGGGTGGGCACATCAGATAGCGGCGGGAACTGAACAACGAGAGCTCCTCACGGGATCGCCGTGCACTGTCGGAGACATCGTCCACTGTCCGGCGCGGGTTCGCCGCTGAACCGGCTGAACCGGCGAAAGATCCACGGGCGCCGCCCGGACGCCCCCGTACGCCCCCCGCGCGCCGCCCGTGCGCCCTCTGTACGTCGTCTCCGTGCCGCCCGTATGCCACCCGGGTGCGCGTTCGCCCGTGCGGAGGAGGAGACTGGACGACGGTTACCCGTGTCCGAGGATTCGGTGATGCACCGGCGTGCCGCTGCGTACCCTCGACACATCCGGAGCCACGCCGCCCTGGTCGGGAGAGTGAGGGGATAGATGGAACGCGAGAGCAGATTCTCCCAGTGGCTGCGCCGCCGTGCCCGCACCGGCGGCGGTACCGCCGGGGCGGGCGGCGAAGCGGCCCGCGAGGATCTGCTGCGGGCCGCCGCCGGAGCGGGCTTCCCGCTCGCGCCCGCCGCGTACCCGGAGGGATACGGCTGCTCCTGTGTACGCATCGGCTGCCCCACCCCCGGGCGGCACCCCGTCTCGTTCGCCTGGCAGACGCAGGCGACCACCGACCCCGACCAGATCACCCGCTGGGCGCAGGGCCAGCCGCAGGCGAACTTCATCACCGCCACCGGCCGTGCGCACGACGTCCTCGACGTGCCCGCGGAGGCGGGCCGCATGGCGCTGGAGCGGCTGGACACGGAGGGTACCGAGACCGGCCCCGTGGCGCTCTCGGGCGGCGACCGGATGCTGTTCTTCACCGCCACCCGCGGCACCCCGGAGGACGAGGACGAGTGGTGGCCGTGCGAGCTGGACTGCCACCCGGAGACGATGGACGAGCATCCGGGCCTGCGCTGGCACTGCCGCGGCAGCTACGTGCTCGTGCCCCCGGCCCGGCTGCCCGGCGAGGGCCCCGACGCGGTGGTCCGCTGGGTACGCCCGCCGGTCCCCGGCGCGACCCTCCCGGAGCCGCTGACGCTGCTGGAGCCGCTGACGGACGCGTGCGCGGTGTACGCGGGCGCCACCACGGACCAGGAGACAGCGGCACCCTGGCCGGTCCGCTAGCCGCACGGCCGCGGCGGGACTTGAAGGCACGGCCTAGGTGTATTGACCCGCAGGGTTGTTGACGCGGGTGATGGGCGGGTGTCCGTCGAGTGCGGTGTGGCAGCGGTGGTGGTTGTAGGTGTGGAGGAAGTTTGCCAGGGCTGCGGTTCGCTCGGTGTTCGAGGTAGACATCCGTGCCTGGATCACCGCATGGAACACCGACCCCAAGCCCTACGTGTGGACCAAGACCGCAGACGAGATCCTCGAACGCCTCGCCAGCTATCTGAACAGAATTCCCGACTCAGAAGACTAGCTGTGTTGTTCGGACAGGTTGGTGATGCGGCTGGCTGGTGGGTGGCCGCCGATGCCGGTGTGGGGTCGGTGGTAGTTGTACCAGTCGAGCCAGTCGGGAAACGCTGCCTGCCGTTCGCTGTCTGAGGTGTAGGGCCGCTGATAGGCCCATTCCTCGAGCAGGGTGCGGTGGAAGCGTTCGACCTTGCCGTTGGTCTGAGGCCTCCAGGGCCTGGTCCAGCGGGGGCTGATGCCCAGGTCGTGGCAGGTGGTGCGCCAGGTGTTCTTGCTGTAGGCCCAGGCGTTGTCGGTGATGACCCGCTCGATGGTCACGCCGCGGGCGGTGAACCAGGCGGCGGCCCGGGTCAGGAAGCCGGCGCAGGTGGCGGCCTTCTCGTCGGGCAGGTCTTCGGTGTAGGCGAGACGGGTGTGGTCGTCCAGGGCGGTGTGCAGGTAGGCGTATCCGGTCCCGTTGCGGCGGTCCTGGTGGGCCCGGCCGGCTGCGCGGCCGAGGACCTTGTGGCCGCCGCCGTCGGAGATACGGCCGAGTTTCTTGACGTCGATGTGGACCAGTTCCCCGGGCCGGGAGCGTTCATAGCGGCGCACGGGTTCGCCGGTGGCGCGGTCCAGCGTGGACAGGGCGGGCAGGTGGTGGCGGATGAGGATGCGGTGGGCGGTGGAGGCGGCTATGCCGCAGCGGGCGGCCAGCCGTACCGGCCCGATCCGGTGCTCGCGCCGCAGGTGCAGGACCTGCTGCTCGACCGTGGCAGAGGTCTGGCGCGGGCTGTGGTGAGGGCGGCTGGAGCGGTCGTGCATCCCGGCCGCGCCCAGCTGCCGGTAGCGGTTGGCCCAGCGCATGGCAGTGGTATGGCTGACCTGGAAGCGTTCCGCGGCCCGCCGCAGCGGCCAGCCGTCGTCCACAACACACCGGGCCAGACGCAGCCTGCCGGTCGGGGTCAGCGGGGCATTACGGTGGGACACGAGGGCCTCCTGGCGGTCGGCGGTAGATGTCGCAATCCACACCGAACCCAGAAGGCCCTCACCTGTTCAACAACCCGGCCCGCGTGTCACCAACGTCCCGAGACAACACACCTAGACCCGGGGGAAGCGCGCCTGGAGCTGCCACACCGCCGGGTTCTCCGACAGGCCCTCGTGCATGTCGGCGAGATCCGCGATCAGGTCGTGCAGGAAGTCCCGTGCCTCGCGGCGCACCGTCGCGTACGGGAACACCAGCGGCGGGTCGTCCACGTACTGCCAGTCCGCGGTGATCTCCACCCGGCCGCGCCGCTCCTCGAACAGCAGGCAGTCGGTGGTCTCGGTGAAGTCCAGCTCGGCGCGGCGGGGTTGGGCACCCTGCGCCGCGGGCGGGCCGCCGGGGCCGAGCTCCTCGACGATGTCGCACAGCGCCCACCCGAAGTCGAGCACCGGCAACCATCCCCAGGCTGTGGACAGTTCGCGGCCGCTCTCCGTGTCCGCGATGTGGATGTCGCCGCAGAACAGATCGTGCCGCAGGGTCCGTACGTCCGCCGTGCGGTAGTCCGTCTGCGGCGGGTCGGGGAAGCGGGGGGACAGGGAATAGCCGATGTCGAGCACGACGCGATGGTGTCACGACAGCGGCCGCACAGTGGGGTTGACTTGGGGTGATCGGCTTGCGACATGGCGTCGTCGCCGACTAGCGTTCCGGCAGGGATCCAAGCTCGACGCGGGGCGCCGGCGGCTGCCGTGGCGCGTACAGCAGCGGCGCTGTACGGTGATCGCATGTCGAAGCACGTCACGATCCGCCTGGACGAGGAGTTCCACGAGCGCCTCAAGGCTCGCGCGGCGGAGCAGGGCACCACGGTCACCGCGCTGATCACCGAAGCGACGAAGCGGGAGCTGGACGAGGACAGGGCGAGGTTCCTCGCCGGAGTCGACGAGTTCGCCGAGCATTGGGACTACTTCCAGGAGCGATTCGGACTGTGAAGATCACAATGGAGTGGGCGTGGAGCGCACTTGCGCAGCACCTCCCCTCCGACCCCACTGTCTGGGACCCCTCGGGGGTGGTGGCCGCGGTCGCCCGCCATCAGAACGACCTCGTGCTCGTCGCGGACCAGCCGGAGCCGGACATAGCCTGGCGGGCCGCTGCGTTCCTGCACACGCTGGCGGTCTGCCCGCCGCTGGAATCACCGATGAACGAGTTCTACGCCGCCGCCGCGACCCGCTCGTACCTCCGCGTGGCGGGCGCGAAGGCCCTGCCGGACGCGGAGACCTTCGCCGATCTGGTGGAGGCGGCGAAGCAGGGGCGCGCGGACGTGTCGGCCGTCGCGGCCGAGCTGCGTACGCGCCTGGTGACCTGAACCCCGGCGTCCGGCTCTCCCCGGAGCGCCCTTTACAACAGCGCCTCTCGACAGCAGCGCCTCTCAACGACTCGGCGGCGCCCCCTCGTTGGGGACGCCGCCGACTGCGTTACGAGGCGGGCCGGGCCCGCGTCAGACCTGCCGCGTCAGATGTTGACGCCGAAGTCCTGGGCGATGCCCGCGAGACCGGCGGCGTAACCCTGGCCGACCGCGCGGAACTTCCACTCGGCGCCGTTGCGGTACAGCTCGCCGAAGACCATGGCGGTCTCGGTGGCGGCGTCCTCGCTCAGGTCGTAGCGGGCGATCTCGGTGCCGCCGGCCTGATTGACGACGCGGATGTACGCGTTCCGCACCTGGCCGAAGTTCTGGCTGCGGGTCTCCGCGTCGTAGATCGACACGGGGAAGACGATCTTGTCGATCTCGGCCGGGAGGCCCTGCAGATTGACGTTGATCTGCTCGTCGTCGCCCTCGCCCTGACCGGTGGTGTTGTCACCGGAGTGCACGATCGTCTGGTCCGGGGTGGCCTTGTTGTTGAAGAAGATGAAGTGCTGGTCCGAGTGGACCTTGCCCTGCGCGTTCACGGCGATGGCGCTCGCGTCGAGGTCGAAGTCGGTGCCCGTGGTGCTACGGACGTCCCAGCCGAGGCCGACCGTGACGGCGGTGAGGCCAGGTGCCTCCTTGGTGAGCGAGACGTTGCCGCCCTTGGACAGGCTTACAGCCATGGGGATGCCCTTCTCTGTGTGCGTGTCAGCGGGTTCAGATCCTTCACCCTCTCACCCTCCACAACGCAGCCGGGGCAGGGGCGGGTTCCTGGTTTCTTTACGTTCTTTGCCCGCGATCCGTCCCGCCCCCGCGGGAAAGCGGATGACGGCGGCCGTTTGAGGCGGGATCATGGGGCACATGTCCGGGCCCTGGTTCATCCGCGGCTCGGTCTCCCTCCCGGAGGCCGAGCTCAGTTGGCGTTTCACGAAGTCCTCGGGGCCCGGCGGGCAGCACGTCAACACCACGGACAGCGCGGTGGAGCTCCGCCTCGACCTCGCCCGCACCGAGTCGCTGCCGCCCGTGTGGCAGGCCCGCGCCCTGGAACGGCTCTCCGGCCGCCTGACCGACGGCGTGCTCACCGTCCGCGCCTCCGAGCACCGCTCGCAGTGGCGCAACCGCGAGACGGCGGCCGTACGGATGGCCGCGCTGCTCGCGGAGGCCACCGCCCCGCCGCCGCGGCAGCGCCGCAAGCGGAAGATTCCGAAGGGGATCAACGAGCGGCGGCTGCGCGAGAAGAAGCGCCGCGCGGATGTGAAGCGGGGCCGCTCGGGCCGCGACTGGTCCTGACCTGGCGGCCGTTCCCGACGGCGGCACGCACCACCCGTACGCGCGCACCGTACGCAGACCTCCGCACGTACGCCGCCGTACTCACGCCGCCGTCCGTACGCGCCTCCGTACGCACGCGCGCCGCGTCAGCGTATGGCGTGCCGTCCCTTGCGCCGCGACTTCCGGCCGCCCGTGCCTCCCTGGGGCGGGCCCGCGCCGTCCGGGCCGCTGCCGTCCCCGGCCGCGTTCGCCGAGGTGTCCGCTGCCGCGGCGTTCGCGGAGGAGCGCCGCGCACGGAGGTACTCGATCACGATCGGCAGCACCGACAGCAGCACGATCAGGATGAGGATGCTCTCGATGTGTGCGTGGACGAAGTCGACCTTCCCCAGGCTGGCGCCCAGCAGCGTGACACCGGCGCCCCAGAGGATGCCGCCGACCACGTTGAAGATCACGAAGGTGCGGTAGTTCATCCGGCTGACGCCCGCGATGATCGGCGTGAACGTCCGCACGATCGGCACGAACCGCGCCAGCACCAGCGACTTGGGGCCGTACTTCTCGAAGAACTCGTGCGCCTTCTCCACGTTCTCCTGCTTGAAGAGGCGCGAGTCTGGCCGTTTGAAGAGGCTGGGGCCGACCTTGCGGCCGAAGAGATAGCCCACCTGGTCGCCGGCCACCGCCGCGATCACGATGAGCAGGCACACCAGCCACAGCGGGTAGTGCAGGTACTGGCCGGTCGTGACCAGCAGTCCGGTCGTGAACAGCAGCGAGTCGCCCGGCAGGAAGAACCCGATCAGCAGGCCCGACTCGGCGAACACGATGGTGAGGATGCCGATCAGCCCGAAGGTCTGGATCAGGTAGTCCGGGTCGAGCCAGCTTGGCCCGAGCGCGAGAACGGTCACCGGGCAGTCTCCTGGTCGCACGGAAGGATCAAGCCGCCCGTAGGAAGCGGCTCAGACGGATCGAACCGTCTGCTCGAGCCGCCTGCCGGGTTCGAACCGACGACCTTCTGTTGACAAGTCGGCAGCTACGACGCTGGTCAGCTCTGGCCCACTCTAACAGCCCCGCTCACACCCTCTGGGCGAGGGAAGCGGGCCGGGCCCACTCCGGAAGACCCTTGCCACGCCTGCGAGTTGCGGTGACCTCCGTACACGCGGCCGCTCGCACCCGCCGCCCTTCCGGCGGCCGCTGGTGCGATCTGCCACAAGATTGATAGATTCATCTCAGATGAGAGTATGCTCTCGCGTATGACCCTCACCACCCACGACGCCGAGGCCTTCGCACCGGAGACCATGCGGTACGTACGAGGCCAGTTCGCGCACCTGGAACACGACGCGCGCGGCACGAGCCGCCTCTTCTTCGAGAACTCCGGCGGCTCGCTCCGGCTACGGGCGGCCTCCGAACGCGCGCTGGAGATCTCCCTCTTCCCCGAGGCCCCCTCACGCCCCGGCAAAGTCGCCCGGGACCTGGCCCGGATCGAGCAGCAGGGCGAGTCCGACCTCCTGGCCTTCTTCGGAGGTGCGCCAGACGGCGCGCTCCTGCCCACCGCGACCGCGTCGCAGGCGATGTTCGTTCTGGTACGGACGATCACCGAGAACGTCCCCGGCACCAACATCGTGACCACCGCCCTCGAACACCCCTCGTCCTACGACGCCTGCGAGCAGTACGCGCGGCGCACGGGACAGGAACTCCGTACGGCCGCGCCCAACCGGACGACCGGCGGCATCGACCCCTCGGCGGTCGCCGAACTGGTCGACGCCGAGACCTCCCTCGTCTCGGTCATCGCCACTTCGAACATCACCGGTGCCATCACGGACATCCCCGCACTGGTCGAGGCGGTCCGCGAGAAGAACCCCGGCGTTCACGTGATCGTGGACGCGGTCCAGTACGCGCCGCACGGCGTCCTCGACGCCCAGGGGTGGGGAGTCGACGGCGTCAACATCGCGCCGTACAAGATGTTCGGGGACCGCGGGAACGCGTTCACCTACCTCTCGCCCAGGCTCGCGGAACTCGGCCACGACCGGCTCACCAAGGCGAGCTCGCGCACCTGGAGCGTGGGCAGCTCCGCTCCCGCGGTCTTTGCCGGGTTCTCGGCGATCATGGACTATCTCGTCACTGTGGGCGGTGCGTCACCGGCCACCGATCGTCGCGACGGCATCGTCGCGGGGATGCACGCCGTCCAGCGGCATGAGCAAGCGCTTCTGCACACCTTGCTGAACGGGACGGAGCGACAGGCCGGGCTCCGCCGGCTCCCGGGAGTCCACATCCACTTCGCCGACACGGCGGCCACGTCGCCCCGCGACCTGATCGTGCCGCTGACCTTCGACGGGCTCTCCTGCGCCGACGCGGTCCGCGCCTACGAGGACAACGGCGTGACCGTGTACGAGCGGGTCGCGACCAGCCACTACTCCGAGCGCATCCTTCGCTCGCTCGGGCTCGAGGGCGTGGTGCGCGTGTCACCACTGCACTGCCACACCCCGGAGGAAGCGGAGCACTTCCTCCGCGTCACCGAGATGATCGCCAAGTAGCAGGCGCGGCAGCGGCGGACGCCCCGTGAACCCGGCCCGGCAGGGCCCTGCCACCACGGCCCTGCCGGACCCTTCGCGTTGCCCGATCCCTATGAAACTGAGTCTATATTCTCAGATGAGACCGTGTTATCGTCTGCGATCCGCAGCCTTCCACGAACGACATCCGGCCTCGGAGACTCCCCCTCCGACGGCGCGCCCTCCCCACGGCGCAGCGGAGCACCTGCGGACGGTCCTCGAGAAAGGGGCAGCACGCGACGATCACCGGAATACGGCGATCGAATCCGGCACGCCGGAAGCGGCGTGAATCAGCTCAGCCTGCCCGTCCCCAGAGAAAGGGCTGAAAGCCATGAGTACCGAGACCCGAGAGCCCCCTCGTACCGCTCGGAAGAGGTTCCGACTCCAGCTCCACACCCAGGTGGTCATCGGGGCGGCCCTGGGGATCGTCGTCGGCCTGATCCTCCAGGACGACGCGAGCCATCTGGACCCGGTCGGCCAGATCTTCCTGCAGCTGCTGCAGTTCCTGGTCGTTCCCCTGGTCGTCGTCACGCTGCTGGCCGGCATGATCCAGATGACCTCGGCCCGCGACCTGGCAGGCATCGGCGGCAGGTTCTTCGCCTACCTCGTCGTCACCTCACTGTGCGCCTCCGCCATCGGTGTCGGCATCGCGCTGATCGTCCGCCCCGGGCGGGGATTCGACGTCGGGTCGGTCGAAAAGGGGACACCCGAGGAGGCGACCGGAGAGTTCTCGTTCCTCGACCAGATTCAGGAATGGGTCCCGTCCAACATCGTTGCCTCCATGGCCGAGATGTCGATGGTCCAGATCATCGTCGGCGTCATTCTCTTCGGTTCGGCCATCCTGCTGATCGGCGAGCAGAAGATCCCCGGCATCTACGCCCTCATCCGGGAATCCTCGGAGGTGGTCCTCCGGCTCACCGGCATCATCATCAAGGCGTCGCCGTACGGGATCTTCGCGCTGATGGCCGTGCTCGTCGGCACCACCGGCACGGACTCGCTCTCGGCAGCGGTCAAGTTCATCGTGGTGGACTACCTCGCGCTCATCGTGATGGCGCTGGTGGTGTATCCCCTCGTCATCGGACTCGTCGCCCGCCTCAACGTGTTCCGCTTCTACCGCAAGGTCTGGCCGGCGTCCCTGTTCGCCATGACCACCGCCAGCAGCGCCGCGACGATCCCCGTCTCCATGAAGATCGCGCAGAACGACCTCGGAGCCCCGAAGAGGATCTTCGGCTTCACGATCCCGTTCGGCGCGACCGCCAACATGGACGGCTTCGCCGTGGCGCTGGGAGTGATCGCCGTCTTCGCCGCCGACGCCCACGGCATGGACATCACGCCCGCCCTGATCCTCCAGATCGTCCTGCTGGGCCTGGTGATGAGCGTCGGCGCGGCCGGAGTGCGCGGCGCGGGCATCGTGATGTCGGCGGTACTCCTCAAGAGCCTGGGGCTCCCCCTCGAGATAGTGCCGCTGCTCGCGGCCATCTGGCCGATCCTCGACATCGGCCACACCGGACTGAACGTCACCGGAGACCTGACCGGCACTGCAACCGTCAGCGCGGCCGACAAGTCACTCGAGAAGGAGGTCTTCAACGCCCCGCCGACGGAGCTGGACACCCGTAAGGACAAGGCCCCCGAGGCTCCGGCGGCGGACCAGCGCGCGGCACCGTGAAAGCACACGGCACCGTGAAGTTGAGCGGCAGGGAACGCAGAGTCCGCGGTACGACCGGGCTGAGCGGCGGCTGCTGCCGAACAGCGGGGCTCCCCTGCCGGGAGCCCGGAGTGCGGCGGTTGGAGCCGCCTGTCGGATTCGAACCGACGACCTTCTGTTTACAAGACAGATGCTCTAACCAGCTGAGCTAAGGCGGCGTGCCCGAGCAGTGTACCCGGCCGCGACGGCGCGACGACGGGGAGTTTCCTCCCCGCGCGACTACTGACAAAGAAGCTGCCCCCGGGTTAACGTCCACGCAACGTCTTCGGAAGAGGACTAGACCCTTTACTACGGATCGTCCGGCACGTACCTGCCGGTGAAGGAGACAACACCATGGCCACGGTCACCTATGACGCTGCGACCCGGATCTACCCGGGTGCCAAATCCCCCGCCGTCGACAAACTCGACATCGACATCGAGGACGGCGAGTTCCTCGTCCTCGTCGGACCGTCCGGCTGCGGAAAGTCCACCTCCCTGCGCATGCTCGCGGGTCTCGAGGACGTCGACCAGGGCACCATCCGGATCGGTGACCGCGATGTCACCCACCTTCCGCCGAAGGACCGGGACATCGCCATGGTGTTCCAGAACTACGCGCTGTACCCGCACATGACCGTCGCGGACAACATGGGCTTCGCCCTCAAGATCGCCGGCGTCAACAAGGCCGACATCCGCAAGAAGGTCGAGGACGCGGCGAAGATCCTGGACCTCGAGGACTACCTCAGCCGCAAGCCCAAGGCCCTCTCCGGCGGTCAGCGCCAGCGCGTCGCGATGGGCCGCGCGATCGTCCGTGAGCCGCAGGTCTTCCTGATGGACGAGCCGCTGTCGAACCTCGACGCGAAGCTCCGCGTGCAGACCCGTACGCAGATCGCGAGCCTGCAGCGCCGCCTCGGCATCACCACCGTGTACGTCACCCACGACCAGGTCGAGGCCATGACGATGGGCGACCGCGTGGCCGTCCTCAAGGACGGGCTGCTCCAGCAGGTCGCCACGCCGCGGCACATGTACGACAAGCCGCAGAACCTCTTCGTCGCGGGCTTCATCGGCTCCCCGGCCATGAACCTGGTCGAGGTGCCGATCACCGACGGCGGCGTGAAGTTCGGCAACAGCGTCGTGCAGGTCGAGCGCGAGGCGCTCTCCACCGCCGGCGACAAGGGCGACACCACGGTCACCGTCGGCTGCCGCCCGGAGCACTTCGACCTCGTCAACGGCGACAACGGCGGCGACTCCAAGTCCCTCTCCAAGGAGGCCAAGGACCAGCCCGCGGGCCTCGCCGTGACCGTGAACGTCGTCGAGGAGCTCGGCGCCGACGCGTACGTCTTCGGCACCGCCGACCTCGGCGACACCAAGGAGGACCTGGTGATCCGCGTCAGCGGGCGCGACGTGCCGGAGAAGGGCTCCGTGATCCACGTCGTGCCGCGGGCCGGCGAGACGCACGTGTTCTCCACCTCGACCGGTGAGCGGCTCAGCGACTGAGTCTTCGCCGTACGGGTTGTCCGTACGGAGCCGTACGAGCCGTTTCGCGCAAGCGACTTGGGGCCGCACCTCCCGCGCAAACCGGGAGGTGCGGCCCCATTTCGATCCCGTACGTCAACGTGCGGTTCGAACGGCACAAGTTCTTGTCGCTCGACATGGTGACCAAATGTCGCCAAATCATCACTGTTCGCTACGATCGCCTCCGTGAACCACGTAGCCCGCCGTATCGGCCGATCCCTCGCACTCGTCCTCCCGGTCGTCCTGGTCCTGTCCGGGACGCTCGCGGTCGCCCGCGTCCCGTGGGCGACCGCCCCCTCCGACTCGCAGGCGCTCACCGCGTCAGCGGACGGCGCCTCCACGCAGCAGACGGAGCCGCGTACGCCGCAGGAGGTGCTGCGCGACCGCCTCGTCGCCGAACTCCAGGAGGAGAACCCGGGCGTCGCGCTCACCAGCCTCCAGAAGGAGATGAACCGGAAGCCGTCGCTCGCCCGGCACTGCAAGTCCATCGCGAAGGCGCTGGGCCGCGCGGCGGTCGAGAAGTACGGCGCCGTGCACCGCGCGCAGGCGTTCGCCCGCCCGGTCTGCGACACGGCGTTCGCCACCGGGGTCGCGCAGCTGCGCTGACGTACGGGGTGCGGTGCCGCGCTGCTGCGGTGCAGCGGTGCTGCGGTGCAGCGGTGTTGCGGTGCTGCGGTGCTGCGCCACCGCGTCGCTGCGGGGTGCGGGCGGCGTACGCGTCGTACGGCCGCGGCGACCTGCGTACGGCCATGGCCCGTGCCGTCACGGGCCATAGGGTGCCCACCATGACCCGTGACCCGCATGACGAGACGTACCCGAGCCAAGCCGTGGTCCTGGCCGGAGGCCAGGGTTCGCGGCTGCGGCCCTACACCGACGACCGTCCCAAGCCGATGGTCGAGATCCCCGGCACCGGCATGCCGATCATCGGCCACCAGCTGGCCTGGCTCGCCGCCGAGGGCGTCACGGACGCGGTCGTCTCGTGCGGACACCTCGCCGAGGTGCTGCAGGAATGGCTCGCCTGCACCGAACTCCCGCTGCGGGTCAGCACCGTGATCGAGAACGAGCCACTGGGGCGGGGCGGCGGACTCAAGTACGCCGCCGCGTCGCTGCCGCGGCCCGACGAGCCGTGGTACGCCACGAACGGCGACATCTGGACCCGCTTCTCGCTCCGCGAGTTCGCCGCCTTCCACGCCGAACGCGACGCGACGGCCACGCTGGCGCTGGCCCGGCCGCGGATTCCGTGGGGGGCCGTGGAGACGGACGAGTTCGGGCATGTACTGGACTTCATCGAGTCGCCGCCGTCGCCGTATCTGATCAACGCGGGTGTGTACGTGTTCTCGGCCGAGTTCGCCGGCCTGCTGCCGGACCGGGGCGACCACGAACGTACGACGTTCCCGCGGCTCGCCCGCGAACGGCGGCTGGCGGGCTTTCCGCTGCCGCAGGGGGCGTATTGGCGGGCGATCGACACGGCGAAGGATCTGACGGAAGCCGCGAAGGAGCTTGGCGGCGGCGACTGACGCGCCTCAGCCCCTCCGGCGCCCCCAGCGCGTCCGGCGTTTGAGGACGGACCCCGGCCGCCCACGGGCCGCGGCAACGCCACGTGGGCAGGCCCGAATCGGCCGACACTCCCACCCATCGGGCTGAGGGCCGTCCTCAAACGCCGGACGGGCTTGGATGTGCCGGGCTGAGACCGTCCTCAAGTGCCGGACGGGCTTGGTTTGGGCTGCTGTGCGCCCTCAAGTGCCGGACGGAGGTGGTGGGGATGGCCGCGGAGCGTCCGTCAGGTGACGGGAGGCGCTGAGGTGACGGTCACCCCAGGAGCCCTCCCAGCGCGCCGCGGCCCCCGCTCGTGCCGCCCCCACCGTCGCCGCCGCTCCCGCCGGAGGAGGAGCCGCCCGAGGACGAACCGCCCGTGCTGCCCCCCGCCGTGCTGCGGCCGCTCGGTGTGCCCGTGCTGCCCGTACTGCCCGTGCTCGTGCTGCCCGCCGACGGTTCCGTCGCCGCCGGCGGCTCCGCTTCCGGGGGCGCGGACTGCTGCGGTGCCTGTACGGTCTGCCGCTGGCTCGGGGTGGCCGGTTCGCCGCCCGGGGCACTGGGCGAACCGGAGCTGGACGCCGAGGGGTTGGCCGAGCGGCTCGCGTCCGGGACGCGTGAGCCGGGCGTCTGCCCGTCGCGGTCCTTGCGCTTGCCGGGTTCGCCGGGGAGCGGGGAGCCGGGCAGTTCGTTGGTCGGCGGCTCGCCCGGGTCGGGCACGGTGACGGTCTGCGAGGAGCGTACGGCGCCGCCGAGGAGCGCGCCGAGGAGCAGCGCCGAGCCGAGGACGACGGTGGCGAGCGCCGTGCCGCGGCGCAGTACGCGCCGCCGCAGGTCCCACAGTTCGACGCGCGGGCCGAGCGTGCGCCAGGCCTCGCCGGCGAGGCGGGCGTCCATCGAGTAGACGGGGGCGCCCGCGATGATCAACGGGCTCCACGCGGCGAGGTAGATGATGTCCGGCGCGTCGTACGCGGGCACCGTACGCCAGCTCACCGTCATGATCAGGGCGGCGGAGAGCAGCGCCCCGAACCCGGCGGCGACGCGCTGCCAGAGCCCGCACATCGTGAGTACGCCGACGATCACCTGCAGGAACGCGACCGTGAGCCCGGAGCCGACCGGGTGCGCGAGCGCGAAGTCGTGCAGTGGCGTGGCGATTGTCCACGGCTCCAGCGAGTTGAGCCAGGTGACCATCGAACCGCGGCTGCCGCCGTCGAAGTAGACGGGGTCGCAGAGCTTGCCCATCCCGGCGTAGATCGAGATGAAGCCGAGGAAGATCCGCAGGGGCAGCAGCACCACCCCGAGGTTCATCCGCCGCCCTGGGTAGTACGCGTGCCGCACGGCCTCCGCGCGGCGCTGCGCACGCGCGGACGCGCCGGGGTCCGCGCCCGCGCCCGTACGGTCGCCGCGCGGGCCGTCGCCTTCGTACGAGCCCTCGTGCGGACCGTCGTACGGGTCCTCGCGCGGGCTGTCGTACGGGCCGCCGGGCGCGGCCCCGTCGTCGTACGCCCCGCGCACCGGCCGCACCCCGGAGAGCAGCGGCTGGGTGCTCTCGGGCGGGCGCGGGTCGCGCGGCCCGACGACCAACGGGCCGCCGCGGCCGGTGCGTTCCCGGCCGGGCCCGGGGTCCCGGCCGGGTCCGGGGTCCTCGATGCGGGGGAGTGTCTGCGTGGAGGCGTTGGCGGGTTCGGGGTCGTGCTGCCTGATGACCGTGCCGACCAGCCCGGGTTCCGTGTCGAGGGTGTCGAGGCCGGTGCCGGCGGGCGGCGTCCGTACGGCCTGGAGCAGCCGCGTCGCCCCGGTGTCCTCGGGTCCCGTGTGGCCGCTCCACACGACCGGCGCGCGCCGCCGCGTACCACCGCGCGCCCCCGCCCCGGCGGCCGCGCCCGCAGCCGCGCCCGCGCCCGCTCTGCCCGCGGGCGCCCCGGCGCCCGCGGCCGCACGCCGCCGGGCGGCGGCGTCGAGCGCGTCGTTCGGGGGGACGGGCGCGGCCAGCCGCACCCGGAAACTCGCGTGGTTCACGATGACCTGCGCGGGGTCGCACGGGACCTTGACCGTGCTCAGTACGGTCTCGTCGTCGGTGAAGCCGCGCGGCGCTCCCCCAGGGGGAGAGCCCGGAGGGACGGATGTGCGGGGTGTTCTGGTGTCCACACTCATCTAACCGAGTGATGGACGCTTAAGACACTGCCTTGACCGCCCGAAGTGTCCGAGGCCCGTCAAGGCCCCGGCGCCCGGCCGGAATTACTCGCTCCGAGCCCGCGCCGCGCCCGCTGCGACGACGCCGCGCACCTCACGCCGCGCACCTCACGCCGCGCACCCCGCGACGGCCACCCGACGCCGCGCGGCACCCGCTCAACCCCGCAGCCGCGCCGCCTCGTACAGCACGACGCCCGCCGCGACGCCCGCGTTCAGCGACTCCGCGCCGCCCGGCATCGGGATACGTACGCGCATGTCGCACGTCTCGCCGACCAGCCGCGACAGCCCCTTGCCCTCCGAACCGACGACCACCACGACCGGCCCGTCCAGCGCCGCCAGGTCGTGCAGCGTGGCGTCGCCGTCCGCGGCCAGCCCGACGACCAGCAGCCCTTCCTTCTGGTACGACTCCAGCGCGCGGGTCAGGTTGGTGGCGCGTGCGACGGGCGTACGGGCGGCGGCGCCGGCCGAGGTCTTCCACGCGCCGGCCGTCATGCCCGCCGCACGCCGCTCTGGGATGACGACGCCGTGGCCGCCGAAGGCCGCGACGGAGCGGATGACCGCGCCGAGGTTGCGCGGGTCGGTCACCCCGTCGAGTGCGACGATCAGCGGGTCCTCGCCGTCGTCGAACGCCGCGGCGACCAGGTCCTCCGGGTGCGCGTACTCGTACGGCGGGATCTGCAGCACCATGCCCTGGTGGTTGAGCCCGTTCGTCATGCGGTCCAGCTCGGGGCGCGGGGCCTCCATCAGATGGATGCCGCCGCGCTCGGCCGCGAGGCGCAGGGCCTCGCGTACGCGCTCGTCGTTGTCGATGAACTGCTGGACGTAGAGCGTGCTCGCGGGCACGCCCTCGCGCAGCGCCTCCATGACCGAGTTCCGGCCGACGACCAGCTCGGACGGGGACTTCTGGCCGCGCCGCCCCGCCGTACGGCCGCCGCTGCCGCCCTGGGCGCGGCGCGCCTTCGCCTGGGCCGCGCGCTGCTTGGCGTGACCCTTGCGCATCTCGGCGGGCGGCGTCGGGCCGCGGCCCTCCAGCCCGCGGCGGCGCTGGCCGCCGCTGCCGACCTGCGCGCCCTTCTTGTTGGACGTGCGCCGGTTGCGGCGCTGGCTGTTCCCGGCCATGAGGCCACCCACTTCTCTGCTTGCTGCTGCTTCGTGCCGCCCACGGCCGTCCGGAGGCGATGCCGTACGGGACGGACGGGCGCCCGTCCGGTCGCTGCCGGGCGGGGTCCCGGATGTACAAGCGTAAAGGCGACCGGGCCCCGTACGCGTACGAGTGCGGTCCCGGACCGCGTACGGGCACCGGCCCCGTACGCGTACGGGCGCCGCCGCCCGCCGTCCGTCCGAGGCGGTCCGCCCTAGCGCCCGCCCCCGCCGAGCTCCCAGCGCGGGCCGGCCGGGGTGTCCTCGATGACCAGTCCCGAGCGCTGCAGCTGGTCCCGGATCGCGTCGGCCGCCGCGTAGTCCTTGCGCGCCCGCGCCGCCTGCCGCTGCTCCAGCACCAGGGACACCAGCGAGTCGACGACGCCGTGCAGCTCCTCGCCGCGGCCCCCCGCGCCCGCGTCGCCTGCCGCCCAGCTCTCGTCCAGCGGGTCGAGCCCGAGCACCCCGAGCATCGCGCGCAGCTCGGCGAACCGGGCGGCGGCGGTCTCCTTGTCGTCGGCGGTGAGCGCGGAGTTCCCCTGCCGTACGGTCGTGTGCACGACGGCGAGCGCCTGCGGGACGCCCAGGTCGTCGTCCATCGCCTCGGCGAACGCGGTCGGCACCCCGGCCGTGGGCACGACCTCCCCGACCAGCTCCACGACGCGCTGCATGAAGCCCTCGATACGGGCGAACGCGGTCTCGGCCTCGCGCAGCGACTCCTCGCTGTACTCGATGGTGGAGCGGTAGTGCGGGGTGCCGAGGTAGTAGCGCAGGACGATCGGGCGCCAGTGCTTGACCATCTCGCTGACCAGCACCGAGTTGCCGAGCGACTTGCTCATCTTCTCGCCGCTCATGGTGACCCACGCGTTGTGCGCCCAGTACCGCGCGAACTCGTCGCCGTACGCCTTGGACTGCGCGATCTCGTTCTCGTGGTGCGGGAAGACCAGGTCGACGCCGCCGCCGTGGATGTCGAAGGCGTCACCCAGGTACTTGTGCGCCATCGCCGAGCACTCCAGGTGCCAGCCGGGCCGGCCGCGGCCCCAGGGGGTGTCCCAGCTCGGCTCGCCCTCACGGGCCGCCTTCCACATCGCGAAGTCGCGTGGGTCGCGCTTGCCGGTCTCGCCCTCGCCCTCGGGCTGGCGGAGGTTGTCCAGCTCCTGGTTGGACAGCGCGAGGTAGCGGTCGTACGAGTGCACCGCGAAGTAGACGTTGCCGTCGGCGGCGTACGCGTGGCCGCGCTCGATGAGCGCCCGCATCATCTCGATCATCTCGGGGATGTGGCCGGTGGCCCGCGGCTCGTTGGTGGGCGGCAGGCAGCCGAGGGCGTCGTACGCGGCGTTGAACGCGCGCTCGTTCTCGTACCCGATCGACCACCAGGGGCGGCCCTGGTCGGCGGACTTCGCGATGATCTTGTCGTCGATGTCCGTGACGTTCCGGATGAAGGTCACTCCGAAGCCGCGGTACGCGAACCAGCGGCGCATGATGTCGAAGTTCAGCCCGGACCGTACGTGCCCGATGTGCGGCGGTGCCTGGACCGTGGCGCCACAGAGGTAGATCGAAACGTGTCCCGGGACGAGCGGGACGAAGTCACGGATCTGCCGGGCGCTGGTGTCGTACAGGCGAAGAGTCACGCGTCAAGGGTAGTGGGCGCGGGGCGCCCCCCGCGCCCCTTCCCGCCCGTACCCCGCGGCACTTCGGAGGCGCCGGTCAGAGGCGGCCGGCGACCTTGCGCGGGGTGATGCGCACGACGACGCGCTCCGCGTCCTGGGCGGACTGCGGGTTGAACTCGGCGTAGCTCTTGCCGACGTACTTCTGCGCCAGCTCGTTGATCAGCTCCTGGCCGCCCTCGGTGGTCAGGGAGGCGGTGCCGCGGATCTCCGCGTAGCTGTACGGCTCGTCGGCCGGCTGCACCACGACGGACACGCGGGGGTCGCGGCGCAGGTTGGCGGTCTTGCGGCGGTCGACGGTGGTCGAGATCAGCAGGTCGTCGCCGTCCCGCTTCACCCACACCGGGGAGACCTGAGGGCTGCCGTCGGGCTGGATGGTGGCGATGCTGACGAAAGTGCGGTCGTCGAGGATCTTCTTCAGGCTGTCGGAGAGCGTGGCTGACACGTGTGGGGTCCTCTCGGGAGGTTGCTGCTGACGCTTCGGGTACCGCGATTATGCGAACCACACGCGTGCACGCTGTGTTCCCACGCGGTGACGCGACCGTACGGGCAGCGGCCGGTCAGTGCGCCCGTACAAGCAGCGCCGTCGCGACGGCCGCCAGCCCTTCGGCCCGGCCCGTGAGGCCCAGGCCGTCCGTGGTGGTGCCGGACACCGAGACGGGCGCGCCGGCCGCGTCCGACAGGACGCGCTGCGCCTCCGTACGGCGGCGGCCGATCTTGGGCCGTACGCCGATCACCTGGATCGCCACGTTGCCGACGCGGAAGCCCTCGGCCCGTACGATCCGCGCCGCCTCCGCGAGCAACGTGGCGCCGGAGGCGCCGGACCACTCGGGGCGGCCGGTGCCGAAGTGGGCGCCGAGGTCGCCGAGGGCGGCGGCGGAGAACAGCGCGTCGCAGGCGGCGTGCGCGGCGACGTCGCCGTCGGAGTGGCCGGCGAGCCCGTACTCCTCGCCCTCCCACAGCAGCCCGGCACACCACAGCTCCCGCCCGCGCTCGAAGGCGTGCACGTCGGTGCCGACGCCGACGAGCGGCAGCGGGGGCATGGGGCCGGCCGGCCCGGCGCCCGTCGGCCGGGCAGCCATCGGTTCAGAAGCCATCGGTTCAGAAGCCATCGGTGATCCTGCGGCGGGCGAGCACGGCCTCGGCCAGCACGAGGTCCAGCGGCCTGGTCACCTTGAACGCCTCCTCGTGCCCCGGCACGACCACGACCTGCACCCCGAGCCGTTCGACCATCCCCGCGTCGTCCGTCGCACCCTCGCCCTCGCGGGCGACCTGCTCGTGCGCCTCCACCAGCGTCTTGCGCGCGAAGCCCTGCGGGGTCTGTACGGCGCGCAGCAGCGCACGGTCGGGCGTGCCGACGACCGGTTCGGGCTCGCCCTGCGGCACCTCGGGCGCCACCTCCTTGACGGTGTCCGAGACGGGCAGCGCCGGAACGACGGCGGGCGCGCCGTCCCGTACGGCCGAGGCCACCGCGTCCACCGTCTCGACCGGCACCAGCGGCCGGGCGGCGTCGTGGACGAGGACGGTGCCGATGTCGTCGGGGAGGACGGCGAGGCCGAGCCGTACCGAGTCCTGGCGTGTGCCGCCCCCGGGCACGACCAGCACCTCGACACCCTCGAGGGTCTCGGGCAGCAGCTGCCCGTCCAGCAGCGTTCGGACCTCGGCGGCGCCGTCCGGGGGCGCGACCACGACGACGAGGGAGACGGCACGGGCGCGCGCCATGGCGCGTACGGCGTGCACCAGCATGGGCGTGCCGTTCAGCGCGCGCAGGGCCTTGGGGGCGCCGGGGCCCAGTCGCACGCCTCGGCCCGCTGCTGGAATCACGGCTGCGGTACGGGAGTTGGGCGACTCGGATGACATTGGTTGCACGTTCAGGTTTGTTTCCTCAGCCGAGATGGGTATGGCCTCAGCGTGCCGGGCGCGATGCCTCGATCGGCCCCTTCCGTGACGACCGGTCGAGCCAGCAGCCCGGGCCCGGCACACCAGCAGAAGAGGCAGAGCACAGCGCACCTTACCCAGGCGCCCGTAGCAATACCGACGGCAGTCCACGCGGACGCGGCCGTACCAGCAGACATGCCGACCGAGCCCGGACATACCGAGGGGCCCGGTTACGGACCTTCGGTCCCCGGGCACCACGGTATATGTGTGCTGTTGGGCACGTGACGGCTTCGGACCTTCAGACGAGTCGGTCGGACACGACGTCGGGCGTCAGCCATCGGGTATCAGGAAGCGAGAACCTCGTCGAGCAGGGCCTCGGCCTTGTCCTCGTTGGTCTTCTCCGCCAGAGCAAGCTCACTCACGAGGATCTGACGCGCCTTCGCGAGCATGCGCTTCTCTCCCGCGGACAGCCCGCGCTCCCGCTCGCGGCGCCACAGGTCGCGGACGACCTCGGCCACCTTGATGACATCACCGGAGGCGAGCTTCTCGAGATTCGCCTTATAGCGCCGGGACCAGTTGGTCGGCTCTTCGGCGTACGGTGCGCGGAGCACCTCGAAGACCCTGTCCAGACCGTCCGAACCGACAACATCCCGAACGCCTACGAACTCCGCATTGTCCGCCGGGACACGCACCGTCAAGTCGCCCTGCGCAACCTTCAGAACCAAGTAGGTCATGTCCACGCCTTTGATCTGGCGAGTTTCGATAGCCTCGATCAGCGCGGCCCCGTGATGGGGATAGACCACGGTGTCGCCAACCTTGAACGTCATGTGTCAGGTACCCCTTCCGTGACTATCCATGCTAACACGGGAACGGCCCGTTCTGAATGACGTTTTCGCAGGTCAGGGCATATTTCGGGGCTTGACAAGCGGGCCCGTATCGTGCTGCGGACGGCGCGCGGGGCATGGTATTCGCAGGTCGGGACCGGTCTGCGTACGGCATCAAACGCGCGGGTCATGTGAGAGTAAACCTTGTTTCGCCGTGCGTTTTGCCCGTTTTGTCCATACAGCGGGTGGCGTCCGTTCGGCTGTTCCCGAGAATTGATCAGCGTTCGAGTTGATCAATTCAGCCACGTGCTCACATTCTTTCCGGAGAATCACACGCAAGGATGTTCCCCCCGATATTCGACCGGCCGCGCGCCGCCGCCCGCGCGGCCCGGGAGGGGTGGGTGCGGGAACGGCGCCCGGGGTCGGTAACCTGAGCCCGCCAGCAGATCACCACCGTCCGCGACCGGGCACGCCGTTCGGCCGCCAGAGCTCGTCCAAGGAGATGCCGCCGCCGTGAGCAGCAGCCTTCGACGCGGCACCCTCGCCGCCAGCGCCCTCGCACTCTCCGTAGCCGCCCTCACCGCCTGTGGCGCCGGGAACAACGCCCAGACGCTGGGCGTCCAGCCGGACAACGCCGCGACCTCCGTCGGCGACATCGAGGTCCAGGCCGTCAACGTCATCACGTCCGGCGAGGGCGCCGGACCCGCGTCCGTCACGGCGCGCATCTTCAACGCCGGCAAGAAGGCGCAGACGCTGGAGCAGATCCGCATCAACGGCACCAGTCTCAAGGTGGAGTTGAGCCCGGCCAAGGGCGAGCGGGGCAAGACCCTGCGCGTGCCGGCCGGCGGTGAGCTGGCGCTCGGCGGCAAGGACAACGCGTCCGCCGTCATCACCGAGGGCACGTCCGCGCTCAAGAACGGCGCGGCGCAGGCGGTCACGTTCGACTTCAGCTCGACGGGCGGGGTCAAGCTGCGGGCCCTGGTGGTGCCCAACACGCACACCGACTACAAGCCGTTCGGGCCCAGCGTCCGGCCGTCCGAGCCCGCCGAGACGTCGCCGTCCGGGCAGCCGAGCGGCGAGCCCGGGGGCTCGCCCTCCCCGACGGACACCGCGGGGAACGAGGGCGGCGCCGACGAAGCTGCGACCGAGGGCGGCGCCAACGAGGGCGCCGGCAACGAGGAGCGGCAGCCCGGCGCCGACGAGTCGGCCCAGCCGGGCGCCTCGGGCGCGCCCGAGGGCGGCGCGGAGGAGCCCGCGGCGGGCACCGACGGCGAGCACGCGGGTCACTGACAGCTCAGCACGCAGGCGCGCCCGCCCCGCGTACGGCGGGCGCGTCAGCGCGTACGCGGCTGCCTCAAGAGGTCGGCCCCACCGGGTCGGCCCCGGGGGTCGGGGTCGGGGGTCGGCGGGCTCAGGGCTCGAACTTGTAGCCGAGGCCGCGCACCGTCACCAGATACCGCGGCGCGCCCGGGTCCGGCTCGATCTTGGCGCGCAGCCGCTTCACGTGGACGTCGAGCGTCTTCGTGTCCCCTACGTAGTCCGCGCCCCACACCCGGTCGATGAGCTGCATACGGGTCAGCACGCGGCCCGCGTTGCGCAGCAGCATCTCCAGCAGGTCGAACTCCTTGAGCGGCAGGTCGACCTTCCCACCCGAGACGGTGACGACGTGCCGGTCCACGTCCATGCGGACCGGCCCCGCCTCCAGCGCGGCCGGGGTGACCTCCTCGGGCTCGCCGCGGCGCCGCAGCACCGCGCGTACCCGCGCGACCAGCTCGCGGGAGGAGAAGGGCTTCGTCACGTAGTCGTCGGCCCCTATTTCCAGCCCGACGACCTTGTCGATCTCGCTGTCCTTCGCCGTCACCATGATCACCGGTACGTTGGAGCGGCCGCGCAGCTGGCGGCACACCTCCGTGCCCGGCAGCCCCGGCAGCATCAGGTCCAGCAGCACCAGGTCGGCGCCGTTCCGCTCGAACTCATCGAGCCCTTCCGGCCCCGTGGCCGCGATGGCGACCTCGAAGCCTTCCTTGCGCAGCATGTACGACAGTGCGTCGCTGAACGATTCCTCGTCCTCGACGACGAGCACTCGGGTCACGGGAGGACCTCCGGGGCAGAAAGGTGTTGTTCAGAAGTGAAGGTCTCGTCGCCGTCTTCGTCGTCGAAGTCGGCGGGATCCTGCAATGCGCCGCTCAGGCTGTTCCGGCCGCGCCGGTTCGCCTCGGCCCTCTCCCGTGCACTGCCTGCTTCCGGCAGCCTCAGGGTGAAGGTGGAGCCCTGTCCCTCGGCGCTCCATACGGTGACCTCCCCGCCGTGCGAGGCGGCCACGTGCTTGACGATGGCGAGGCCGAGGCCGGTCCCGCCGGTTGCGCGGGAGCGGGCGGGATCGACGCGGTAGAACCGCTCGAAGATCCGCTCCTTGTCGGCCGACGAGATCCCGATGCCCTGGTCGGTCACCGCGATCTCGATCAGGTCGCCGCCTGGCGCCGCTATCCGGCGCCCGGCTATCCCGACCCGCGTACGGGCCGGGGAGTAGTTCACGGCGTTCTCGACGAGATTGCCGAGCGCCGCCGCGAGCTGGCCGCGGTTCCCCCATACGTGCAGGTCGGCGGTGCCGCCCGAGGCCAGCGTGATCTGTTTGCTGCTCGCCGTCTGCCGGCACCGGTCGATGGCTTCGTCGACCAGCCCTTCCACGGAGATCGGCTCCGAGTCCTCCAGCGGGTCGTCGTTCTGCACCCGGGAGAGGTCGATCAGCTCCTGTACGAGGCTGGTGAGCCGGGTCGCCTCGTTCTGCATACGGCCCGCGAAGCGCGTCACCGCCTCCGGGTCCTCGGCCGCGTCCGACACCGCTTCGGAAAGCAGGGACAGGGCGCCGACCGGGGTCTTCAGTTCGTGGCTGACGTTCGCCACGAAGTCACGCCGGACCGCCTCGATGCGGCGGGCCTCGGTCAGGTCCTCGACCAGCAGCAGCACAAGACGGGAACCGAGCGGGGCCACCCGGGCGGACACCGCGAGGGCGTCGCCGCGGCCGGAGCCGCGCCGGGGCAGGTCCAGCTCGATCTGGCGTATCTCCCCGTCCCGACGGGTGTCGCGGGCCATCAGGAGCATCGGCTCCACGGCGAGCTTCCCGCCGCGCACCAGCCCCAGGGCGTACGCGGCGGAGCTGGCCTTGACCACGGCGTCGGACTCGTCGAGCACGACGGCCGAGGAGCGGAGCACGGACAGGACGGTGTCGACGCCGGGCGGCAGCACGGCCTCGGAGTGCAGCGAGGTCCGCGTCGGCCGGGCCTGCTCGCGCTCACTCCAGCGGAACGCCAGCATGGCGATCACACCGGTGCAGACACCGGCGATCGCTGCCGCTGCGGCAACCGCCGCGTTCACGTCCATGCGTCCAGGTTATGCGGCATCTGGGACACCGCCCCAGCCCTTCCTGCGTGGACTCGAACACTCGTCCCCCAGAGTTCACCTTGGTGTCGGGGCTGATTCACTTAGGAGGACGGAAGCGGACGCATTACGCCCCGAACGTGGAAGCGTCGGGGGCCCGTGCTCCCATGATTACGCCATGCGAGGGAAGGACACTCATGCGGGACGCGTACCACGAGGAGCTGGACTCCATCAGCGACAGCCTGGTCGAAATGGCCCGGCTCGTCGGCTCCGCGATCGGGCGCGCCACGACGGCGATGCTGGACGCGGACCTGAATCTCGCCGAGAACGTGATCGCGGCGGACGAGAAGGTGGACGACCTGCAGCGCGACCTGGAGACCCGGGCCATCCAGCTGCTGGCCCGGCAGCAGCCGGTCGCCACGGACCTGCGGATCGTCGTCACCTCGCTGCGGATGAGCGCCGACCTGGAGCGCTCCGGTGACCTCGCCCAGCACGTGGCCAAGGTCGCCCGGCTGCGCTTCCCCGCCTCCCCCGTGCCGCGCGACCTGCAGGCCACGCTGCTGGAGATGGGGCAGCTGGCGCAGCGCCTGATGGCGAAGGCGGGCGAGGTCATCATCACCAAGGACGTCGACCTCGCGCTCCAGCTGGAGCAGGACGACGACAAGATGGACGACCTCCACCGGACGCTGTTCCAGCACCTGATGGACGACCGCTGGCAGCACGGCATCGAGACCGCCGTGGACGTCACGCTGCTCGGCCGCTACTACGAGCGGTTCGCCGACCACGCCGTGTCCGTCGCCCGCCGCGTCGTCTACCTGGTCACGGGCGACTACGCCGACGAGCTGGACGGCGTCGCCACCACGGACGGAACGGCGCCGGTCGAGAGCGCGTGAGGGCGGCCGGGGGCGCGTGAGCCACGCAGGGGCGCCCGGGAGCGCCCGGGTGCATCCGAGCGCGGACGATGCGCCGCCGACGCGCCGTTGATGCGGCGCGCGGGCGGCTGTGCAATGGGCACACGCCTGCCGAGGAGGAATTCATGGCCGACTCCCCGAACCAGCCCGCGTCCCCCGCGCCCTCCGAAGACCGCCCCCGGCTGCCCGTGCTCGGCGCCTGCGGCTGCGGCCCCGGCTGCCGCTGCGGCTGCCAGTCCGGGGGCCCGTGCCAGTGCGGCGGATGCTGCGGCTGACGTACGGAGCCCGGCCGTGACGGAACGGCCGGGCACCGCCCGTGGGCTCTACTTCTTCTTGCCCTGGTTCTTGACCGCCTCGATCGCGGCCTTCGCCGCGTCCGGGTCGAGGTAGGTGCCGCCCGGGTTGACGGGGCGGAAGTCGGCGTCCAGGTCGTACGAGAGCGGGATGCCCGTCGGGATGTTGAGGCCCGAGATGTCCTCGTCCGAGATCCGGTCCAGGTGCTTGACCAGCGCGCGCAGCGAGTTGCCGTGCGCCGCGACCAGCACCGTACGGCGGGTGAGCAGGTCCGGGAGGATGCCGTCGTACCAGTACGGCAGCATCCGCGTGACGACGTCCTTCAGGCACTCGGTGCGCGGCCGCAGCTCGCTCGGGATGTCGGCGTAGCGCGCGTCGTCGCTCTGCGACCACTCGGCGCCGTCGGCCAGCTCGGGCGGCGGGGTGTCGTACGAGCGCCGCCACAGCATGAACTGCTCCTCGCCGAACTCGGCGAGCGTCTGCGCCTTGTCCTTGCCCTGGAGCGCGCCGTAGTGCCGCTCGTTCAGCCGCCAGGTGCGGTGCACCGGGATCCAGTGCCGGTCGGCGGCCTCGAGGGCGAGGTTCGCCGTGCGGATGGCGCGCTTCTGGAGCGACGTGTGCACGACGTCGGGCAGCAGGCCGGCGTCCTTCAGCAGCTCACCGCCGCGGACCGCCTCCTTCTCGCCCTTCTCGTTGAGGTTGACGTCCACCCAGCCGGTGAACAGGTTCTTCGCGTTCCACTCGCTCTCGCCGTGGCGGAGGAGGATCAGCTTGTACGGTGCGTCGGCCATGCTCCGAGACTAATGGACCCGTACGGGGGACCGGTTCCGGGCCCTCGACCGTGCCCGTACGGGGCCCGTGCCGCGGCCGATTGACGCTCCCCGTCAATCCGGTGGCTCCGCGCACGCGGCGCTACGTAACGTGCGTATGCCGGTGGGCTGCTTACGGTCAGGGGGGTGCGGGCGATGGGCATGTCCGGTGCCAGGCTGCGGCGGGCGGTCTCGGAGAGCGTGGGCGGCCTGCCGCGCCGGTTCTGGTGGCTGTGGACGAGCACGCTCGTCAACCGGCTCGGCGCCTTCGTCGCCACCTTCCTCGCGCTCTATCTGACCGTCGAACGCGGCTACTCCGCCTCGTACGCCGGCCTGATCGGCGCGCTCTACGGGCTCGGCAGCGTGGTCTCCTCCGTCGGCGGTGGCGTCCTCGCCGACCGCCTCGGGCGGCGCCCCACCCTGCTGCTCGCACAGACCTCGACGGCGCTCTCGGTGGCGGCACTCGGCTTCGTCGAGCACCCGGTGGCCATCGCGGCGCTGGCCTGGACGGTCGGCCTGGCCACCAACGCCTCGCGGCCGGCCGTACAGGCGATGATCGCGGACATCGTCGCCCCGGAGGACCGGGTGCGGGCCTTCGCGCTCAACTACTGGGCGATCAACATGGGTTTCGCCGTCTCCTCCACGGCGGCCGGGCTCATCGCGCAGTACAGCTACCAACTGCTGTTCCTCGGCGAGGCCGTCATGGTGCTGGCCTGCGCGGTCGTCGTCTTCGTGAAACTGCCGGAGACCCGCCCGGAGCATCCCGAGGGTGCGCGGAACAGCGACCGTACGGAGGCGGAAGACACCGCCGTCTCACATACCGCCCCGACGGCCGTCTCGATCTGGACGGTGCTGAGGCACGGACGCTTCATGACCGTCGTCGCACTCAACCTGGTGATGGCGCTGCTCATCCAGCAGGCGTTCGTCGCGCTGCCGGTGTCGATGGGCATGGAGGGCTTCTCCAGCTCCGACTTCGGGCTGGTGATCGCGGCGAACGGCGTGCTGATCGTGCTCGTACAGATCCCGATCACGCGTGTCATCCAGCGCCGCGACCCCGCCCGCATGCTGGTCGTCTCCGCCCTCCTCACCGGCTACGGCTTCGGGCTGCACGCGTTCGCGGACTCCGTCGCGTTCTACCTCGTCGCGGTGTCCGTCTGGACCCTCGGCGAGGTCATCAACTCCCCCACCCAGATGGGACTCGTCGTCCGCCTGTCGCCGACGCACGGGCGCGGCCGGTACCAGGGCGTGTACGTGCTCTCCTGGTCGCTGGCCTCCCTGCTCGCGCCGCTGCTCGGGGGCTTCGTCATCGACCGCTTCGGCCCGGACGCCCTGTGGGGCCTTTCCGCGCTGCTCGGCACGGTGATGGCGGTCGGCTACGGGCTGCTGCGCGGCATGCCGTCGTCCCCGGAGGAGGGCGGGGGCGGAGACACGGACGGGGGCGTGTCTCTTATGCACATCTGAGTCTGCCGACGCAGGGCTAGGTGGAGGTGTGGGGGGCCGGGAGTTGGCGAGGGAGGAGGTTTCGGGGGCCGTGGCGGGACGTGATCGTCATGGTCGGGAGGCTGTGGTGTGTCGGGGAGGTGGAGGATCCAGCCGGGCCGGAGCAGGTTGGGGTTCGTCAGGGTGCGGCCGTCCGATTGGGGGCGGCCTTCGTTTCGGGAGAAGAGTGCGGGCCAGCGGGTTCCGTCGCCCAGTTCGCGGTCGGCGATGCGCCAGAGGCTGTCGTGGATGCCGTTGTGGGGTGGGCGCACCACGACGGTCCCCGGCTCCTGCGGTGGTGTTCGCGGCGCCGTCCCGGCTCGTTGCCCGTCGTGGACGGCGGTCGTCGGCGGAGACGGTCGTTCCGGGAGAACGGTGCGCGTGATGGCAGCGGGGTGTTCAGCCGCGGTGGTAGCGCCTGCGGGCGCGGCGGGTTGAGCGGCACGGCTGTTCGTCAAGGCCAGGAGGACCGTCGTCAGGAGTGCGGCGGCCAGGGTGTGCAGGGGACTGGCGGGGCGCGCGAGGGGCAATTGGGCTGTGCGTACGGTCTCGACGGCGGTGCGGGCGAGGTCGACGACGAACGCCGTCCAGGTGGGCCACAGCGCGCACGCGAGGGTGTGGAGCAGCACGCTGGTGCTGAGCGGAGTGAGCAGGACGGTCTGGATCTCGTTCCAGGTCGGCCAGTGGTCTGGGAGGGGCCAGCCGATGTAGACCGTCAGTGCCCAGGGGATGCCGGCCGTCACGGCCACGAGCAGGAGCGCAGCCAGCAGGGCGCGGACAAGCTCGCCGGTCCGGTGCAACTGCCTGCTTTGGGAGCTGCGTTGTGGGCGGGAGCGCTGAGCCATAGCTGTCGGCCTAGGGTTCTGGGGCGCTGACGCCGTGGCGGGGGTGGGCGGTGCCGGAGGCGGTGACGGTCAGTGTGTCGAGCCCGGCGACGTGGAGGAGTTGGGTGCTCTGGTGCGCGGTGACGGTGACGGTCACCTCTTGCTCGGTGACGGTCACGGTGCCCGTATCGCCGGTGGCCGCCAGGTAGTTCTGCGCCAGGGTGCGGGCCTGCTCGGGCCGCAGGCGTACGGTGCCGTCGGCGCGGTAGGCGGCCAGGTCGATGGCCTGGACTCCGGCGCGGGCGGCTTCTTGGGCTTCGCCCAGGGCGCGGACCTTCGCGGAGAGCGCGAGACCGCCGTCGACGGCGAGTCCGGCGAAGAGCACGACGACGGTCGCGAAGAGGGCGACGAACACGGTGACTTGTCCCCGGTCCCGTCCCGTCAGGCGACGGAAGCGGGCGCGGCGGCATGGGGTGGCCGGGATCACGGGGCCTCCCTGCCGGGCTCGGCGGAGACGGCTGACGCGTGGCTGGGGGACGCTCCGCGGTGGAGGTCAACCTGCGCGGCGGATTGGGCCTTCACGGCGGTGGTGCCGGGGACTTGGAGCAGCGTGAGGTCGTGGAGGCCGACGGTGCAGGAGAGGGTGACGGTCACGGTGGAGCCGGGTTTCAGGCTGCCGCGGGTGTGCACGGTGAAGGACTGGCAGCTGATTCCGGCCTCGTCCAGGGCCGCGGCGGCGGTGGTGCGGGCCTGGCTGGCTGCGGCTGTGGGGTCGCGTTCCTGGCTGGCGGCGCGGCTGGCCTGGTGGGCCGCGTCGTCGATGCGAAGCCGCGTATCGGGCAGCCGGACGCAGTAGACGACGAAGAGGAACTCCAGCAGCAGCACCGGGATGAGCATCACCAGTTCGGCGGTCGCCGATCCACGATCGGCGCGCCCACGGCGCAGCCGACCGGCGCATGCCTGCCACAGCTGCAGGCTGTTCACGGTGTGACCTGGCCGGCGGGGCGGAACTTCTCCACGCGCCCGGCCGCCTCCGCGCGGACGGGCAGGCGGAGGAAGGGAACGACGCTGCTGGCGGTTCCCTCCACGCGGACCGAGGCTTCGTCCGCGCCGCGCTCCACGCCTACGCGTACGTCGCGCAGCGGTCCGTCGCCGAGTTCGGTCAGGACGTGTTGGGCTTCAGCGTGTCCGGCGCTTTCGGTGCCGCCTTCGACGCGGGTGGCGGCCAGGGTGTGCGCGGCGGTGGCCTGCGCGACGTGCAGCGCGTGCCCCCACACGACGGCCTGCGTGATCAGCAGGATCAGGGTGAACAGCAGCGGCACGACGATCACGTGCTCGGCCGTAACCGACCCCCGGTCCTCCCGCGCTCGCGCGGCAAGGCGTCGCAGATGTGGATGCAGGCGGCGTATCCGGAGCAGGAGTCGCCACGGCGGCCGTACGGCCGCGAGGGAGCGCATGGCGGCCGGGCCTATTCGAAGCTGACGGAGCGCGCGGCGTCCAGGATCTCCGGGCCGAAGATTCCGCCGACTGTCAGGGCGAGTCCGGAGAGCACGGCGGTCCAGATGACGGTCTCCGAGGTGTAGCCGAGGTCGTTGTGGGCCAGTTCGTGGAGTGCGGCGGCGATGCGGGCGCGGATCTTGTTCAACAGCGGGTGCACGGCGGGTCTCCTTCTCGTTCATCGGCGTGGTCCGGCCCTTTCACAGGGAGGTGGTGACTTGGGTCAGGGCGGGGTAGAAGACGAAGAGGATGAAGCCGACCGCCATCAGCGTGGTGGGCAGTGTCATCCGCTCGGTCGCCGCGTTCGCGTCCGCCTCGGCTGTGCTCGCGTCCTGGTGGCGCAGCGCTGCCGCTTTCGCGTTCAGGGAGGCGCGGACTTTGGCGCCCTCGGTGCCGGCCAGCGAGAGCGCGGCGGCGAGTTCGGACAGCTCAGGAACGTGGAGTTCCTCGCCGAGTTGTCCCAGGGTCTGCCAGGGTGAGGTGCGGGTGACCTGAGCGGTCTCCAGTGCGCGGCGCAGTTGCTGGAAGGCCCAGCCGTTGCCGACGCTGCACGCGGCGTGCAGGGCGCCCTCGACTCCGGCTCCACCGGCGAGCAGCAAGTGGACCAGGTTCAGGTAGGCGCCGAGCGCGTGCCGGAACTCGGCGCGGCGCCGGGCGGCTTCACGACGTGCCGTCGCATCGGGAAGGACGAAACCGGCGGCGGCCAGGGCCAGGGAGCCCCCCAGCGGCATCACCCAGGGCAGCGGGCGACCGGCGAGGACGAGGGCGAACTCGACGGCCGCGGGCATCAGAAGGCCGGTCAGTGCCAGTGCCGCCTTCTCGGCGAGATGGACCTCCACCGACCGTCCGGTGATCGCCAGATCCCGGTGAAGAGCACGGCCCGGCAGACCCGAGGCACGCAGAGCGCCGACGAACGGCTTGCCCAGGTGCTGGGCCCAGCCTCCGTGGTCGGCGGGCAGAATGGGCGGCGGCGGGGCGGGCTCGGCCTGCAGTCGGCCCATCAGCGCGGCCAACGGCTCCCGGGGCGGGATCAGCCACACCGTGACCGCCCACAGTCCCGCGCCGATGCCGGCGGACAGCAGCAGAAGCAGCGTCACCGCTTCACCTCCCCGCCTACGCTGGCCTCGGCCAGGCCGTGGCCGACGGTGTCCAGGTCGGCGAGGAAGCGCTGCGGTTCCTCGATCCGCGCGATCCGGCGCAGCCAGACGAAGGCCCCGGCGAAGATCGCTCCGACCACGAGCAACATCAGCTGCCCGGCCGCGGTGTCGTAGGGGCGCAGGAACTCCGCGTTCAGCACGGTCAGCCCTCCGGCAAAAGTGAGGGTGGTGGCCATCACGGTGCGCACGGTGGTGCGCATCCGGGCGCGGCTGGCCTCGATCCGCTGCCGCATCTGGACCTGCGCCCGTGCGGTGGCGGCCAGTTCGCCCAGCAGCGGGGCGAGTTGACGGGCCTGGTGCTGCGAGGCCAGCAGCAGCGCGGCGATCACCAGATCCGCACTCGGGTCACGCAGGTCGGCCTGCAGCCGCCGCAGCCCGGTGCTCAGACGTTCTCCGGCGGCCAGGTGGGCCGCCAGCCCCTGCATGTGCGAGCGGACGGCCTGCGGCGCGGTATGCGCGGTGGCCATGATGGTCTGCTCCAGACCGGCCGCGGCCGACAGAGTGTCCCGGAGCATCTCCGCCCACCCCGCGATGCCTTCGACCTGAGCGGCCTTCTCCTGATCGACCGCCGTGGTATTCCACACGTGTGGCAGGTTCCAGGCGGCCAGCGCCACCAGCAGAGCCCCGGCCACCCAGCCGGTGACGACCCCCGTCACGATTCCCGCAGCCGCGGCCAGCAGCCGCCACCGCCGCGGGCGCGGACGCCGTACTGCCGTACAGCCCTGCCATGGTGCGGGCCGGGCGGCGGGGAGCGTGCCGCGCCAGGCCCGTACAAGGAGAATCAGGCCCATGCCGAGTCCGAGACCGCACAGGCCCAACAGGGCCACGTAGCCGTTCACACATCCCACCCGCCTTCTGTGTGGTGGAGCGTCTCGGGGTCGAACCCTGCCGTGACGAGGTCTTCAAGGGTTTCGGTGCGCAGCGGCACATCGGGCACCGCCCGGCCTTCCAGGCCCGGGTGGAAGACCTCGTTGGAGACGATCTGCTTCTCATCCGCGTCCACGACTTCCCGGACGGAGGCGACCACCCGGCCGCCGTGGCGGGGGGTGTCCAGGTGCACGACGAAGTCGAGCGCGGAGGCGACCAGGAGGTTGGTGGCCTCCAGCGGCAGCCGCTCGGGGCCTTGCGCGGCGTACGCCGCGAGCTTGGTGAACGCGCCACGGCTGCTGCTGCTGTGCAGGGTGCCCATCGAGCCGTCGTTGCCCTGGCTCATGGCGTTGCACATCGGGATCACCTCCGGCCCGCGGACCTCGCCGACTATCACCCGGTCCGGAGACATCCGCAGTGCCCAGCGCACCAACTCCGCCTGGTTAACCGCGCCTTGGTCCTCGACGTTCGCCTCCCGCGCCTGCATCGCCACCACGTCCGGATGCGCCTCGGGGTCCGTGTTCAATCCGAGTTCGAAGGTGTCCTCGATGGTGATCAGCCGCTCCCACTGAGGGATCTCGCTGGCCAGGGCCCGCAGCATCGTCGTCTTCCCGATCGCTGTGCCCCCGGTGACCAGAACGTTCTTCCGCGCCCGCACCACCGCTCGCAAGAAGCCCTCCAGCCGCACATCGATGGTGCCGATGCGGCGCAGTTCGGCGAGCGTGACGGTGCGGAAGCGGTGCCGGCGGATCGACAGCGCTGGGCGGGCGGTGACCGCCATCACCGCGAACGCCCGCTCCCCGCCGGGCAGATGAAAACTCACCCCCGGGGTGCCGCGGTCGAACCGCCGCTCCTCCACGCCCGAGCGGGCGGCCAGATCACGGATGAGCTGGATCAGTTCGGTATCCGATCCGGTGATGGGCGGCAGTTGTTCGCGGTGGCCGTTCGCGTAGCGGATGAAGACCCGGTCGCCCGTGATGTTGATGTTCTCGATCTGCGGGTTGCGCAGCAGCGGCTCCAGCCCCGCCAGGCCGAAGACCTCATCCAGCACCTGCGCAATGAGGTGCTGTTCGGTCTCCGGCGCGACGACAGTGCCACCGGCGGCGAGCTCGGCTTGGGCGTGCGCCTCGGCTGCCTCGCTCAGGATCGCTTCCGCCTGGCTGCGGCGTTCCGCTGGTGTCATCGGCGGCTGCCCGGCATCCTCCCGCGCGCGGATGCGCTCGGAGAGCCGGGCCGAGAGCTCCTGGCGCAGTCGGCGCTGCAGCTGCTCCACCGTGGAGTCCACCGGCACTCCGGCACCTGCCAGGTCGGCCGGCCCCGGCAGCCGCATTCCGGGGTCGTGCCGCGCAGTGGCGGCGTACTCCTGGGTGCCGATCACGCCGAAGGCGGGCAGAGCCGGATCGTTCTCGTGTCGGTTCATCGGGGCATCCCGTTCGGCGAGGACACTGACGGGATCTGTCCCGGCACCGGATGGACGTCGCCCCGGCGTGACGGGGTCGGCGGAACGTGCTCACCCGCGCTCGGCGCACGACTGCGGGTGCTGACCCGGGCGGCAAGCTCGGCCATCACCCTGCCCATGGCCGAGCGCCCCGGCCTCGTGCGCGATCCGGGCTGCCCGGACCACGCCCCGGCGCCCTTGGCATCCTCGGGGATACGGCCCAGGACCTCGATCCCCAGTTCCGCGGAGATCTCGGCGCTCGGGTAGCCGTCGCCGACGAGCACGAAGCAGGACCTGTGCGACCAACGGGTCGCCTCCTCCCACCGGGTGGCGACATGCGCGAGGGCGTCATCGCGGGCGCGGGCCAGCAGCAGCATCACATCCGCCGAGCGGAGCACAGGCAGTGCCGCGGAGTCCGGGCCGATCTGGCCGCAGTCCGCGATGACCACCACTCCGGCCCGGTCCGCAGCGCTGCGCAACACCGGCAGGGGCGCGTTGGTGAGCGCGTGCAGCGCGCCGTGCGCCTGCCGGGCACCGGCTGGCCCGGCCACGACCGGCAGCCCGCCCGGCAGCCGCTGGGTGTGCTGCCACACCAGCCCCGGCTCCGCCGTACGCCGGGCCGCCGCCGCCAGACTCACCAGCCCCGGCGACAACTCCAGGCGCCACCGCGCCAGCAGATCCCCGCCGGCCGGATCGGTCTCCACCACCACCGGCTGCTCGGCATCCGGCCATCGCGCCGCCAGTGCCACACACGCCGTGGTCACCCCGGGCGAGCCCTTCACGCTGCACACCGTCACCAGCGTCACTGCCCACCCCCAGGGACCACGACCACACTGACCTGCCCCTGCGGCGCTGCGGCCACCTGCTGCGCTTGGTCCGCGGGCAGCTGCAGCGAGATCACCGTCGTCTGCTTGCTGTCCTTGGCCCGTACGTCCGTCACCGTCGCGCTGTGCGACGACGGTGACGAGGTCTCGCCGTCCGCCCCGGTTCCTGTCTCGTTCTCGGGGGCGATCACGACCAGCACCTGGTTCCCCGGCTTCACCGCGGCGGGGAACTGCCCGTCCTCCAGCCCCACGGCGGCCACCGCCTGCCCATCTGGCGGCACTTGGGCCTTCCCCAGCGCCTCGCGGGTCAGAACCGCACCTGCGGGGAGGCTGTAGGCGAACGGACGTCCCTCCACGCTCGAGAGCGCGTCCGCCCGAATCGGTGTGAGGCCGCTGTCCGCCGACACGCTGACCTCGCGCACGTCCTTCGCGGACAGCTCCTGCCCCACGCCCACCGGGTGCGCCAGCACGAGTACCGCCTCCCGGTCTCCCAGCTGCGTGCCCGCCACCACCCCTCCGGCCGCGCAGCCCAGCACCAAAAGCAGCCCCAGCAGCAGGTACGGAAGCTGTCGGCGCCGACGCATCGCGGACACCCGAGACGGCGCCCCACCACCGCTTCTGCCCGGCGGCGGCCCGCCCAGCGCGGGCGCGCTCTTTGGGTGCGCGGGCGTACGGGTCCTCATCACGGCCACCTCCGGGCAAAGGGGTATCCAGCACCGCACCCATCCGGGCACGGTGATCACAGGTCAGATCTGCAAGTTGTCCTCTCGCCCCGACCAAGACCGGGGCCGGAGCGCGGGGTTACTGGCGGTCGGTGTTGACCGCCTGGCTCTCCTCGACCCGGAAAGCGGCGCTCGATGTCGTCGTCAACCCCGGGAAGGCGCCGGATTCCCCGGCCCCGGACCAGGCCAGCGACCAGCGCACCGTCGCGGAAACCGGATACGCCTCATCCGGCTCCCCCGCCGACGAAGCGCGGTAGGTGTGACCGCAATCGGGCGACGCGTTCTTCGGCTGCGCAGCCCCCTTCGCACCCGGGCCCGTACCGTACGGCGTGCCGGGACCCTTGC
This sequence comes from Streptomyces armeniacus, assembly GCF_003355155.1. NCBI lineage: Bacteria > Bacillati > Actinomycetota > Actinomycetes > Kitasatosporales > Streptomycetaceae > Streptomyces > Streptomyces armeniacus. The sequence continues at coordinate 6,418,877 of NZ_CP031320.1, read as the reverse complement.
AGGTGCGGGAACTCCCATCGCCCATCGACCAGTCCACCGCCGTGGGGCGCGCGGTCACCGTCACCGAAACCCCCGGCACCGAGGCCGTCGCCGACACCTTCCGCCACCGCCCCCGCTCCAGCCACAGCCAGGTCGGCAGGTTCACCAACTGCTCCGCAGCCGGACTCCGTTTGATCGACAAGGACGGCAACCGCAGCTGGCTGCGGGCCTGTTCGGCGAGCGCCGTCGGCGACACCTCCGGGCCGTCCTCCTCTTCGCCGTCGGGAATCCACACCGGCGGCTGGTAGAGCGCATCTCGTACCCCGCCCCCCTCGCACCGGTACACATACCAGGCACCCTTCTCACCCGGCTTCGGCTCGGCAGCGGTTTCGGCCGTCGGCGGCTCGGCCGCGGACTCGAACACGGCGGGCTGCACCGCAGGAGCACGGCCAGAAGACGGACCCTCGTAGGCGGCCGGCGAATCCGTCGGCGGCTTGTATCCGCTGCGCTCGTACGAGCAATCAGCCCGATTCCAATCAGGATTGGAATACTCGGGCTCCTCGCGGCGCCTGTCGCCGCTTCCCCCGCTGCCCTCACTTCGCTGATCAGGATCCTCGCCGTGGCCCTTCGGCGGGACACCGCGCTCACTTCCCTCACGGCCCGCACCCAGCTCACAGCCCGGGTGAGGGTTCTGGTCACATTGGACCGAGCCCCAGCCGCCGTCAGCGAAGGCAGGAATCGCGCTCGCGCCCACGATCGCAAGCGACAGGCTCGCGACGGTCACAGTCCGCCTCAGCACGAGTCCACCCCCTCGACGGCGAAGCGGGTGACCTTCCACCCTTGACCCGACTGCTTCTTCACCTCGGCCGTGATCGCCTGACGCCCCCCGGGCTCTTCGTCGGCCAGTTCACCGCTGTCCTTGCGGTACTTCAGCCAGTGGGAGGAATCTCCGCAGTCGGAGATCATCACCGTGTCCGGATTCGTCTTGGGATCTGTCGACGTCACCTTCGGCGAGTTCTTCGGAGACCCCTTGGTAACGAGCCCGTTGAGGTGATCGGCGTACATGCCGCGTGATATGGCCGACAGTGCGTCTCCGGTGGCGTACTCGGAGAGCTTCGGCGAGCGCCAATCCGAGGTCTTCCCGGCCTCCGCCATGGTCTGCCACATCCCCACGTACGCCTCCGTAGCCTGCCGACGAGCCGTCTCCGCTGGAGACGTGGGGCTCGACTCGGCCGACGTCCTGCTCGGCGTCGCGGACGAATCCTCCGCGCGCTTCGGTCCCGAACCGGACGCGCCCGTATGGCACCCCGAGGCGATCAAGGACGCCGCCGTCATAGCGACGATCAACCAACCGGCCCGGCTCTGGTCTTGTCTCCGGAGACCGTCCAATCGCACGGACACGGCACACCTTCTTTCAGATGCGAGACGGCAGTTACGACGCGCTCGTTGTGTGGGCGCACAACCTGCCTACCGCACCGCATCACGACGGATCTACACGATGTTCGAGATGGCCGCCAAGACGATGACCGCACCCTTCAAGGGCCTGTCCCCGCGGTCGTGCACTCCGCTTCCCCGTTCTGCCGCCGACACTTTGTCGCAGCTCAGATGCCCCGCCGAAGAGAGCTGAGGGAGCCGCGAGAGGCTGTGGTGGACGGCCCGCCGAGGGCTGCGCAGCACCGTGGCGGCAGCGGCGTGCACAACCGGCTGACCGTTGCGGCGGCACCGTGCACAGCCATGCAGCAGCGTGCACATCCGCGTGGTGCACCAGCACAACGACAGCCCTTTGCGGCCCTCCGTAACTTCCTGCCGACCCACGACTCGCAGGTTGGAGGAACCCGTGCTCGTAAACCAGTGGCATGTCGTGCGCACAGAGGACCTGGCACACCTTGAACCCCAAATCCTGGCCCCTGGTGTCACCTCGTACGTCCTGGACTGGTCCTCGCCGTTCCACGGTTCGCCGCAGCAGCCGGCGGAGGCCGTCATGCGGTTCCAGCCAGGCACCATCCTCGAGGAACCTCTCCGCCACACCGGGCCTTCACGCATCATCGTGCTCAGCGGCAGGCTCCGGGACGAGAGCGGCTCCTACGACCCGTTCACCCGGATCCACGCCCCCCGCGGCTGCGTCCACTCCCCGTACAGCGCCATCGGCTGTCTCCTGCACTTCAGGTCGCTGGAGATGGGCGCGGACGAGGACGCGACGACGAGCCTTTCCGGCTGGGATGTCGTACGGCCGGAGGATCTGGAGCGGTTCCAGCCGCAAGCTCTCTCCCCTGGAGTCACCGGGTACGTCCTGTCCTGGTCCTCTCCGAGCCCCGGTCCTCCACAACCGGTGGAACTCATCGTGGACTTCGAGGCAGGCGCCCGGTTCGAGCAGCCGCGTCAGCATCGCCACGCTGCCAAGGAGACCCTGGTGCTCGGCGGCAGGCTTCGCGACGAGAACGGCTCCTACGACCCATTCACCCGGATCCACGCGCCCCGCGGCTCCGTTCACACGCCCTACAGCGATATCGGCTGCCGCGTGCATATGACGGTCCGTGCCCGGTGAACCGACAGTTGCCGGCCCGAGTCCGAGAGAAACCACGCATGGACTCGGCATCCGCACCGTGTCAGCCCAGCACAGAGGCGGCGCCCACGGCCTTCGAGTTGCCCGCTGACCGGGCCGCTGATGCGTACGGCGTCGACCGATCAGACCCACACTCGCGCTGCCTCTGCGGTGACCGGGCAGAGCCTCAACGGCCGGGGGCGAGCCCGAGCACCACCCCGCGTGTTCTCAGCTGAAGCGAATACCTGGGGCAGGACGGCAGCGCTGATGCCACCTGCCCGTCGGGCAGGCCGTTACGCGAAGCACGAACTCCGCGTAACGGCCCGACTCACATCCCGAGCCCGGTCCACGGCGTCCAACCCGGCCGGTCTCGGTTCCATCCACCGCACGGCGCTGCCGTGCGAGCGAACGGAGACACATTCTTGCGTACATCACTCCAGCGCGTCGCGGTAGCGGCCGCTGCTCTCGCCACGATCGCCACAGGTGCCCTCGTTGCGGCGCCGTCAGCCTCAGCGCTTCCGAGCGCGTGCGACTCCACCTGGCAGAACCCCCAGGGCAGCAGGGCGATGACGACAATCCACCTGCGTACTGGCCCCAGCACCCGGTACGTGTCAAAGGGGCTGCTCGCCGACGGGACAAAGTTCACCAGGTACTGCGAAACAGACAGCGGATGGTCCTACGGAAAGGTGCGCGGCGGCGCTAATTCCGGTAAGTGGGGATGGACATACGCCGACCATCTGGAATGGCCCATCTGATCTCGATTGGAGCCGGCCGGGCAGGATGCGCACGGTGATTCCCGCGCGCCCTGCCCGGCCGCTTTCCGGCGTGGTTTTGACAGCCGTTCGTGGCCCCGCGTTTGAGTCAGGTGTCCTTTGACAGCGAAGTTTGTCGTGTGGAGCCTGTTGATCTGGGCCGATTAGGTTGGATGTCAACCAGTGGTGGTGTTTCTGGGAGCTGACATCACTTCTCGCCTCCGCCGCCCTCTACCGCGCCATGGTCCGCCCGCCTGTCCGAGCCTCGGCAGTCACCGATGCTGACCCACACGCGGCTGCCGGGCTGACGTCAGAGTCGAGTCCGCGTTTCAAACGCTGAGTGAGTGATCCGCAACGCTGCGCCTTTGGGGGCAGCCTGCTACCGAGGGAAGGCCCTGTGGCTGGGAGGGCATTTCACGCGTCGACTTCTGCCTCTTCGTCCGCGCTAGTTTCGTCCTCGATCAGCCCGTACGGCGGACGGTCCTCGTTGCGGCTGTAGCGCACCACCACGCTGCCTTCCACCAGCGGTGGCGGGCTGTTGTCGGCGACGATGAGCTGTGCTCGGCTACCGCGCTCTGCGAGCCAGAGGGAGAGGTGGTGGTAGAAGTCGTCGATGGCGACGGCGTCCGCGATCACGGCATCGAGGGTGCCGCCGTGGCCGAGGTTTTTCTGGGGGCTATCGATCATGAGGAATCCCGGGTGTGCGGCCCCTGCTTCGACGGCGATCTCGAAGACGGCCAGCTGCCAGGCCAGGGTCAGCAGGGTGCGGGCGCCGGAAGAGGCTTCCTGGTAAGGCTCACCGCGCACGAAGGGGGTGAGGTTCGTATTGATGAACGGCGTACTGACCTTGGGGTAGCGCCAGGCTCGCAGGAGCTCACCGTACCGGCTGCTGATCTTGGCGATGACCCGATCGCGGTCGTGGGAGGCGTCTCCGAGCCGTGCGAGTTCCTCGCGGAGACGGGCGATCTGGGCTTCGTGGCGTTCCACGGCGTCGGCCCGTTTGGCAAGTCCTTCGCGGAGTTTGACCACGCTCTCGGCCTGTTCGAGTTGTCGCAGGACCTGTTCGCGCCTCCGGTGGAGGTCGTCGCGGGCGGCGAGGAACGGTGAGACGGAGGGCGACGTCGCGGCGTCCAGCGCGGCAGCGGCTTCCTCTTCCCGAACGGCCGCCTCTTCCGCCCGGAGTTTGAGTGAAGCGAGCGAGGCGCCGAGCTCGTCGATGTAGCTGGTGATCTCCTTGAGGCGGGCCTTGGTGGACCGGGTCTCGGCCGCGACGTCCACCCGGTTGTCCCCGGCTTGGCTGCCGGTGTCGGCAGCGCCCAGGACCAATGCCCCATCCTCTGCGGTCAGTTCGTGGTGGCAGAGGCTGCAGCGTCCGTTGTCGGCGGTGGGGGGAGCCGACAGCCGGTTCAGGCAGGCGGGGCAGGTGGTGACGCTCAGGGGGTCGAAGATCTGTTGTGCTTCGCCGAGCATGCCGAGCTTGAGGAGATCGTCGGCGTACTGTGCTCGGAGAGGCATCAGGCGTTGGATCTGCGTTTCGCAGTCCCGCAGGACCGCTGCCGCCCGTTGCGAAGTCTGGGCCGCCTCTTTGTGCTGGTGGCGCAGCTGGGCCGCGAATTCGGTTCCGGCCTGCGCCTGGCGGTCCAACTCCCTGAGCCGGCTCGTGATGTCAGCCAGCTCCCGTTCGTGAACGGCAGGTGCGGGTTCATCATCCAGTGCGGTGGGAGCCTGCTCCACGACGAAGGTACGGGCTGCTGCGAGTTCGGCCTTGGCGCGGTTGAGCCGGCCGCCGAGTGACTGGATGCGCTGGCCGAGTTCGACGGCGCGGTCGTCGTGGACTCCGAAGGCGACGTCGACGACTTGCCGCAGTTTGTGCTTGCGCATGTAGTCGTTCTCGAACAGGAAGTTCTTGTCCGCGACGCGTTCGTTGGGAAGGAAGGCGAGCCACATCAAGTCGCGGAAGCTGAGCGGGTCCGTGCGGGATTCGTTGTTGGTGGGCGCTTCGCGTAGCTGGACGCCTTCGAGCTTGCAGTGGCTCAGAAGGAGGGAGGACAGGCTTTCCGGTTCTCCGGGCGGGTCGATGGGCCTGCTCTCGGCCCTGGCTGCGGGCCTGCTGTCCAGGGTTCCGCGGCGTACGAAAGCGACCTTCGAGGGCTCTCCGACCGACCGCTCGATCACGTGCGGGGCGCCGGAGAGCTCGACCTCCAGGAGGCATGAACGGACCCTTCGCAGCACCTCCTGGTGGCGGGGGTGCCGTTTTGCGCCGAGCCCGTAGGCGATGAACTCCAGTACCGCTGTTTTGCCGGAGCTGAACGCCCCGGCGATGACGGAGAGGTTCCGTACTCGCTGTTCGGCGGTGAAGTCGACGTCGTAGGACCGCTCCATGCCGACCAGGCGCAGACGGCGGATCCGGATGCCGGGTAGCGGCTCCATGGTGATCATCCCTCCCAGGACGTTTCCAGCAAGGGTCCTGGCCCCAGGACGCTCATGAGGGCGGCCGCGGGTCCGACGGGTCCGTCCGGCCTGAGCCACCGTGCGGTCTGCTCGCGCAGCCTTTTGTCGCTGAGTTTGCGGAGCTGGCGGACGACGAGGTCCGCGGCGGTAGCAAAGGAGGTGGCGTAGGTGGCGGTGAACTGCCCGCCGAGGTGCTGGCCGGCCTCTGTGATCGAGTAGGTGAGGGAGCCGTTGCTATTTCGGATCCGGCAGCACCCATAGGCGACCAGGAGCGCCAAGTCGTGCTGGATCCGTTCTCGCCGGCTTGTGAATCGCTGTGAGGAAGACGCGTAGGCAAGGACCTGTGGGTCGAATCCGGCCAGCCGGAGGAGGCTCGCGTCCCGGCCCTCGGAGGGAACTACGAGGAAGGGGTTCGCGGACAGGAAGTCGTAGTACCCGATGCGTTCCAGGGTCGCCCCGTTCGCGTCCTGCGCGGCGACGGCGTCAAGGAGCAGAAGCAGTTGAGCGAGACGAAAAGGTACCTCGTCCTCGGGCATCACAACCGGCCGGTCTGCTTGCACGGCAGCTCCTCATCAGTGGTCGAGCGATACGGACGGACGCGAAACCTCAGTCGTCGGCATGACCGCTCGCGATCTGCCGCCAGTGCCTGACCCACCCCGCCCGCCGGTTGTCGACCAGGCGGTGGACCAGACCCCAGCTGTGCGTCACCTCCAGACGCAGCACCTTGGGCAGTTTGTCGTGCTCACCGCGCACCTCGCGCCATACCCGGCCGTGCAGAGCTGCGAGAGTGCCCTCGGCCGAGCACTCGTTGAACTGCATCTCCCACACCCCGTGAAGGGTGGAGTCAGCCGAGCTCAGTGCGGCAACCTCGGCCGGCACGCCCTTGTGTGCGACTTCGCGCGCCACCAGGTCGGCGTTGAAGAACTGCCGTTTCGCCGAGTCCAGTTCGACGTGGCCGGCCTCGGTCATCTGGCGCACGAACAAGGCCGAGTCGAGCGCCGCCGCCTTGTCCTCCTCCACGTCCAGCACGAGGCGCATCTGCTCCTGAGCGGGGGCGGCGGGTGCCGTGAAAACTTCGAAATAGGCGCGGCGTACCTGGTCACCTTCGGGGCTCTGCAGCTTCTTCACGAGCGTGGTCTCGTCCCACAACTCGATGACGAGACCGTGCTCCCTTTCCTTGCGCTTCTTCCAGCCGTCCCACCATTTGGCTGCCGGACCGTCCATACTGGAGGGGATGCACAGGATCCAAAGCGTTATGGTGTGACCGTTGGCTGCCGCGGCTTTCAGCGCGTTCGTGAGTGACTTGCGAATCTGGTCCGACTGGCTAATTGTGGTCTTCGGCATGAAGTACTTGGACTGCCACACCGTGATCGAGCCCCCGAGGTCACCCGCGAAAGCGTCGATTCCCCAGTCGCCCGGATTCACCGCGATCATCCGGACGTTCGGATTGGTCGCACTGGCGAGCTGCGCGAGCATCTGCTCGAAGTCGGCCCGTGCCCCGTCCGCGCTTCCGGTCCGCAGTTCGTGCACGCCAAAATGGATGGGCGGAACACCAGCTGCCACCGGCATGGAGTTGTCCAACCTGCACCCCCGCATCCCGCAGGCAACCCGAACGAACCGCGTTCAGCGGGCTGTTCACCCTGCGCCACACACAGTAACGGCCGTCAGCGTACGCGTTACGGAATCACTCGATCAAGGTGCTTGCGGCCGGCAGTGTCCCGGCAGTGGCACGGTGGATGGGGCCGGTGTGCAGAGACAGCGGCAGTCCACTCGTCCCGTTGGCGTGGGCGATGATCTCCGTGGTGATGGACACGGCCGTCTCCTCGGGAGTACGTGCTCCCAGGTCGAGACCGATGGGGGAATGCAATACGGCTAATAGTTGCTGTGCGCCTCGAAACCGGCCCTCCCGCAGGAGGCGCTGGCGCTCCCCGTGGTGCGGCGGGAGCCCATCGCGCCGACGTAGCCGACGGGCAGCGTGGGCGCGCGGCGCAGGAGAGGATGAACACTTCAGCATCCCGCGGAACGATCCAGTCGTCGGCACGGACATCGACGACCACCGCCGAGCCGTCCACCCGACGCACGAAGAAGTCCGGGGCATGCCGACGCTCACGTGCCCCGTGGTGCCAGCGCAGGCCAGAACGGCTGGGACGTCATCCCCATCACAGCAGGATCGAAGTCCATGAACACCAGCCGGTCGCGCTCCAACCACGGCTCGAAACCGACGTGCTGCCCCCTCGTCGCCCAGTACCCCCCGGGGAGATTCCGCCCACCCCACGACCACCGAAACGGCTGGATCGGCACCGACTCCTACCGCCTCGCCCACACCAAGACCCAGCAGGCCACCGGCTGATTCCGACAGTCCAGGACCCCGACTCGACCGCAGGGAGCGGACCCGCAGATCAGGAACTCAAGTGCTCGTGCTGCATCTTCCATGCCCCGTCCCGCTTCACGATCACCTTCGTGCCCCGTCCCTGCCCGGAGCGAGGCTGGCCGTCGACCAGACCCGTCCAGAAGAAGCGATACCGGCAGACAGCGTGGTCGGCAGCCACGGCAACCCACTCAAGATCTTTAACTTCGTACACCTCGTCCTGGATGGCCGCGAAGGTCTGCTCGATCGCTCTCGCGATCCCCTCCAGGCCCCGATAGGAACCGTCGGAGAACCAGTAGACGGCATCCGGAACGATCAACGGCACGACACGATTGATGTCGTGACTGTTATTGGCCTGCTCATACCGCGTCATGAACGCCGTGAGCTCGGCAGCAAGATCTGACATGGGACACCCTCTCCGGCAGCGTCAGGGACAGCATCACGCATGCCAATCCGCGTGGCCCGGGGGGCCAAATCGCACTGACAGATCATGACCCAGAGATCACTAACTGGGGGCCGAAACTCATTGACGAGCAGGGGCCAGCCATCACTGTCGAAGCCACCGGCGCTCTTCCCGAACTCGTTCGCCGGGAGTCCGCGTCCTGCGACAGGTAGCGAACGAATCCTCGACAAGGACCGCCTTACGCGCGTGGAGCGACCGATCGGGGGAATGACCCGGCGCCGCTTGCGGTCAGCGTACGAGGCCGACGCCGCACACAATGTTGACCTGGTTGTCATCGAGGCCGGTGCTGGTGGAGTTGTCTGGCCGCCAGCGGTGTACCGCCACGGCGCCGGGGTCGACCAGTTCCAAGTCGTCGAACAGCTCGAGGAATTCCTCCCTGGTGACTGTCGAGCACTGGTGGCCGGCCTCCCGGTAGAGCGCGGCCACACGCGGTGGTGTGTCGGCGTCGAACGCGGTGGTGGCGTACGTGACGGTCAGGGCACTGCCCGTGGGCATGCCACTCAGCAGGCTACGGACGAGGTGAAGAGGCGCCCGGTCTTCGACGAAATGCAGCACCGCGTTGAGGAGGACGGCGACGGGCTGGTCCAAGTCCAGCGTGTCTGTGAGCTGCGTGCGGATTTCGTTCGGCTCCCGTAGGTCGCCGTCGAGGACCACAACGCGACCCTGAGGTGGGCTCTGTGCGAAGACCTGCATGTGGTTGCGGACTTCGGGCTCGTTGTCCACGTAGACGGTCCGGGCGTCGGGATGGATCTCCTCGGCGATCTCGTGAACGTTCGGCGCGCAGTACAGCCCGCAGCCGATGTCGAGGAACTGGCGGATTCCCCGCTCTTGCGCGAGCCAGCGTGTGGATCGGCGTACGAAGCCGCGGTTCTCGTCCGCTGCCGCCGTCGCCGTGGGGTAGATGCGCCGGATGCGCTCCATGAGCTGCCGATCGCTGGAATGAGCGTCCTTTCCACCGGTGGACATGGATGCGTCGTACACGCCGGCGACGCGCGATCCCGGGGGCAGCGGTGCCTCGGGGTCGGGACAATCCTGCTCCAGGGTTATACGGCTCGCGACGGGATCCGGCGCCAGCCTCCCAGGCCGCGAGTCGCTGATGGCGAGCGCAAAATACAGATCGTCGAGGGCGCTGCCGGAATCCTGCCGTTCGCGACCGTTCTTGGCGGCGTCCGGACAGGGAACCAGCGGTCGCGAGATCGCGCCACCGCACCGCCTGAGCCGCTCCCTGACCGTATTTCGGTGCAGCCCCAGCTCCAAAGCCGTCATGGTGGTATCTGCTTCGCAGTCCAGCCAGGTCGTCAGGAGTTCCTGTTGCTCGTCGGTGAGATGGACGAGCAGGTGATCGGCCCATTCCGTCACTTCAGGAGTTGCGAACAGGGCCGCCAGTGTCGGTGTGGCCAGCGGCTCGAGATCCGGCTTGGGCAGGCAGGATCGCTGCAGGGCCAGGCTCATCACCGCACGGTCCCCGAGCCGCTCGGGGTCCAGGCCGACGAGGTCCATCAGCATGTCGCGGTAGCGGGAGACGGTGTTGCGGTGCGTTGGTTCCACGTCACTCTCCAGCAGCCGCGTCAGTGCCGTACTCCAGTGCTCCTCCAGGGCGGGCATGGCCGTTGCACGCTCGACCTCAGCGGCTGCTTCTGGGTCGATTTCGCTGCCCAGCAGACGGGAGGCCTGGGTCGGGCCGAAGGTGAGCGCCAACTGCGTCAGGTCGTACAGACGTCGCCGCTCGGCGTCCGACAAGGCGTTCAGTTCCGAACGGTCCAGAAGGGCCGCCGCCCAGTACCAGGCATCGTCAGGGAGTTCGCGTGCCAGGGACGCGGCGCTGCCGTCGTGCACCGCGACGTTGTCGCCGCCGGGTGCCGTCGCCTGGGCCAACGCGTGGATGGCGCATGTGTACCCGCGAGAGGTGCTGCCCCACGCGACGGGCTGGCCGACTCCCAGCGCCCGCCCGCGGACCCGCTCGACGAGGGGCCGCAGGAACTCCGCCAGCCGCGTGGCGGTGCCTACGGCGGATGGAAGAAGGATGATGACGTGCGCGTACTCGGCGGGGCAGAGCACGACGAGCGCCGTCCAGCCGAGCGCCATTTCGACTTCGGCCGCAACCGCGATCCGCTCCTCACCGGGCGCAACCTGCAGCACGCCAAGCTCAACGCCGCCGTCGGCGATGCTCTCCTCGTCTGCAAGGAAGCCGGGCAGGAGGGGCGCCGCGGCACGCGCGGCCTGCGTCACCTTGCCCGCCATCAGATCTTGCAGCACGCTGACACGGATCATCGCTTCCGAGTGCTCCAGGCGCTTCTCCCTCGCGCGCAGAGCCAGCGGCTGCCGCAATGGGTGTACCAGGCCGACCGACTCCCGTATCAACGTGGCCAAATGCGCGGGCCAACCCCCAGGGCGCTCGGCGGCCAGCACCTCGTAGGGCGGTGCGCTGCCCACTGGATGCAGCAGAAGCGGCGGGTTCGCATCCAGGACCTTGGCGCTGTGTTTCTGCCCTGCCGCGATGTCATCGAGCACCGCCGTGTGCTGGGCCAGGTCCCCCCAGTCACCGCCGCCGCTCAACAGGCGGACCCGGCCGCCCACCTGCTTTCCCAGGTTCCTCAGCAACGGGAGCGGCCCCTCACCCTGTCGGTGCAACCGGCCGAACTCGTGCAGCAGGGCGTACGACTGCCCAGCGCCGGAGGCCAGTGCCTTGACCTGTCGCTCCAGCAGTCTGGCCCGCACCTCGACAGCACTCCCGTACTCCGTCGGCACCAGGAGGGGCAGACGGTGTCGGCTCGCCGCCGTGACGAGTTCAGCGGGGAACTCACCCCGGGCGAGCCCGGCTACCACGATTGCCACGACCCCGCGCTGCGCGAGCTTTCCTGCCCACCGTGTCCATACTTCGCCGTCCTTGACCACGGCCGGCCCCTGGCAGACCAGGATCGCGTACCTGAGCTGGCCGTGTTGGGCAGGCTCCCACTGCCCGTCGCACAGGACCACTTCTTCAATGGCGGCATCGGTCACGTAAGCGGCATGGGACGCGGCCGTCTGATATTCCGGCTGCGTCCCCGCTGTCAGCTCACCCAGCGTCAGCATTCGGACCCCCGTCCGTTGGTCACAAAGCGTGCCACGGGGGCTCTGGTCAAGTAGACCCCGGGCAACTGCCAACTCTCCCTACCACAGATGAAGCTAGGTCGCACCGAACGGTTAGAGCGGCGAAACATCACTCCCAGTCATGAACGCCGACACCTGCAGTGCTCGCTGCGTGTGCGCTTAGGTGCCGGAAGGCTGCTGCAACGTCTCCCGCGCCAGGGGCCCGTCGGCGGCAGCGGAGTCGTTCGGGTAAACCTCTCCGCATTGAGGGCTGTTGGGCGACGGGTGGCGCCATATACCGCGCCCATGACCACGATCGCGCGCGGGGTCCGCATGCGCGCAGGGATTTCCCTACTCAACGGGACACCGGCCGGACGGAGGGCGAGCTGGAGGCTAGCGTCAAGGGCTGGTGTACCCACCACGACGGACGGAAGAGGGAACATTGAGCGTGAACCTGGACGGCCGTACCGCCATCGTCACCGGCGCCGGAAAGGGTCTGGGACGGAGCAAGGCGTTGGCACTCGCGGCGCGTGGCGCCCACGTCGTCGTCAACGACGTGGGCACGACCGCCGAGGAGGTCGCCGCGGAGATCACGGCCGCGGGTGGGGAGGCGGTCGCCGTGATCGGGGACGTCGGGGACTGGTCGATGGGAGACCGCTTGGTCCAGGCCGCGCTGAACCACTTCGGCAGTCTGGACATCCTCGTCAACAACGCGGGCGTGCTGCGCGACAGGGCACCGCTGCCCGATCTCGACGAGTCCGGCTGGACGAGACGATGCGCGTACACCTCAAGGGACACGCCGCCGTCGCCCGTGCGGCCGCGGTGCACTGGCGGGCGGCCAGCGAGGCGGCCGGAGGCCCCGTCTACGGACGCGTCATCAACTGCTCCTCCGAATCCTTCCTTTACGGCCCCGTGGTAGAGCCGGGCTACGCCGCTGCCAAGGGCGGCATCATCTCGTTCACCCTGGTGATGGCGCAGACCCTCGCCCCGTATGGGGTTCGGGTCAACGCCATCTGCCCGCGCGCTATCACCGACATGACCGAATGGTTTTTCGGCCCGTTGAAGCCCGCTGACGCCGACGGCAAGCCCGATTTCCTCGCGCCGGAGCGCGTTGGCGAGTTCGTCAATTATCTCGCCTCGCCCGCCGCCGACAAGATCAGCGGCCAGGTCTTCGTCGTCTATGGCGACATGGTCGCGCTGCTGGCGGCCCCCACCGTAGAGCAGAAGTTCACCGCTACGGATGGGCACTTCACCCCGGAGGAGCTCGACGCGCAGCTGACCCCGTACTTCGCCGACCGCGACCCGCGCCGCACCTACGTTGCCAGCGGCGTCGCCGCCCTCGACACCACCGGAGCACGATTACCGACCACCAGGTAACCGACGAACCCGAGGCTCATCGTGCCTGCTGGTTGGGCTGCCGTCGTAGCACGTGTGCAACGAGGGCCTCGGTGTCCCGCAGGTCGGTCAGCACTGTGTCCGCTCCCGCTGCGCGAAGAGCTGCGGCGGGGCTGTGCCCGATACGCGCGCCCGCTCGTCGCGAAATCCGGTCCAGGGTGACCTCCACAAGCTGCGAGCGCACGTCGTCGTCTTCCCTGTACACACCCACCTCCCACGATGTGCCGGTCCAGCCCGAACGTCGCCAACTTGATTTCAGCGACGCGGCGGACGTTGGCGGTCAGGGCGGCCTGCATCGCCTCTTGCTCCCGGGCGAGGGTGTCCAGGGCTGAAGCGGCGCCCGACAGGCAGAACGCCCTTCGCGCAGGTCGGCGCCCAGCTGGTGATGGCCGGCCACCAGATGCTCCGCGAAACGCTCGAAATCGGGGCGCTCGTAGCCGGTCTCGCGTATGGTCTGCACGTCCTTGACCTGCGGTCCAGACGTCTGGATGAGGTCGCGGGGCCAGGTCTCGAAACGTGCAGAGCTGCTAGCGGGGTCTCCTCGCAGTGGTGGTGGGCAGGCGGACAGCTTAGGGAGCCGAGCACCCCTGATCGGGGTCCGAAGCGTGGCGGCGTCAGCGGACAGACGCGGTGTACGCCAGCAGCGCCACCCCGAGACCGATGACGATAAGGAACGCGATCAGCCAACAAGGCACGCCGAGCAGCCGCAGTCCCTCGTCGTCTTCGTGCGGCGGTATGTCCGCGCACTCCGGGGCCCGGCACACGCGCACACTCCGGATCTTCACTGGTGCGGCCTCCTCTGGGTCGGGGACTGGGCGGATGGCACCACCCAGCTGTTGTCCGGGTCGTCCAGCCAGGCGCGCTGTCCGCGCGCGGTGGTGGTCAGCCCGAAGCGGTCGTGCCCGGGGCGCCCGCCTTCCGCCCACCAGACGAGTGCGGACTCGGCCTGGTCCCATAGGCGTCGGGGGCCGGACTGCCACACCGTGGCCTCGCGCTCGCCGTCGCGGAACAGGACGCAGGCCCACGACCGGTCGGTGAGGCCGTAGAACCAGACGGGCCGGGCACCGTCGCGTTTGTCCGCGACCATGCGCGTGCAGTGCGGGACGGTCAGCCCGAGCACGAACTGCACCGCAGGGAACCGGCCTTCGCCCAGCACCTCCGCCTCGGTGACGGTGGTCGCCGACTGGTCGCCCGCGGCCACGCTGCCAGTGACGTACGCGCTGTGGTCGACGTACGTTTGCCGCTGGCTGCGGAGCTTCATGAACTCCACCGGGCCGGTGAACCGTCCACTTGCGGAGCGGCCGTCATCCGCGACGACCAGGCGCACGAGCGCGTCCTGGTTGCTGAAGCGGCTCCCCCACGGCGCGACGATGACGGCGCCGGGACGGCACTGCTGCAGCCAGGCGTACGGGATGCTCCGCAGCCCGCAGGTGGCGATGACGCGGTCGTACGGGCAGCCCGGCGGGTGCCCGTCGGCGCCGTCCGCGTTCACGACCTCCACGCCGAGCCCGGCGCGGGAAATGGCCGAGCGCGCCTGGTTGGCGACGCCGGAGTCCACCTCCACGGACACCACGTTCCAGTTGCCGAGCTGGTGTGCCAGGAGCGCCGCGTTCCACCCGGTGCCCGTGCCGATCTCGAGGACGCGTTGGCCGTGCTGTGCGTCCAAGTCGTTCAGCATGCGCATCACCACGGACGGCATGGACGCCGACGAGGTCGGCACCCGGCCAGGGTCCGGGCCGACGTGCTGCCCGTCGTCCCATTGCGTGACGAGCGGAACGTCTGCGGCGGCGTACTGCTCCCACACCTCGGGGCGTTCGCTGCGTCGTACGGCGAACGACTGGCCGGTGTTCATGTCGTAGGGCCAGATCAGGTCCGGCAGGAAGGCGGCGCGCGGGATTTGGGGGGCGGGCAGGGGCCAGGCCGCCGCGGCCTGGCCCCTCGCTTGCCCGCAGTTCACGCGGCGGGCCGGATCTCGTCGTCGGGGCGCCGGTTGGTCGGGCCGCCGTCGGGCGAGGGCCGCACCGGCGGTCCGGGCCAGGGCTCGCCCGGTGTGGTGCGCAGCATGTGGTTGATCATGTGAGTCTCCGTTCCTCGGTATCGGTGTTGCGGTGGCCCGCGCCGTGCCTCGGCGCGGGAGTCGGTCAGCTCTGGCTATCTTCGCCGTAGAGCCGTTCAGGGGTGTGCTGCCGCGTGTACCGGTCGGTCAGCGTGCCCTGCGTGCGTTGCGGCGTCGGCTTGCCCTTGTCGCGCTGGATCTCGCCCTTCGCCGCCTTGACAGTCTGGTCCTTGTTGTTCTTGCTCACGCCGCTCCTTCGTCTCCGGTCGGTGGTGATGTCCCGCGCCCCGGCCGCGCGCGCTCGTGACGGTGACGCGGCCGGGACGCGGGGGCCCGTCCCGGGAGGGAGCCCGGAGCGGGGTGCGCCATGCGATGCCGTCCCGTGTCGGCACAGCGAGGCGCCGGGGAGACCCTGGCCGCTCGCCCCGGGGGAAGCTGGCGCGGCCGGGGCCGGTCAGTGGACGGCGTGGACGTCGGTGTCGATCCCGCGCGCGTCCAGCCGGTTGAGGGTGATCTGCACGCTGCCCACGGCCACGGTCAGGTCGTGCAGCACCAGGCGTACGGCCTCCTGCCGCCACCCCTCCGGCAAGGCCTCCAGCCGATGCAGCACTTCTTCGGCTTGGTCGAACTGGCTCTTCAAATCCGTGCGGTACGGGCTGCGCCGCGCCGTTCCGGCGCACACCTTCGCGGTGTACTCGGCCAGTTCAGCCAGCTCGGGCCTGGCCATGCGGAACGGGGCGTGCGCCGTCAGGACTGCCGCGCGGTGGGCCGCCAACGTCTTCTCCCACATGCCGCAGGCTGTGAGGGCGGTGTGCATCACGTGACCCGCCCTTCCCGCCGCGTCGTTGGGGTCTGGCCAATCCTCGCACGCGGTGCCACGCAGCGCGGCTACGAGCGTGGCCAGCTGCTCCACGACGGCGGTCACCGCTCCACCCCCGCGCCGTGCCGGTCGAGGGACACAGCGACCGCCGCGGCGAGGGCGTCGTGCAGCAGCGCCGCGTCGGTCAACCGGCGGTCAGCGGTGGGTGGCAGCGCCCAGTGCACGCCGAAGCTCCGCGTACGTCCGGCCGGGGGCACCGCCACGTACGTCGCGGCGCCGAGCACCGTCACCGGCAGCAGATCCCAGCCCACCGCGGAGCCCGTGCGTACGAGCCAGTACAGGTGATGCGACCAGCCGTCACGGATCACCGCCCCCGAG
Source organism: Streptomyces armeniacus (assembly GCF_003355155.1). Classification (NCBI taxonomy): domain Bacteria; kingdom Bacillati; phylum Actinomycetota; class Actinomycetes; order Kitasatosporales; family Streptomycetaceae; genus Streptomyces; species Streptomyces armeniacus. The sequence continues at coordinate 6,402,604 of NZ_CP031320.1, read as the reverse complement.
CCTTCGCCGAGCCGCGACAACGCCCGATCCCCCAGATACGCGGGCGCTTTCACCGCATCCCACGCGACGCCCGCGGACTGCATCTCGGTATCCGGGCCGGGCGGAGGGGCCCACGGTTTGGACGCGGCTGCATGCCCCGCCGAGAGGGGCGCGGCCGCGTCGTGCGGCGATAACATCATCACGTCGACTCCTTGGAAGTCGTCCACGCCCCGGGGCCCAGCACGGCCGCCGGGGTTGACTTGTTCCAAGGGTCGAACTGTCCTGACGTGAAGCGCTTCCCGCCCACGGGCATACCCATGATGGGTACGATTCCGGGAAGTTGACCCCGCAGACTCTTGCGAGCAGGGAAGGGTGACGCCGTGATCGATTACGAGCCACCCACCGCCCTGCCCCGGGATCTTCTCAACGACGCGGAAATGCTTGTCGCGCTTGAAGCGCACGACTTCGGGACGGTGTTCCGTCTGGCGCGGAAGCGCGCAGGCGTCAGCTACTCGAAGATCGCGTCGGAGTGCGACATCAAGCCGGAGCGCGTGGGAACGCTTGCACGCGGGCGAGGCAGGATCAGTTCGTTCGACAAGATCGTGCGCATCGCGGACGCGTTACGCCTTCCCGGACACACGGTCGGTCTGGCTCCCCGGCCGTGGGAGGTGGAGGGCGGGCAATGTCTGCTGGAGGGGCCCAGCGCGCAGAATGGAGATCAGGTGCGGCGTCGGACGTTCGTTGGCAACGCCTCCATCACGAGCCTCGCGGTGGCTGTCCCCAAGCTCACGGAACGGGACACGCCACGGCGCATCGATACCCCGGCGGTCGAGGCGCTGAGGGAGCGAGCGGCACGACTGCGACGGCTCGACGATGTTCTCGGTGGCGCGGACACTTACCGCGTGTACCTGGGGGAATACCAGCACACCAAGTCGTTGCTCCGGACGGCTACTTGCGCCGAGGCCGCAGAACGCGGGCTCCTCTCCGTTCTCGCCGAACAAGCACAGCAAGCAGGCTGGGCCGCATTCGATGCCGGCTGGGGACCCGATGCCGTCAGCCTCTACAAGGAGAGCCACGCCGCCGCTAAGGAAGCAGGCGATCGCAACCTCGCGGGGAACGCGTTGGCATTCATCGCCTACCAGGCCATCGCAGATGACCGATCCGGCGCCGTACAGATCGCAGCCCGGTCCTGCGACACCATCAGCACCAGCACCCCGTCAGGCGTTCAGGCCCTCTTCCACGAGCGGAGGGCATGGGCGTGTGCCGTCGCCGGGCTGAAGCACGAGACGGAAACAGCACTCGCTTCCGCATACACGGCGCTGGACGAGGCGACCAGCGGTGAGCAGCAGCCCGACTGGGCGGCGTGGGTCGACCGGACAGAGTTGGACATCATGTCGGGCCGGTGCTGGACGGAGCTGCGTCGACCGCTCCGAGCCGTACCGGTTCTGGAGGACGCCCTCTCCCGGTACGACGACGCCCACGCACGGGATAAAGCCCTGTACATGTCATGGCTGGCCGCCGCATACCTCACCGCAGGCGAAGTCGAGCAAGCCGGCGTCGTCACCGCACGAGCACTGGACCTGGCCGCCGGTGTGGCATCCGTTCGCCCGAAGCAACGGCTCGCCCCGGTGCTGGCCCAACTGCGCCAGCACCGGGACGTGGCCACGGTCAGAGGCGCCTTGGAGCGGGCTGGAGCCTAGATGAATGAGTCCGATGTTCTTAGTGGTCGTAGGCGATGAGAGATCGTTTGCTTCGGGCTCCGGTGGTCCAGTTGTGCCAGATGGCCGTGGCCAGGGCGAGGAGGCGTTGACCGGTGCGGGCGATGCGTATGAGCGCCCGCGTCCGGCCCCCCCCGCGCCCCCACCGCCCGGGGTCCGTACGGCCCGCCCGCGCGTGGGCGGGCGTACGAGGCGGGGCGCACGGGTCCACCCCCGTACGGCGCCCACCCGTACGGCCGCCCGCCCGCGCGTACCCCACCCGCGACGCCCGCGCCCTCGCACCCCCCGAAAGTGTTTTGGCGATCTGTCTCGCTATCCCATATGCTTCTCACGTCCCCGAGGCGCCGGCAGGCGCCCAGGTGGGCCATCAGCCCTCATCGTCTAGTGGCCCAGGACGCCGCCCTTTCAAGGCGGTAGCACGGGTTCGAATCCCGTTGGGGGCACGCAACACCTGTGCGAGACTGGTGCTCGCATGCATGAAGCTTGGTCCTGTGGAGCAGTTTGGAGTGCTCGCCACCCTGTCAAGGTGGAGGCCGCGGGTTCAAATCCCGTCAGGACCGCTGCGGCTGGGTAGCTCAGTTGGTACGAGCGTCCGCCTGAAAAGCGGAAGGTCGCCGGTTCGACCCCGGCCCCAGCCACTGCCGCTGAACAGCGAAAAGGCCCCGACGGGCGAGCCCGTCGGGGCCTTCTTCTGCACTTCTACGCCAACCCGTACGCCAACGGTTCAGCTCAGGCTGTCTCCGAGCTTGTCCAGGCCCTTCCGCATCTCGTCCAGCGACGCATGCGCGTACACGGTCATCGTGACCTCGATACCGCTGTGTCCGGCGATCTGCTGCACGATGTGCGGCGGGACGCCAAGGTCCAGCAGCAGCGTCACGCACGAGTGCCGTAGGTCGTGGAACCGGATGTCCAGCCCAAGACGCTCACGGAGCGGATACCAACTGCGCCGCAGGTTGTCCGGCTCCAGCGGGGTGCCGACGCGGGACGTGAAGACGAGCCCGTTCTCTGTCCAACCGTCTCCGGCGGCTGCACACTCCTGCGCCTGTCGCTCCTTGTGATCTTCGAGTGCCTTCACCACCAGTGGCGGCAGGGGCACCGTGCGGACCGACGACCGGGTCTTGGGACGTACGAGACGCAGCTCACCTTCGACGCGCTGGAGTGACCGCTCGACCACGAGCGTGCCGCGTTCCAGATCGACGGCTTCCCAGAGCAGCCCCAGCAGCTCACCGCGCCGCATGCCCATCGTGACGGCGAGCACGTAGAGCGCGTGGAGCCGGTCGGCTGCCGCCGTCTTCAGCAGCAGCCGGGCCTGAGCGACGCTGAGGCCCTTCCCCGTGTCGTAGGTCGGGGTCGGCACCTGTACGAGCCGGGCGACGTTCCGCATGATCAGTTCCTCACGTACGGCGTTCTGGAGAGCGTTCCGCAGCACCGCGTGGATGGACTGCACCATGCGGCGCGAGAGGACCGAGCGGCAGCACTCCCCTGCCGCGCAGCAGCGGGGCTCGGTGCGGTCGGCGTCCCATCCGTGCTTGCAGCACTGGCACTCGCCGGCGACCCTGCCGAGCCAGGCCCGCACCTCAGCCGCCCGGAGCGTTCGCAGCTTCTTGCGACCCAGGCCGGGAACGATGTGGACGCGGACAACGCTCTCGTAGCCCTGATAGGTCTTCGGTCGACGGCTGGGCTTCACCACGCTCGCGAGCCAGTACGTGAGGTATTCCTCGACCTTGGCGTTCGTGTCAGGCACGGGCACGCCTTTGGCATCTTGTGCCTGAAGCTCCGTGACCTTCGTTCGTACCTCGTCGCGTGTCTTGCCGTAGACGGAGATCCGTTTGCGGAAGCCGCTGGCCGTGGTCACGTACGTACGGCCGTGGTACAGCCCGTCCTTTCGACGGGTGATGCTTCCTTCTCCGTTGGCGCGCTTGGCCATCAGGCTGCTCCCTCCATCTTGTTGCGGATGTACGTCGCGAGCGAATCCACAGGGACGCGACGGGACCGGCCTTCCGTGAAGCTCGGCAGCTTGCCGGAGCGGATGAGGTCGTAGACCTTGAAGCGGCTGAGCCGAAGCGCGGCCATCACTTCGGGAACGGTGAAGACTTCGGTGCTCGTCGGCTGCTGCAAAGCGCTCCTTTCGGTCGTACGAACAGGGGTGCGCGCCGCAGAAACCGCAGAATCCGCAGAAGTGCGCGAACCTGGGCTCTGACCTGGGGAGTTGGGGTGCTGCGGGGTCGTGCCGCGGAAAGGACGGGAAGTGCCGCAGAAATCGCCTGGGGCCTCCGCGCCGGGGCGGGCCGGGGGCACGTCGGTGGATTTGTGCGGCGGTTGCGCCTGTTTCTGCGGCAGCCGGGCCACTCCGCCGTGCGGGGTGCTCCGCTGCTGGTCAACGTGAGTGGACCCTGATTTCTGTTGCTTCTGCGGTTTCTGCGGCTGAGGGTGCGTGATCACAGTCATGCGTGCCCCTCCCGCACCTGCGGGTGGATGACGTAGCGCGGAGCCGGGGGCCGGCCGCGCTTGTTTTTGCGGGGTGGCGTGTCGACGCGCAGATAGCCGTGTTCCTCCAGGAGCGCGACGGCCGGTTCGAGGTCGGCAACCGTGGGGAACTCCGAGCGCGACAGCTTCGCGAACAGATCGCGACGGCTCACCGACTCCCAGCCGTTCGCGGCCAGTACGTCCAGCAGCGAACGGGCGCGGGTCTGGGCGGCGTCCGCGCCCATGAGGTCGAAGACGGTGAGGGCGTGGGCGGCGAAGTAGTCGGCGACCTCGATCGCGGCCGTCATCGTGGTCCCGTCGATGGACCGGCCGTAGCCGTCCTCCAGGTGCGCAGCCATGTGCAGGAGTCCCGCGATACGGGCTGCCGTACCGGCCAGCTTGCCCGCCCACTTGCCGACGTGGCCGAGCTTGCCGCCCTTCGCCCGAAGCTGCGGCTCAAGGTGCCGCTCGTAGGCGACGAGGTACGCGCCTGCCGCCTCATCGAGTCGGAGTACGGCCGGGTCCGTCCGGTCCGCGAGGGAGAGCGTGAGGGCGATGACGTTGCGCTCGTAGCGGGCGGCGACGGCGTCCGGTACGGGTGCCGGGTTGATCTTCCGGTAGCCGACGAGGGATTCCGGGAGCGCGTACAGGAAGCGGGCGAGGAGCCCGCGGCCGTCGAAGCCGCGGTTCTTGCCGATGTCCTCCAACACGTTCGGCTGGACAGCCAATCCCATGGTGAGCGCGGGCGCCTCGATGAACTCTTCGCGCGTGCGGCGGTCGATGCGTAGCCGGTCCCCGGCGTGTCCCTTCAGGAACACTTCCATGTTGGGTGTGCCGGAGTAGCGCCCGGCGATGATGTCGAAGATGCCGCCCTCCGCCGACATCACGGCGAGCCGTCCGCCCTGTTCGGCCAGCAGGGAAGAGACGGTCTCCGGTGTGGCGTCATCCGCGAGCAGCCGGGGGCACGGCGGCACGGCCAACGACTTCGCCGTCTGCGCGAGATCGATGGCCTCCGCGACGAGGGCGTCTTGCTGCGGGCCCTCCGCGTTCGCAGCCTTGGCCGCCGCCTTGTCGGCAGCCTCCTGCGCCATCTTCGCCGTCAGCTCCGCTTCGACGATGCGGCCGGCGGCCTCGTCGACGAGCTTCCGTTCCGCCTCGTACAGCGGGCCGGTCATCGCGGAGAACACGGCCGACTTGCGGTTGGCCGGCGGCAGCGCCACGACCACGTACAGGTTCGTCGGCTCGTGCCAACGGCCCCGTACATGCACGACGCTGCGGCCACCCGCCGCCGTGGCGAGCACGCTCAACGCCAGCGAGCCCGCCAGGCCCGTCGGAGTCTGCGTCTCCTCCGCGAGCGCAGCGCAGAACTCCGCCAGCCAGCCGGGCAGCGCGTGCAGCGGGAAGGCGGGCAGTGCAGGGCGGGAGCTGAGCGGGATGGGCTCCTGCCACGTCTCCGGGGACTTCTCGTCGCTCAGCGCGAGCGCTTCGCGCACTTCGGCCGCTGTGGCGTCCGGCGTGGATGCCGCCTGTACGAGTCGCGTACCGGCTTCGATCAGGCGGCGCCGCTCGGCGAGTTCGCGCACGATCTCGGCGTAGTACGTGGCGTTCGCCGTCGTCGGTACGGCATCCACAAGGCTGTGGATATAGCCCGGACCGCCAACGCGGTTCAGCTCACCGAGCTTGCCGAGGTGGTGCGTGAGCGTGATCGGATCTACGGGTTGGCCTTGCTCGTGCAGGGCGACGAGCGCGCGGTGGATGGTCTCGTGCGCGGGCCGGTAGTGGTCCTCCGGGCTGATCGTCGCGACGACTTCGGGGATCACGCGGGCGGCGAGCATCATGGCGCCGAGGACGGCGGCCTCCGCCTCCAAGTCGGCAGGCGGACCGCCGCGTTCGGGCAGCTGTGTCAGAGCGCGCACATTGCCGTACAGCGCTCCGGCCGGGTCGGATGGCATCCTGGGAGCCTCCTGTTTCCAGGTTGGGAGTGGGAGACCGGAGGCGGCGGAAATCCTTGGTCGGTTGGCCGCCGCCTCCGGGCGTAGCTAGGAGCCGGAGCGCTGCTGGTCGTCGGCACCGGATTCGGCGGTGCGCTCACGCCAGAGCGCGTATTCCTGGCGGACGTATGGGCGGTACGAAGCGCCCTTCACCTCGGCGGGCGGCACCGGCCCGCGTGCGGACCCGTGGTCCTGGTCGAACTGGGCGAGCCGGTGGGCGGAGGCTTCCGCCTCCGCGGCCGTCTCGGTCGCCCTACCGGATCCGGGCTCGCGTTCGTCAGCCAGCGCGATGCGGTCGTCCATGGCGGCCTTGCGAAGCCAGAACTCCCGCTCCAGCACCCTGCCGAACGAGCCGCTGAGCGCCGCGTCCACCAACCAGTCGATCTCCGCCAGGAGGGACGGGGCGTCCGCGTACGGTGTGCCGTCCGGAGCAGGAGGAAGCCGGTCGGAACGCGGTGCCTGCTGGGCGGCGGGCAGTTCCGCGGAGGCGTACAGCCGTACGTGGTTGGAGTCCCGCGCGGCCGTCTGCCGTACCGGACCGATCAGGAAGGTACGGGACAGGGCGTTGGTGATCGGCTCTGCGTCGTCGGGCTCGCAGATGAGTCGGATTTCGAACAAGAGCTGTCCTCCTTGAGACGTTGCCGCGTGGCGGCCGGATCGGATGAGTGGGTTCATGCCTGCTGACCGGTCTCGTCAGCGCCGCGGGGCGCCAGTTCGGCGAGGAAGGCGGGCAGGGTCGTGCCGAGGATGGCCAACCGGGTCTCGATGCCGTGCCAGGACTGCGGGTCGATGGCCATGAGTGCCGAGGCGGCTCCCACACGGTCGCCGTGTTGCATCGCTTCCAGCGCTTCGCGGAAGTGGCCGACGGCGGTCATGGAGACGGCGCCGGGGGCAGTGAGGTCGTAGCTCACGCGGGTTTCTCCTCTCGGATGGGCTACTTGCCGATGTCGGCGGGGACGAGGAACGGCTTCTAGTTGCCGGCGTCTTCGACGGCGGTGGCGAAGTTGTTCACCAGGTCGTGGACGGCGGGCGCGGCGTCGGTGGACGCGAGGTAGAAGCCGAAGAGGACCGCGAGGATGGCGCCCCCGGCGGTGAGGCTGCGCATCTTCAGCGCGACGAGGAGGGCGACGCCCAGGAGGAGCGCGATGGAGACGGAGATGTTCACGGTGGGTGCCTTTCGGTGGGGTCAGCGGGTGCCGTCGCGGTGGATGCGGCGGGCGACGTTCCAGAGGTGGCGGCCGGTACGGATGCGGATGCGGTCGCCGTGGCAGCGGCGGCACGTACGGCCGGGCTTGAGGTGGCCGGTCAGACGGCCGCGCTTGAGGTGGAAGCCGAAGCCCTTGCACTTCCGGCAGTTGCCGAACGGGCTGACCGCGCATAGCGCCGTGTAACACAGGGTGAGGAAGATGAGGCCGGGTATAGCGGCCACAAAGGAAGACATGAGAGCGCCTTTCAGGGCGATTTCAAGGGTCAGGCAGACCAGGTCGCTAGTCGCTAGCGACCTGGTCAAGCCGTGTTTTCTTCGCTAGCGAGGTTGCTAGCGCTAGCGAGTGGCCTCGCTGGCGCCAGCAACTTCCGGGGCTAGTCCAAAGCGCGATTCCTGTTGCGCTCCGTAAGTGCCGCATGGACGTGGTCGCGGACGATCCCGCGGCGCGTGACCGTCTTGCCGTCGATGCGGCGGCCGATCTGCTCGGTGCGAATGCCGTACGGCTTGAGCGCGGTGGAGAGCTGGTCGGCCTTGGCGCGGCCCTCCAACTCGGCCCAGGCGCCGTACGTTTCGGGCTTGCGCTCGGCAAGGCGGTCCACGATGACCTCGGACCACACCTTGACGTCCGTCGCGCCGCTGCCGAGGACGGCGGCGACGTCGTGCAGGAGCACGTCCGTTCCGGCTGCGGGAGCGTCGCCGACGGCGTCGCCGCTGAGCGTGCCCGCGTCCTCGCGGAGCTTGCGGGCACGGGTGAGGATGCGGTCGGCGTCGCGGCCGTCGGCGAGGAACGTACGGACGTTGCCCGCCTCGTCGGACATGCCCTTGAGGATGCCGACGCCCTTGTGCGACTTGAGGAGCTTGGACGCGTCCAGGCCCTCACCGTGCGAGCCGGCGCCCAGGACGGCTTCCGAGACCTGGTAGGCGCTCACGCGCAGTGCGAACCGGGCTTGGTGCTGGTCGCGCAGCTCGGAGGGACACGCCTTGTCGTCCGGCTTCTGCGTCGAGGTCTCCATCGAGACGCCGACGGCCGGGGCCACCCGTACCAGGAAGACCAGGAGTTCCAGGATCTCTTTCCCGTGGGTGGGATGGGTCAGGTACTCCTGTACCTCGTCCACCACGACCAGCGTCAGCGGCATGTTCAGCTTGGGATCCCGCGAGATCTCCGGGGTGAGCTTGCCCTCCGGGCAGATGTGGAGCGGGAGTTCGGAGAGCCGGTGGTACCGGTCTTCGACGTCCGCCTTCAGCTCTCGCAGGGAGTTGAGCAGGTGCTCCACCGGGTCGAAGCCGTTCTTCGGCACGATGCCGAACCCGATGCGGTGGGCGACCTTTTCGAACTTCCGCCAGTCCGGCGACGCCTTCCCGTCGAAGACGATCAGCCGTACGTGTGGATCGAGCGCGGCGGCCAGCGCGATCGTACGGGCACTGAAGGTCTTCCCCTGCCGGGGCACAGCGCCGACGAGCAGCGACGTCCACAGCATGGAGATGTCGACCTGGTTGCCGCGCTCGTCCAGGCCCCACGGGAACGGCTTCCAGAAGTCCACCCGCGTCGCGCCCAGCAGGGGTGTCGGACCGGCGGGTACGGCGAGCGGGTCACGGTCGGCGATCCACAGCACCACGCGGCGGTTGCTGGTCCCGTCCGGATCAAGGAAGAGCTGCGTCGGCGCGATGTCGATACCGGACGCGAGGGCGCCGTGCGCCTTCATGGCATCGGCGAAGGTCTTGCCGAACGGGAGGTCGACCACCACCCGCCAGCCGTCGCCGTCCCGCCCGATGGGGCGGGGGAAGGTGATGCCCTGATCCTTCGTCGTCAGCTTCGCCGCCATGAACGCGCGAGTGATGATGTCGCTGGACAGCTTCCGTTTGCGGAAGGTCACCTTCGCCGGGTCGATCAGCGGCCGGTCCGCCGGGGCGCCGGCGAATCCGCACGCCGAGGTCAGCGCCGCGACGGCGAGCGCCAGCAGCCACGTAGGCGCGAGCACGTACAGCGTGAGTGTCGCGGTCAGCCCGATGACGCTGGAGAGGCCGGCCACCGCTGTGCGGAGCTTGACCCGTGCGTCCCGCAGGCGGGAGAGCTTGAGGTATTCGGCCGCGTCCTCGTCACGGACGGCCGCCAGCCGCAGCGGCTTGCCCTCGGCATCGGACACCCAGCGTCCGGCCGCCGACGACCAGCGCCACAGACCGCGCGGGGAGTACGCCAGGATCTTCGGCGTGTAGACGATCGGGAGCCGTACGGCGTGATAGCCGGTGGTCGCCGCGTAGTGGCGTACCGCCCACTTCCACACGGCTTGGCGTTCCCTGGGCGTGCGGAGCCATTGGGGGAGGACCGGCCGTCGTGCCTTGTCCCTGGCCTCCATCCATTCCTGGAGAGAGACCGGAAGGGTGTCGCGGGGCGGGTCGACGGAGTCGCCCTCCTCCGCCTCCTGGTCCTCGTCGTCCGGCGTGTCGTCGGGCAACTCGGCTTCCCACTCGCCGGGTTCCGCGGACTCGGGCGGATCCTGCTCGGGCGACTGCTTGCGCAGGGGAACGACGTTGTCGTACGCCGTGCCGGGCGCCTCCTCGTCGTCCGGGTCACGAGGGTCCGGCTGGCTGTGCGTCTGAGTCTCAGACACGATGGCGGTGCCTCCAATCGAGAGGTTGAGAGGTCACCGGAGCCCGGCCGCTGCTCTGGTCGGTCGTGACCGGGCTCCGGGCTGAAGACGGGATCTGTGGGGCCGTACGGCGGCGGGAATCGCTCAGGACGGGACGCGGTCTGAGCCGCGGAACTCCTGGAGCCGCGTGGCGACCCAGCCGACGGACCAGCCGGTCGCGTCGGCGAGTTGGCGGACGCTGATGCCGCCGTTCATGTGGTCGCGGATGAACGCGCGTGCGTCGTCCTCCGCGAGCTTTTCCGGAGCGGGGATCTCGGCGTTGTCCTCGCGGGACTCATGACCGTTCACGGCGTCGTTCGTCGAGTTCACGAACGCCGGGCGGGCTTGTTCACGAACCGCGCGCGTGGCCTGGGCGCGCTCCTTCCGCTCCCACAACTCGCGCTCGGCGTGCTCCCGTTCCTGACGCCGTTGGTCCTCGCGTGCCCACTCTTCGCGCCGCATCTGAGCAGCGTGTTCGCGCTCCTCGCGGCGCTCGGCCGCCTCACGGTCGGCGCGTTCCCGCTCCGTCCGTTCAGCGTGTTCACGGGCCTCGCGCTGGGTGCGTTCACGGGATTCCCGCTCCCGTTCACGCACCTGCTGTCGCTGGCGTTCACGCTCGGCCGCCGCTGCGGCACGTGAACGCTCGATCTCGCCCAGCGTCCGGGCAAGTGCCTCTCGGTAGGCGCGTGTTGCCTCGGCGGTGACGATCAGCAGCAGCGGTGCTACGGCGTGGACTGCCGTGCCGACCATGTCGCCCCTCAAGGCGCTGTCGGCGGTGTTCAACAGCAGGGTCATCAGGCCGGTCATCCACCGGAGCACGGCCGGCCACGGTCCGCCGTTGCCGCCCAGCCGGGCGAGTACGGCGTCGAGGCGGACCACGATGACCACGGCGGCGTCGACCACCAGCGGCAGGATGGGCGCGGTCCATTCCCAGCCGGGCGGGGAGACCCGTTCGACCAGCGGCGTGACCGTGAGGACGGAGAAGAGCACGGCGCCCGCCGTGATCGTCCATGTTCCGAGGCTCAGCGTCCGCTCGACGGAGCGCAGTTGCTGAGGACTCAGCGGCTCCGGCATCAGTGCGCCGCCTCCGCCGCTGACATCCGCTGCATCGGAAGGACGAGCGGGGGCGACGTCAGTACGGCCGCGAGCAGGCCCACGACGAATTCCCGTACGGCGTCGGCCGCCAGCGCGGTGACGCGGTCGTACAGTTCCGGCTCTTCCGTGAGGATGTCGCGCGCCGCGTGCTCGCGGGCGGAACGCTCCTCGGCGGTCTCGCCGTCCTCGGGGCCGAGCCACAGGTCCAGCGGGGTGCCGAGGGCGAGTTCGAGGGCATCGACGTCGGAGGCACGCTCCTGCCCCACGGTGAACGACTTCACCGGCTTCATTGCCATGGCTGAACTCCTGGTTCCAGGTTGGGAGAGGGAGGCAGCTGCGGCGACGCGGAACGTGGTCGGTTGGCCGTCGGCCGCAAGCTGGCTGGCTGGCTGGATCAGACGCGGATGCGTCGGGGGCGCAGAAAAAGGCTCGTCAGAAGGCTGACGACGCTGGCGCTGGAGCTGAGGGTCAGCGCCGCACTCAGCACGAGGCCGGCCCCGAGCTGGCCGACGGTGACGCCGGTCAGCATGCCGACGATGACGCCGACCGCGATGAAGACGAGGTACGTCACTTCGGTGGTCTGGGTCTTCGGCATCGAGCCGCGGGCCACCATCTCGATGTCCGTCGGGTGCGCGGTCCGGACGGTGTCCCCGCTGGTCCGGAGGAGGACTGCACCGGGCGCCAGTCCTGCCACGGTGCCGAGTTCTTTGTCTCCGCGGACGCGGACGACGTCGCCAAGGGCAAGCATCATGAGCTCGTTCTCCTTTCCGTACGGCGGAGGGCCAGGCATCCCCTGGCCCGGAGACCGCTCGTCGTAGACGAGTGGTCATGACCCGCGACGCCGCAGTTCAGGCGGCATCGCGGACCAAAATCACTCGGCTTCAGCACTCTGTTGAGTTCTCAAGGAACCGGCGCTTCCTTCGGACCCGTTTCGCGGGGCCCTCCGTGCGCTGCACACACGTCGCCCCCTTCGTGGAGGCATCGTTCACGGATACGTAGAAGCATGTGCTTCTACGTATCAATCCGCAAGTAGGCGGTACTGCTCTGCGCTAGGACGTATCAGGGATGGGTACGCTCGGCAGGGTGATGAGTGCAGAGGACGACCCCCGCATGCCCTCCGAGCAGCTAGCCGATGACCTGCGTAAACAGATCAGGAGCGGCGCCATCAAGCCCGGCCAGAAGCTTCCTTCGGTCCGGGAGATGGTCAGGGACACCGGCCTCGGCTCGGCGACCGTTCAGAAGGCTCTGAGCCGCCTGCGGAACGAGGGCCTGGTCTTCACGACGCAGCGCGGCAGCTTCGCCCACGACTCGGACACGGCCAACAGGCCGGCCGCTGCGCCTGTCACCCAGGAGCAGTTCGCCACCTTGGAAGCGCAACTGCGCGAACTCGCCCAACGCGTTCAGACCCTTGAGTCCGAACGGACCGGCCGCACCGACGCGTAGAGCGTTCAGCCCCGCCCCGACTCCGTCGTGGCTTATCATCACGCCTTCACCCCTCTCCGTTGCTGCGACAACTACGCCGCGTCGATACGCTGTTTGCGGCGTGTGAGTCAGTTGTACGGCTGCCGGTAGCGAGTCCAGAAGACTGTCCATGTGCCCAGGACCGAATCGGTCACATGGACACGCGGGGAGGGCGCGACATGGGGCAACAACCCAAGATCCTGACGCCGCACTTGGGGCCGGAACACGAACTGGGCGCGGAGATGCGAGCCCTGCGCGAACGCCAACGCCTCTCTCTCAAGGGCTTGCAGAGCCTGATCAGGTTTTCCGCTGGTTACATCGCCCGCTGCGAGCGTGCCGATCAGCGCCCCTCAGCGGATCTGATCACTGCCTGCGATCACCATTTAGGGGCGAACGGTTCGCTCATCCGCCGCTACCGCGAGCTGTTCGGCGACCGCGATGGATCCGTGGGACCACGTGTCCATGTGTCCAATCCCGAGTCCCATGTGTCCAACGGCCATGTGTCCCTGGCATCGGGACAGGACCCCCAGGCAGTCTCAGGGCAGGGGTTTTCCACCCCCGCCCGTACGCTCCAGACCCCGGGACCTTTGGGGCCGGCCGCAGAGGAACGGCCCTCTGGTCTGGTCGTCGCGACGGGCCAGCCCGACGCCGACAGGGAGCTGATCAGCTTGGCCGCTCGACGCGCTAAGTCCTTCGCCATGCTGGCGAACCAGGGGAACCTCACCGCCGAGGCCCTGGACCAGATTCATGACGATGTCCGCAGGCTGGCCTACGACTACCCCCAGCGCCCCCTGTCCGACTTGCTGGGCGACCTCGTACAGACCCAGGAGACCCTTTACAACATCCTGGAGAACCGCCAGCGCCCTGACCAGGCCCGGAAGGTCTACTTCCTGACCGGCGTCGTCGGCGGTCTGCTCGCCAAGGCGAGCCACGATCTTGCCGACCCGCACGCCGCCATGGCCCAGGCCCGCACCGCCTTCCTGTGCGCCGACCACGCGGACCACAACGGGCTCCGCGCTTGGATCCGCAGCCTCCAGGCCCTCGTGTCCTACTGGGCCGGACGGCACCGCGAGGCGATCAACTTCACCCAGTCCGGCACGGAGTACGCGCTGCGCAGCAGGAGCACCAGCGCCGTTTCCCTGCCCATCAACGAGGCCCGCTCCTGGGCCGCCCTGGGGAACTCCGAGCAGGCGTACGCCGCCATCCGGCGCGCGGAGGACGCCTGGGACCACATCCAGCCGGACGAGGTGGACGAGCTGGGCGGGCTCTGCACCTTCAACCAGAACAAGACCATCTACTACGCGGCCGACGCCCTCGCCTGGCTTCCCGCAGAATCATCGGCGGCGCAGGAGTACGCACAGCGCGCGGTCGATGCGTACGCGGACGAGAGCAGCCCCGACTGGGCATTCGGCGATCAGGCGGGAAGCCGCTCCGACCTCGCTATCGCCCGCGTCTCCGCCGGCGAACTGGAGGGAGCCGCGGAGGCGGTCGCACCGATCCTTGAGCTTGATCCGGAACACCGGATCAACGGCATCATCACCAGCGCTCAGCGCGTCCACAAGGCTCTCAGCAGCTCGGATCTGGCCGTGTCGGCAGGCGAACTACAGGAGCAGATCGAGCTGTTCACGCGCACTCCGCTCAAGTCTCTCCCTCGATGAAGGAGCACGAAATGCCGCAGGGTGTCCAGCTCTCCGGGGACCTGGTTGCCATCCGGGAGTTCGACATGGCCGACGTCGAGGATGTGCACAAGGTCGTCGGCGACGACCGCGTGACGGACTGGCTCTCGTACGACAGCCGGGACCTGGACGCGGCGCGTGCCATGGTGAAGCGCATCATCGGCTTCGCCGCGGAGGAGCAGCGTACGGACTACTCCCTGGCAGTCGTGCGCCCCGCCGACGAACGGGTCATCGGCTTCTGCCGAATCGGCCTGAGCGGCGTACAGGCGGGCAAGCTCGGCTACGCCATCGCCGCGGACGAGTGGGGCAAGGGCTACGCCACGGACACAGCCCGCACACTGGTCGAGTTCGGCTTCACGAAGCTCGGACTCCACCGCATCAGCGCCGCCATCGCCCCGGACAACGTCAGCTCCTTCCGCGTGGTGGAGAAGCTGGGCTTCACGCGGGAAGGGACGCTGAGGGACCACGTATTCACGAACGGAGCGTGGCGGGACAGCGTCCTGTTCTCGCTCCTCGCCCCGGAGTGGGAACGCGGGCGCTAGCCGTTGGTGCGAGGTGGCAAGATGGGCGCCTGGTTGTGTGACTGACAGACTGAGAAGCGGAACAGCCGGGAGCAGCGCTAGTGCGTGAGATCGTCTATTTGTCCGAGGGCAAGCTGAGCGCGTTCCTGCCGGAGCCTCGACTGGCCGTTCCCACCATCAAGCTGCACGCGGGCGTATCGATGGCCGGGATCAACGTGGAGAGCCCCGCGACGGACCTCCAACGGGACCTGTTGCGCCACCTCAAACGGGTGGAGAAGGACCTGGCACGGCGCGCGCTCTCACACCTGGAGCCCGAGCTTGCTCCCGGCCGCTGGGTGCAGTTCGAGGCCCCGCTGAGCTGGATCACGCTCCGCGGCAGGTTCCAGGACCTCGTGCTGTTCGTGGACCCACCCCCCAGCCCTCCCGAAGCTGGCGTCACCCGTCGCTTGCTGCTCCACGGGTCGGCCCGTCACCTGAGTGGTCGTCCCCCCGTCCAGGTCGACGGACCCGCGTTAACAGACCTAGAAGGCGGAGGCCACAGCGCCGGTAAGCTCTTCGTCACGCAGGCCGGACATGTCCTTGCCGAACTGGCCCGCGCCCAGGGGCCGCTCGGCCCCGACGCACAGGACGATACTTCGCCGGGACCGGCTCCATCCCTGTCCCGCGCTGGCATCCGCGATCTCCTCACAGCCCTCGACGCCGAGAGCACCGAGGTCAGCACCTCCGCACTCATGATCGGCTACGCCAAGGTGAGTGCCCTGTTGCCCGCGACGGCCACCGAGGGAGGCTGTCTGGTCGCGAGCCCCTTGATCGTGGAGTACGTCAACTAGTGTGCTGGCCGCGCGGAGCCGGAGCGTTCCAGAAGGAGCACGCCATGGAACACGGGACTGAAGCCCTTCCCGGTATTCCCCTGGAGGTCCGGCAGATCCGTACCGCCCTGGTACGGGAGTTCGTCGGCCTGCTCGACATGGACGACATCACGACGGGATCCCCGGTGCAGCGCGAGAGGGTCTTTCTCTCGCGGGCCCTGGCCGCGAAGGCGGTGCAGCTGGTCGCGGACGCTACAGCAGCGGAGGCAGCTGCGGTGGTCGTCGACGGAGCGGACGACCAGGGTATCGACGCCGTGTTCGTCTCACCCGCAACCATGGAGATCTGGCTGGTCCAGGCGAAGTGGAGCGACCAAGCCGCCGCCCGGATGGATAGCAATGCCGTCCACCAGTTGCTCCACGGTGTCCAGCAACTCTTCGACTGCCGGTACGACCAGTTCAGCGCAAGGTTCCAACAACTGGTCCCCAGGATCCAGGCGTTGCTCCGCGAGCCAGCCCTTCGGGCCCACCTGGTTTTCGCCGCTTTGGGCGACGAAGTCCTTTCATCCGAGGCAGACGACCTGTTGCACGAAGGCGTGAGCGAATTCAACCAGTGGGGGGAGCTGCTGGACTTCCGGATTTTGGGCGTTCCCGACTTCCACGCAATCGTACAGAGGGGGTCCTTGCCCGAACCCGCAACGATCACCGCCACATTGTCGGACGGCTGGCACATGAACTCGACCCCCTACCAGACGTATCTCGGCACGGTGAGCGCCGAGGAACTGGCCGGGTGGTATGAGCAGCACGGCACGCGGCTCTTTGACCAGAACGTGCGCTTCGCGCTGGGTGCGACCGACGTCAACGCGACCATGGTTGATAGCCTGCTAAACGCCCCGCAGGAATTCTGGTACCTCAACAACGGCATCACGGTGTTGTGCGACTCTGTCCGGACTACGTATATCGCCCGACCCTTTCAAGGCCAGCCGGTTCGGCTGGAGTTGGGCAACGCACGAGTCGTGAACGGCGCTCAGACGGTGGCCGCTGCCCGTCAGGCCTACGAGCAGGAACCGCGGGCGGTCGCTGAAGCGCTCGTTCCGGTCCGCTTCATCTGCCTGGACGGAGCCCCGAACGACCTGGCACAGCGGATCACACGAGCGACCAACACGCAGAACCACGTCGAAGCGCAGGACTTTGCCGCGCTAGATCCCCAGCAGGAGCTCATCCGTCAGGACCTAGCCTTGTCGCTGGGCAAGTCGTACGTCCTCAAGCGCGGCAGCCCGGAGCCGTCACCGGCCGCAGGGTGCACCATGGCCGAGGCGGCGCTCGCCCTCACCTGTGCCTACCCCAATGCCGCGCTGCTCGCCCGGTACCAGGCGGACGGCGATGTCCTGTGGCGCAGCGCCTCGGGCGGCTTCTACTCCCGGCTCTTCGACAACCGGCCGGGCGCGTTGCAGATCTGGCGGTCCGTCAGTCTGTTGCGCCAGGTCCGTGACGAGCTGGCGATCCTGGCCGACAGTCTAGAAGGGCGCGAGCGCGTGGTTGCCGATCGAGCCGAACTGTTGGTCGCCCACGCGGTCTTCCAGCTGATCGGCGGCGACGGAATCGATGAGCCAGGGGACGATTGGGATGCGCGCGGCCACGGAGCCGTGAAACGGACCGGCGAGACCCTTGTCGCCCTCACCGATAGCCTGGCCGTTCGCTATGGCCAGCACGCCTTCGTCACCCGGATCTTGCGCGACGAGCAGAGTTGCCGACACCTCGTCTCTGACGTCTTGCAGACCCTGCGACACGGAGCTGGAAGAAGACTTATCACCCCGCCGCGTCCGAATCGTCGGCGGCGTCCCAACACCGTGCCCCTCCTCGTCCAGCACCGGCTCATCGACGACGGTGCCCAACTGATCTACCGTCCAGGCATCGTGGAGCGGGATGCCGTGAGCGCGTGGCTCGGCGGGGGTCCTGAGCGGTATTTGGCCACCTGGGTCAACGACACCCGCAAGCCCTTGATCTGGGCGCTGGACGGCCGACGCTACTCGCCATCCGGACTGGTGCTGCAGATCTGGGAGAGAGCCAAATGGGTCGAACAGCCCGCGGCGGTGCAGGGTACGACGCGGTGGTACCTACCTGGCGAAGGCACACTGGCCGATCTCGCCAGCGAGCTGCTGGCGGACGTGGAAGCGTCGGGCGACGGTCCTGGTGTGGAGTGACGGGCACGTTCTCGGCGAGCGCTACGAGCTACGCCGACGACTCGGCCGTGGCGCCATGGGGGACGTCTGGCTGGCGTACGACCGCCGATCACGGCGAGCAGTTGCCGTCAAAGGCATCCATCGGGAACTGCTAGACCCCCGTCACCCCGAGGAACTCATCCAGCGCTTCACACTCGAGGCCGACCTCCTGGCACGTTGGAAGCACCCGGGCATCCCGGCGTTCCTCGACGCACGCGTGGATTCCGTCGCAAGCGACGCCTATCTGGTGATGGACCACGTCCTCGGACGGGACCTCACCCAGGTCATCGCGGACGGACATCGCTTATCCGAGGACGAGGTTGTGTCCCTCGCTGTCCAGATCTGCGACGTCCTCGAACATACCCATGCGATCCCCGTCATCCACCGGGACCTCAAGCCCGCCAACATCATGCTGACCGACCGTCACCGAGTCATGGTGCTGGATTTCGGCGTGGCCAAGGTGTTCAGGACAGATCAGACACGGCTGACCCAGAACAACAGGGTCCTGGGCACCGTCGCCTACATGTCGCCCGAGCAGTGTGAGGGACGCGATGTCCATCCGCGCAGCGACCTGTACTCCCTGGCCTGCGTTCTCTACGAACTGCTGACCGGCATACCGCCCTTCGGTGACGCGAATTTCGCCCGGGTCTTGCACTGTCATCGGTACCAGACGCCGGAACCGGTCAGTCTGCTGCGTCCCGGTGTCTCCCCAGCGCTGGAGGCCGTAATCATGGCCGGACTGGCGAAACGGGCGAGCGATCGCCCGGCCACCGCCCGCGAATTCCGGAGACGGCTTGAGTCTCCGCACGAGTCCCTCGTCACATGCCCGCCCGCCTTGTACCGCTCGCGTCCTCCACTCTCCGCCCCAGATAGTCCGGTGATCGAGTCGCTTCCTACTGCCGTCCGGATCACACGCGCGCAAGCGCTCTTCGAGGAGGGGCTCATTTCACAAGCGATGCCGACGTACGCACGCCTCGCACAAGACCTTGCAGATCTCGGCCCGGAGCACTCTGAGGACGCGGTACGGTGCCGCTTCGGTATCGCAAAGTGCCAGAGGCACCTCGGCTACCTGGAGGAGGCCCTCAAGGCCCTCGCGGCCCTCGCGGACGAGCTGCGGTCCCGGTCTCCTGATGACCGCCTGCTGCTCGAGGTCCGATTCCACGTCGGTCAACTGCTCCTCGACCTGGGAGACGAACATGGCATCACTGAGCTCGCCGAGGTCTTCCAGGCCCTGACAGCCGCTGCTCGTCCGGAGGACGCGGCAATTACCGCCGAGGTCCGTCGGGCACTAACTCGCGCCACACTGGGGTGACATCTGGACGGCTCGAGATCGCTTCTCCGGGCAGGGGGGCTATACCGAGTGCCGGTTGGCCATACATCAATCAGTGTCCCGGGTCAGCGGAGTACATGCCCTAGTCCTTGTTGGTAGACGCCTATCGAGGCAGTGCCGGCCGCGGGGGCTGGTACATCTCGATCTCGGTTCGCAGGTCGCGCGCAACGACGGCGTCCCGTGCGGGGCCGCGCCCCAGGGCAGCGCGTACGCGTTCGGCGGAGACGACGATGCCGTTGTTCCGGAGGCTGGGCGCGAGGTCGAGCACCGGTCGGACAGCGTCGGCCGTGCCGTCCAGGTCGCCGGAGTACAGGCGGACGAGTGCGAGGTTGCACCGGGCGCCGGCCTGGTCGCCGAAGGCCCACGCGGGGTCGTCGGGGTCGCTGAATCCGCGAACAGCGGTCTCGGCGCGATCAACGATCTGTGCATCGCCGTGTCCGAGCAGCACTTCCGACTCGACGGCGTAGTACAGCTGCTTGATCTCCGGGAAGGTCAGGAGGCCGCCCAGTGCGTCCAGGTCGTCCGGCACCACCTGCTCACGCAGGTTCTCAGCCCGCTGGTTCGTCGAACGGACCGCTTCTTCGTCGCCGAGGAGTGCCGCCGCGCGAGCCTCCAGGCTGGGGAGCCACACGCTGACCGTCCCCCGCAGGCGGCGATTCCCCGCGGCTCCGTGCCGCGCGTAGTGAAGCGCGTCTTCGGGCCTGTTGGCCCAGTAGGAGATGAGCGACTTGAGCCCGTCGACCAGGGCGACGAGCCCCGGGTGCTCGGTCTGTTTGGCGCAGAAGCCGGCGGCTCGGGCCTGCGCCATGGCCACCTTGGAGTCGCCCATGTCGTGTGAGCCCTTGGCCATGAGGAAGGACAACACGGTGGCCATGAAATGGAGATCGCGGGACTGCGAAGGGCGAGCGCGTCCGCTCTCCAGGAGGCGAAATGCTTCGTCCTGCGCCTTCGCCAGGTCTTCCCAGATCTCGGACAAGGGCACCCTTGGGTACTCCTCGGTGATGCGCTTCACCTCGTCGGTGAGAAACCCCATGGTTTCATCGCCCAGTTGGTCGCGCTCCGCTCCCAGAGCGAAGTCGATTGCGCGTCGTGCGGCCATTGCGCCCGTCCTTCTCATCTCGTTCAGATCCCTACCGCTCGCGGCATGGTCTTCGGCAAGTGGCGCGCTGAACAGAGGAGCAGCGGCAGGAACGGCCCCCTCGGGAACATCGCTCCACAACTGCTCGATGCTGTAGCCGAGCAGGTGGACCAGCACCCTGCGAGCCTCACGCTGCGGCTGTCGTTTTCCGTAGTACCAAGCCTCGAATGTCGTCTTCGCCGGAGCGAGGGTCGCCAGCGATGGCTTCTCCTCGAATTCGGCCACCTCACGAGCTGCCTGCCTGAAATGCGGCAGGAAGGCACCGTGGTCGCGCCACTCCCGTTGGTCGAGCAGGTACCGGAGCAGCGTAGGCATGGTGCCCCCTTCGTCCCCTACGTCCAACACGTCATTCGCCCAACGGTAGAACCGCCGCACCGTCAACTTGCCCTGAAACAGCGGTGATCAGTGATGTCGAGGTCACTCCGAGGAAGAGCCGAGGTTTGATGCTCCATTCGGGGTCCGAACCCGGGGTCGAGATGCGGGTGGATCTGGAGCGGTGGCCGTTGCGAGGGTCTTAGCAGTCCTTGCCGAGCGTGTTCGTCTGAACACAGCTTCGGCACTGGGGGTCAGTTGCGTCCCCCTGATCCGCCCCCGCGAACGCCACTCGGAGAGCGCCGATGACCTGCACCACAGACGTCGCACCGGCCTCATCAACCTCGGGCGAGGCAGGCGTGATCGGCTTCGAGATGAACTTCCTGCCCGCTGAGGTCCAGGTGGGACACATGCGGTGGTTCACCGCGCGCCACCTGAACCGTTGGGGACTCGGCCACTTTGCCGACGACGCCGCACTCGCGGTCTCTGAACTCGTCACCAACGCGGTCCGGCACGGCGGCGGTCGCCCGGTCGGATTCAGGGTGACGTGCTCGGACCAGGAACTGCGCATCGAGGTCTCGGACGGCAACCCGGCGCCGGCACACGTGTGTTCTGCGGTCCGGACGGAGGAGAGCGGGCGCGGTCTGCTTCTCGTCGAAGCGGTCACGGACAGCTGGGGAGTGAGTCCCGACGGTACGACGACGTGGTGCGCGTTCTCGATCTCCCAGGGGAGGTCGTGATGGCGGCAGTGCAAGATCCCATCAGCAGCATGGCCCTCACGAGCGCAGGACGAGGGCACGAGCAGGAGACCCTGCGCGGGTCGGGAGTCGGCGGCCGTCGTCGAGAAGGCAGCACAGCCGTGACCCGGCGCCTTCGGTACGTCCCTTCGCAGTCGAGCAGCCGGGAGAGGCTGTGGTGCCTGCCGCGTACGACGGCCGCCCGGAACCGGCACAACCTGGCGACGGCAACCCCTGGAAGTACGGGCCGTGTTGGCTGTGGTGCGGCCACCGGCACACAGAGGTCTTGTGGATCGGCCCCGTTACGACGGCTGGCCACGTGGAAGCTGCCCTCTACGCCTGCGGGCAGTGCATCTCCCGCCTTCACGACATGGCGTGGGACTACACGGAAGCCGTCGCCGACGCTCCGACTGACGCCCACGGGCGCGGGCTCCCGCTCTACACGCCGACCAGCGCATGCCGTCCACCCTCGTCCCAGTCGCGTCCCGGCCGGCATCGGCGGCCTCGTACGCCGCTCGGTCGCCGACTCCGCGATGCGTTCGCGGGCCGCCCGGCGAGGGCGCACACGTCAGCTCGTACCGAGGTGGCATCACGCTGAACGGCTCCCGCACGCCCAACGGAGCACCCTCGGCAGGGCCGCGGACTCCAGCACCAAGCCCATGGCGACCGTTCCGGGAGAAGGGTCGCGCCCCGGGCCCCGCACCGGCTGTCGGACGAAGGACAGCACGGCAGCCGGTGCGGCAGCACGACGACAACCGAGCAGTACGAATGCGAGAGGACCACGGCATGGCGACGCAGCGACGAGCGGTGAAGAAGGACCGGGAGGCCGAGGAGGCACGCGAGGAGCTGCGCGCGGCGCTGCGGCGTGCGGGTATCCAGCTGCCGTCGATGGACGTGCGCCCCGCGACGCGTGCCGACGGCTCCGGGTACGCCCTCGTGAGCCTCGGCGACTGCGCGCCCGTCGTCGCCCGCGACCTGGCGGCTGTGATCGAGAAGGGGGCAGCGCGGTGACCCCCGGTGCGTTTCGCCAGGCTCCGTATGGCGTCGTGCGGGACGAGGCGACGGAGCCCACGTACGAGGCCGAGTGCGCCTCGGGCGAGATCACCTGCTGCGAGAGCTCTGGGGCCCACCGCCACACGGAACCGGTCGAAGTGTGGATGCGCCAGCATGCCGCTGACACCGGTCACCGTCGCTACCTGCGGCTCTTCTCGGACTATGCGGTGGTCCTGGAGCCCACGGAGGAGTCGACCCGTTCGGACATGCCGGAGCGGTCGGACAGGGGCTCGGTATGACACTCGTTCCCCCTGCTGGCCGCCGGCGGCAGAGCCACGCAACGTCCAGGACCGCGACGTGTGAGCACCGGCAGATCGAGAAGCGCGACGGCAAGTTCTACTGCCGCGCCTGCACACGACAGATCTATCTGTGACGACGACACGGTTCTCTGTCGACCCACACGTTCAGCTCTCGGAACTGACCCGCACTTCGTAGACGATCTCGGAGTGCGCGGCCGGCACGACGATGTCGGCTGTCTCAACCGGGCGACCGTCAGTTCCGTAGTACGTGCGCTGGATTCGAGTGACGAGCGCGCCACGTTGTACGCCGAGGAGCTGAGCCTCCATCACTGTCGCCTGCCCGGGCTCCGGCTGCTCGACCGCGTGGCTGATCTCAACCCCGATCTCCGCCATGCGCTCGATGACGCCTCGTCCCGCGAGCGGTCCGGCCTCGGGAAGCACGACGATCGTGCCTCCCGTGACGGCGTACGGCTCCCAGCTCGTCGAGAGCTGGACCGGTCGGCCCTCGGCAAGGAATTCGTAGCGCGTACAGACGCACCGGTCGCCCTCGTCGATCCCGAGACGCGCCGCGATCTCCGGCGGGGCCGGTGCGTTGGCGTTGGTCTGGTTCTCCCACGTCCCCGTCTTGCCGAGGGCAGCCATGCATGCGCGGAACGGAGAGCCATCGCGCTGGCCGCTGAGGGGCGAGCGAACCATACGCGTGCGCTCACGTCGTTCGGCGACGTAGGTGCCCGACCCGGAGCGGCCTTCAAGAACCCCTTCGGAGATCAGTAGCTCTTGGGCGCGGCGCACCACGGCGTCGCCTACCTCGTACTCAGCTGCCATCCGTGCCCGCGACGGAAGCCGCTCCCGGGGTGCCCACTCACCGGCGGCGATGCGTTGCCGGAGCAGGTCAGCAATGTGCAGATACGGCGGTTGCTCGGGCATGTGGAAAATCTAGCCCACCAGCTTTAATCTAGATAGCTAGCTTCACTTCTCGTGATCAGCGAGCGCCGAAGGGACGCCATGCCTGAACCCATCGCTCGCGCGCACTCCATCGCCGCCGCTCTCGCCACCTCTGGCCTCGAACCCCGCGTGATACGCCAACGCGACTCGCTCCGGGTCGAGGTCGACGCACCCGAATCACTGTCCCGAAGCGGCTGGAGCGCGGTGCTAGCGGCTCTGAGGCGGGGTGACGACTTCGGGCACGAGGCGACCGCTCAGGGGGCCGTGCTCTGGTCCCTCGTCCGCGCCGAGCCCTCTCTCCCCGACTCGGATCTGGGAGAGGGCCACCCCGAGGAAGGGTCTAATGGCACGCACTGAACGACAAATCGCAGTGTGCGCCGAACCGCATCAGGTGCAACTCGGCGACGAGATCCATGTAGGCGGTCGGCAGATGAAGATCACGGACATGCAGGACTTGCCAAGGGGTGGCAAGCGGTTAACGTTCGCGTCTGGCGAGGCCCTGTATGTGAACTCCGGGACTCAACTCACAGTTCTTCGCATGCCTGAGGGCTGGTAGGACAGAGCTTGAGTGCCCATGGCGTCGGCGTATGCCAGCGGCGGCAGACAGCGAGGCACAACCCATGGCCCTCACTCCGTCGCACCCACTGACTTGGTCTCATGGCACGGGCTTGTACGGCAGCACGTCGTCAAGCGGCCGGACGCTCCCGAGTGGCTCAAGACGACCGCACCACCTAGGCCCCTGAAGGCAGCTCCTACCTCGCTGAGTATCCACCTGCGTTGCAACGACCGCGTACAGCGGCGAACAACCACGGGCGCCCAGCGACCTCCCTACGAGGCTAGAAGCGCTCCAACCACGCCGGCCCTTCCTGAGGCATCTCTCCACCCAGAGAGTTGCGGATTAGGGCTAGTCTCCTGAGTAGGCCAGCCCTGACCCGTTTTGAGTATCTGTACGGATGCGGTACGCCCTCAACGGGCTGCATGATCTGCTACCGGTCAGGTACGAACAGCGGGGAGGGCAGAGTGAAGTCATCGAAACGGCGACGCAGTCGGGATCGTGCAAGCAAGGCAGCACGGGCGAAGCCTGCCTCCCAGCGCAATAGCAATCGAGACGTTGACGAGACCCGAGTCGGATACCTCGTCGTCCATGGAGTCGGGAACCAGCATCGGCACATCGGCTCAAGGCGCTCCGTCCTGCACCAAATGGCCCGAAGTATCGTTGACCCGATCGCTAAGGCGTACGGTACGTCAACGGTTACCTGGACCGAGACGCCAGAGTGCAGGAATAGATCCGCCGAGTGGCCGCTCGGGGCTCCTGCTCACGCCACCGTCGAAATCACCGCGCCTGGACAGCAGAAGGGGTCGGTGCTAATCGCAGAGGCAGTTTGGGCAGACCGCTTTCTTCGGCCACCGTGGTATCTTCGACCGCTGCTGACACTGCTCTACCTTGTGTGGTGCTTGCCTGTGGCACTTCTGCTTGTCGGCCCAGACCGCCGCGACCGCAGCTTCTGGGCGCCCACCGAAGTCTCGTTCAAGCGCACCTTCCAAATATCCCTAAGTTCCGTACTGTCGCCTAGCGCATTTTTTAGCAGTCCTGATGTTCGCCACACGGGTCGTATGGCTTGGCGGTTTCTGACTTCGCTCGTGCTTTTGTCCGCGTTCATGGCCCTATTCTTCAAGCACCCTTGGTGGACCGCCGGCGGAACCACCTGCCTGATCGTTCTGCTCAGCACGCGGCTGAATGTCGCAGACCATGTGATCATGGCTGCCACGCGAGACAAGGAGCGCGAGAGGTTGCTCGACTTCTTGGAAGATCGACTGCACTGGATGCGGAAGCATTGCGACGAGATCGTGTTCATCGCTCACTCACAAGGAGGTTTCCTCGCTCACCAACTCATGGCACGTCACGGAGGCCGTAACCAGGAGAAGGTAATCCGGATGGTGGGTGTCGGATCAGGTCTTAAACCCATCTGGATTCTCCAGCAGATGAGGCGCCCACTCGTCGCAGTCGTTGCATGGATGATCCCTATCGCGTCTCTCTGTCTAACCTGGGGTGCCTCTCCGTTCATCGAACCAGGGAATTCGGAGATTGCGGCGGGCACTTTGATGCATGTTCAGGCGATTACACCTTCGCTGGCGATGCCGCTGATCGCACATTCCAGCGATTTCGTCACAACCATGCAAAACGACGTGGTGGAGGCGACGAATCGCATACTTTCGGGCGTTCTCGTTGTCGGGGAGATGACCTGGGAGCGGTGGACCGCCATCGGGGTGAGTGTAACGCTAACAATTGCATGCGGACTGATCCTCAGGTTTCGAATCCTCAGCGAGGCAAGGACACCCCTCACTCTACCGTCAACCAACAGTTCAATGCAGCTTGTGTGGGAGGAGTACAGCAGCCAGCATGATGTAGTCGGCAGAATGCTATTGCCCACCCTTCCGCAGGGCGTGGAGCGAGAGGCTACGCCTGTACTCGGCCACCCACTGAGCGACCACACTGCATACTTCGACAGTGATGGGCTACTCGTGCGCCGGCTGGCGACCGGAATGCTTGCTGACCTCGAATCCTCGACAAGCAGAGGCTTCGGTGCGCGGCCGTGGGCAGAAACGGTGGCGCGATACGAACGTACCTTGCGAAAGCAACATGACCGACGACGTTGCTTTCAAGCAGTTCTCATGCTCTGGGTAGCATCAGCCGCGTTGCTCCCCCGTGTCGCGCGTGGGGCGACCCTCGTTGAGGCAGCCATCGGGAGCTGGTGGTTTCTTGCAGTGGCGACGATGGCGCTCAGCACCATATTCACCTGGCAAGGCCGGAAGAGTCACCGGGAGCTCACCGCGATGCTCGACGCTGAGTTGCGTGGCGAGCCACAACCCAAACCGCCTGTCAGGATCGTTAATCCCGAACACAGAACCACTGCGACACTGGCACTGACACTGGGCACCGTGTGTGCCTTCTTCGGGGCCCTGGGACTGACCCTCCTGTCGGATCTCCAACCGACGTGGAATATCCATTCACCCGGCGCGGCATTGCTCGCTGCAATCATATTCGCCACCCTTGCTGCTGCGACAGGATCCGGATATCGGGTTCAACGACGTTGGGTTCTCGGTGCAGGACTGCTGGCCTGCATCCCAGCGCTGACGTCCAGTGGTCCCTATAGCCCAGACACCCCATCCTGGGCAACAACTCCCGGAGTAGTTCTCGCCGTGGTTGTCTTGGCGGCAACCACAGTCGCGCTGATCAGCGTGTCCAGGGCACGTGTGGTAGCTCTCCCAGGACCTTCCTCCGCACTCGGCTCCGGGGCAGTACCGCACTGATCAGCCTTGGCAGGGCCGTGAGGCGAGGTGATGTGGGAGAAGATCTTGGACCACCCGAATCCATGACACCTGTCAGCCCAACGCATACCGAGCTCTGGCAACCGCCATCGCTGCCGATCTGGCGTACGCCAACGGGTACGCCAACAGCGGCAAACAACGACACACAACCGATGACTCCGGAGAGCGTCGTACCAGCTCAGTCCTAGCTAAGGCGCGGCCTGAAAAGCGGAAGGTCGCCGGTTCGACCCCGGCCCCAGCCACCGTCGCAGAACAGCAAGAAGGCCCCGACGGGCGAGCCCGTCGGGGCCTTCTTTCGCGCGTTGGTCCGTCAGCGGCCCCGTGGGTCACATCTTCAGCAGGCCCAAGATGATCATGACAGATCCCACCGCCATGAAGAGGGGACCCACAGCAACCAGCAGAAAGAGGTGCACGCCCGCCCGTTCAGCGGTCTTGTGCGGGCGGAGCGGATCGTAGACGACGTTCACCTCACGCCCCGGTTTCGGGCCGGGGAAGGACGAGAACGCACTCGTACGCTCGATCGTGCGACCGTCCTGCGAGGTGAACCGGAACCGCCCGGCACGGCTCTTGATCTGCGGATCGGGCCGCATCACGTCCTCGGTGCCCACGAAGACAGCACGAGCGCGCCGGCGCCGTGGGAACCAGCGCAGCAACTTGATCCACTCCACCGCACCGTTGATCGCGATAAACGCACCGATGACGATCATGGCGACATGGGCGACCACGCACGCTCCCTCCCCTCGTAACCGTCAAGAGGACGCGTCCCCTTGGCGTCCCGCGTCCCCGAGTACGCGGCTCAGCAACCGCCGCCGCCACCACCGCCGTCGCCGCCACCGCAGCCACCGCCGCCGCCACCGTCGAAGCCGCCCCCGCCGCCGAAATCGCCGCCGCCGGAGCCTGTCTCTCACACACATCTCTCCCCCCCTTCGACGGCTCCGCTGCCGAGCTCGGGGGACGCAAGCCCTCCTCCGCCTGGCCCGACAACGGATCAACGTGCTCTTCGCGATGCTCCGCGACGGCGCCTTCTACGAACCCAGAACCCCACGCCTCGCTTGACGAAAGACATAGAGGCACCCCCCCCCGCGTCCGCGGGGAGCACACCCCTTGCGAATCCCTATCGAAGAGGGATACGGGACCACCCCCGCGTCCGCGGGGAGCACCTCGCCACCCTCCACCACCTCGACCAGGACGCGGGACCACCCCCGCGTCCGCGGGGAGCACGTCCCGCTCATCCACGGCGAGACGACGCTCTCGGGACCACCCCCGCGTCCGCGGGGAGCACGCGGGCTGGCCGTCCATGATCTCCCGGGCCAGGGGACCACCCCCGCGTCCGCGGGGAGCACCTGTGTACCGAACGCCGCGCGGTGGAGCGGGCGGGACCAACCCCGCGTCCGCGGGGAGCACACGAAGTCCTGTTTCGCTTTGGTGCTGGCGTGGGGACCAACCCCGCGTCCGCGGGGAGCACCGAACCGTTCCACGCTCACCAGGTGCTCCCACGGGACCAACCCCGCGTCCGCGGGGAGCACAGACGGCGTAGTCGTCGGCCAGCACGCCGCCGAGGGACCAACCCCGCGTCCGCGGGGAGCACGTGACCTTTCCGTACGCCCAGTCGAAGCCCTTGGGACCAACCCCGCGTCCGCGGGGAGCACCCGACAACGCGGGCGGCCTGGCCCATCGCGGTGGGACCAACCCCGCGTCCGCGGGGAGCACCTGCTGTTGCACGGGGAGCAGGAGACGGTGAGGGGACCAACCCCGCGTCCGCGGGGAGCACGCCGACCGGCTTCGGGCCGAGGGGTACGGCGAGGGACCAACCCCGCGTCCGCGGGGAGCACGTCGAGGTGTCCAGCGACTGCGTCATCGCCTTGGGACCAACCCCGCGTCCGCGGGGAGCACCCATTCGAACCGCCCGCTCTTCCGAGTTGGTAGGGACCAACCCCGCGTCCGCGGGGAGCACTCGTTGACGGCGCCTGTAACGGTCTGGACGATGGGACCAACCCCGCGTCCGCGGGGAGCACTTGGGGATCGGCGCCATCGTGCCGTAGGTGGAGGGACCAACCCCGCGTCCGCGGGGAGCACGGACAACCTCCTCTCTGTGGTCCGTGCCCTCGGGGACCAACCCCGCGTCCGCGGGGAGCACGCCATTCCCCTTGCATTTCCCCCGAGATTTCAGGGACCAACCCCGCGTCCGCGGGGAGCACCTCCCGGCCGTGGACACGGCGGGGTGGCGCAGGGGACCACCCCCGCGTCCGCGGGGAGCACCGAGGGCATCTTGACGACCAGCCCGCGGGGGAGGGACCAACCCCGCGTCCGCGGGGAGCACATCACGACGACCGCGCCACCCCGGTTGCCGTTCGCCCGGCGGGGGGGACCAACCCCGCGTCCGCGGGGAGCACCCGTCCGTTCGGCCGAGCTCGGTTCCGACCCTGGGACCAACCCCGCGTCCGCGGGGAGCACCTCGAAGAGGGCCGGATGCGGAGAGGGGTCCGGGGACCAACCCCGCGTCCGCGGGGAGCACCAGCACGATTGCCGATTCGGCACTTCCTGGCCGGGACCAACCCCGCGTCCGCGGGGAGCACGACATCGACCCCGCGAAGAGGGGACTCAAGGCGGGACCAACCCCGCGTCCGCGGGGAGCACTGGGAGAGGGTGAGCTGGACGCCGGGGAAGTGGGGACCAACCCCGCGTCCGCGGGGAGCACCGGGGATGCCTTGATCAGGTCGTCCACGCCGGGGGACCAACCCCGCGTCCGCGGGGAGCACTGCAGCACCGTGTCCGCGCACTGCAGTGCCGCGGGACCAACCCCGCGTCCGCGGGGAGCACTGGCGTGCCCGCGCCAACGGCGACAAGACCGAGGGACCAACCCCGCGTCCGCGGGGAGCACCTCCGCACCCGCAAGGACAAGCCGGATGCCCCGGGACCAACCCCGCGTCCGCGGGGAGCACCGTCGGTGAGGCGCTGTGCGGCCCGCTGAAGCGGGACCAACCCCGCGTCCGCGGGGAGCACCTGCCCGCGACCACGATCGGGTCGGCGGCGGCGGGACCAACCCCGCGTCCGCGGGGAGCACGCCACGGCCTGGGTGACCATGACCGGCACGTCGGGACCAACCCCGCGTCCGCGGGGAGCACACCCTTCAGGGCATGCAGCGCAGCCGCGGCGTGGGACCAACCCCGCGTCCGCGGGGAGCACCCTCAGCGGCCTGGGGTTTTGCCTTGCGAGGGTGGGGTTCTGAGCAACTATTGCCGATTCAGTCATATTGCCCATAGCGGGCAGTCAGCTGAACTTGCGTCGTTTCGCCACCTTGCTCCATCCAGTGGGTTGATGCGAACTGCTGGTCCTCGACGAGGGGCGAGCGCGGACGTGCCCACTCTTCCAGCAGGCGGCATGCCGCTACCAGGGCCTCGTACTGGCCGGGAACGGTGTGTCCGGCGCGGGCGCACAGGGCGAGGAGCGCCACGGGGCCGGCCACGCCGTGGGCCATGCCGAAGTTCCCGTGGCCCAGGGGCCAGCTGGTGTCCGGCTCACCGGTTGGGCCGTCGAGTCCACCAGCCGGGGAGGCTGTTGCCTTCGACGGTGAGGGGGTGCTGGAGGAGCTGTACGAGGTAGCGCAGAACGCCGTCGAGTAGGTCGGGGTGCGCGGGACAGCAGGTACGCGCCGAGTCCGGGTCGGATCAGGTCGCATTCGCGCATACGCGGCGGCTGACCTGAGTCCATGCGGCGTTGTGCTGCCGACAGCCGCTCAGTGACGAGCGGACGACCGATCTTGCGGTCCAGCTCGTCCAGAGCGGAGCGATAGGCACGGTGGCTGGCCTTGTGCAGGGCGTACGCGACGGCGGCCGGCCCCGCGGTACAGGCTCGCGCTCGACGGATCAACGGTCGCCGTGCGCCCTGTCATTGTGAGCGCAGCGGCGTGCGCCGCTTTCCACGCGCCGCTGTGCTGTGCCAGGACGCCGTGGTAGACGACGGTTCCGGCGACACCGCGACCGAGGTCGTGCACGAGATCGCTCACGTGCCCACCCGCCGTTCACGGATGGAACGGCACACCTGGCGGGCGGCGTGACGGCAGGCGGCCTCCACTTCTCGGTCAGGGTCCCTCAGCCGGTTGTGGTGCATGTGCAACAGTGACTCCAGCACCGCTTCGAGCTGGCCGTCACGGACGTGAGCCGCATAGCGGACCAGGGCGCCTCGGCGCGGCTGGTGTGCGGCGTCCAATCGGGGAGTCCAGCCCTCCTGCTCCTGAAGTACGCCAACGCGGGCGTACTCAACGGTCTGTCGTGTCACGTCCGGATCACTCGTGACGCGTGCGAGTGTGATGGCCATCCAGCGTGTACCTTCTTCGTCACCCAGGGCCCCAGGCGAGATCGATCATGCTGAGGGAGCACGGCGCTTTACGGTCCATGCCGGTGAGGTCGGACAGCGCGTGCCGGGCGGTGTCACTGTCGGCCACGAAGACGTCCTCGGCGGCGGCCAGGGCTGCGCCGGTGCCGTAGCAGCCGATCTCGGGCCGGTAGCCGTCGAAGACGAGCCGCGAGGCGAGGGCATCACCTTGCATCTGTTCCCCCCCATCGTGCGATGGCGTGCACTACCTGTGCGTGCCGGTGCGGGTCGAGGGCGGCGATCCGCAAGCGCAGGTGGTCTTCCTCGTGGGGCGTGCGGTAGCGAACGAACCAGCAGTCCGGGGAGCCCAGTTCAGCAAGGAGGCTCGGCAGCCGGCGGGTGAGGATCTGATCCATGACGTTCGGATGCGTGAACACCTTGGCCTGCACCCAGTGCTGTCGGCTGTCGCCGGGGTTGGGCAGCATCCGGTTGGTCAACACCGGTGCCGTCTCCACGTCCGGGTGGGGCAGCGGCGGCCGGGCGGAGATCAGCGACACCACCATCTCATGCGCGTGCCCGATCCAGCCGAGATCCCGTTCGCTCGGAGCTTCGGTCAGATCGGCCTCTGCGTGGCGCTGGAGGTGGCTGTGGAGGATGCGTGCGTGCAGCGGTTCGCTCAGGTCCAGGCGCAGGGTCCGGTCGTCGTCGCGCAGTTCCAGCACCCGTGGGCACTTCCATGCTCCCCGGCACGTGCACGGTAGTACGCGATCTGCCGGTCCAGCCAAGCCCGGTCAACAGGTGCCGCACCCATCACGGAACCACCCCGCGCCGATGCGGCGAACGATCGGCCGTCGTCGTCTCCGCAACACGGGATAACAGCATCCTCGTACTCAACTGAGTGGCCATACCACCCCGTACATGTCCCGGCGAGAGCCGCGGTAATCGAGCAGCTGTGCCCCTCAGATGAGTGAGCTGTCCCACTCACGGGAAGAGGTACGCCCGCCAGGTACACGGCATCCGGCAGGACCTGGGCGCCGCTCACCAGCATTGCGGCGAGGTTGCCTTCTGGGCAGGTCGATAGTCCGCAAGATGGGCATCGCCCGTGTTGCGCAAGCGGGTACGGCTCACCTGAGCCGGCTGGCCGAGTTCCGGCTACTTCAGGAGCCGGAAGCCGGGCTGCTGAGCCCATGCTTTGAGGAACTCCGCTGAACCGTACGCGGCAGGCCACGGATCGGTCATCGTGGCGATGACGCCGGGAAGGCCGGCCACCACCGGCACCTGGTCGTTCCTCAGTTCGGCGTTGACGACACCACCGACCACGTCCATGACGGCGGCGGTCAGCAGGGCCGTGACGACGTGGTCGACGGGACGGTTGCAGAAGGCGACGACGTCGATGGCGTGCGTCGGCGTGAAGCCGATGAGAGGTTCCTGATCGACTTCGTCGGCGTGTTCGGCCTTGAAGACGGACTCGTCGCCGATACCGGGCCCCATGACGGAGACCAGGACGGGCCGCCGTCCGTCGACGCCCCCAGTCTCGTAGATGCCGAGGCTCTCCGCGCGAATGTTCAGGTCGTACTCGCCGACCCGCTTCTCCTCGAACCGTGCCGAGGAGCGAACCAGAAGTTCGCGGAGCCGCTGAATCGCCGAGAGGGGAACGGCCTCCGCCAACTCGATCACCAACACCGGTCCGCTCATGCTCGGAGCCTAACCAGCCGGTGCTGCTCTCCCCGCCTCATTGCTCAGTGTGCGTGAACGACGCCACATCAGAAGGAACGGTGAAGCCGAAGGTGCTGTTGGCTATCGGCCAAGAGCACGCGGGGTCGTCTGGCCGAAGCCAGACGGCCGAGTCGCGTCCCTGGGTTACAGGCTGGCCTGCCGGAGCGCAGTCGCGAGCTTCCGTGCTTCTTGGGGGTGAAGGCTGCTGCTGATCTCGACGGCGGCGTCCCGGTCGCACCGTAGGCAGTCCGGGTGAACCACGATGTCCAGGACCGCTGTGCGTCCGGTGTTCTCCATGATGGCGTTGCGGAGCCGGGCTCGTACGTGTTGTGCCTGGGGCCACTCTTCGATGGCGCCTTCGGGCTGGTAGGGCGGGGCGCCCAGGCTGTGGGCGAGGGCTTCGGCAGTGGCCACGGTGAGGGTGCCGAGGTGCACCCGGCGGTCGCGTACGGTCAGTTGCGGCACGTGCAAGCCGTGCACCCGCAGGGCCTCCCGGAGCGCCTCCTCCGCGGCGAAGGCGCTCTTGAGCCCTCGCCGCAGCAGTGCCGCGAGGGCTCGCGCCTGCGGGTGAGCGCGGGTGCTGATCTCGATCACGGACACCAGGCCGTCGTCGACCATCGACAGCCGCGGTACCGGCAGGCCGGCGGCTGCCAGTACCTCGCGAAGCTCGTCCATCGCCTGGAACCACTCCGGAGTCCGCTCTGCTGCGGAGGTGCTCGGGGATGCGGGCTCTGTGGGCACGGGCGTGTTGTTCACCGTCATGTACTTCTCTCTCTTGCTCTGCGGGTATGAAGTGGGCCGGAGCCACGAAAGCGGGTTCGTCAGCGGGGCCGATCGGCGTGGATTCGCGCAACTGCCGGAGTTGGCCCCGCCCACGACGCGGGGTGGTCAGGCGTAGGCCCATTTCGAGGGTGGTGCGGGCGATGACCGGACTGCGGGATCGTGAGGAGCGGTGTCGGCGTCGCGCGAAAAGTGGGCCGTTGGCGGCAGGTGAAAAGTGGGGCCCGCCTCCGTTGGAGGGGTCCGCGCTGCGTCCCACACACGAGCACGGCCAACGGAGGCGGGTGGTCAAGGGGATCGCCGGTTGGCGCCAGGCGCGAGGATGAACAGGGCGGATGTGACTGAGGTGATCACCCTCTCGCTCCCGCGTCGCAGGCGGTGTCGGCGACGTACGTCGCCATGCTGGGCGGGCGGAAGCGGTAGTCCGCCTCAACTCCCAGCCGCAGGAGCGTCAATCGGAGTGCGGCACGCTCGTCGTCCGTGCTCGCCAGCTCGGACTCCGAGTTGGCGATGAGCAAGTCGACTGCCCCTTGATTCAGGAAGGGGAGAACCTGGTTCGCCCAGACCTTCCGGTCGGTCAGCGGGGTGGACGGGGGAACGGGCTCGGCGAAGTGAGCGACAGTGCGTCGGCCGCGCGCTCTCGCGTAGCGGATGAGAGGGGCCAGCACTTGATCGGGTGGTAAATCGCCGTGGCAGATGTAGAGCACGGCGAGGCGCCGTGGGCCGGACATGGGGGGCTCCAAACGAGTATGAGGGTGGCTGAGCGGACAGCGACGAGAGCGGTGCTCAATGCGGCGGTCGCGATGACCTGCCGATCGGGTTCCGACGCTGGTGCTTCACGTCGACGCCCGAGGTGGCGGCGTGGCCCGGTCGGAGGTGGGATTGGCGGCCAGATGCTCCAGATGGGCCAGCAACGCGGCTGCGCAGCATGCCAGTTTGGCCAGGTATGCCGTGTTGGCGGCTTCGTCCGCGCGGCCGTGAAGTCGGCGTCGTGCTTCCTCTGCGGCCAGGAGCGCACTGCGCTGGGCATGATCCGGGCGTCGGCCTCGGGCGCGAGCCTCGACCTGCGGGATGTAGTCCTCGACTGCTTTTTTGATGAGTTGGAAGTCGCCCGAATGGACCGTTCCGCTGCGAGCCGGGGCTAGGACGCGGGCAATCGCGTCGGCTACCAGGTCCGCTGACGGAGGCGGAGATGTGGGGTGCGGTGTGGCGCTGGTCTCCTGGAGTGGGTAGTGGGCGAAGAGTCCGTGCTCGATCAACCACGTGCGCAGTACGTGTTGGCGCCTGGTGTTGAACGCGAGCTGTGTCTCCGTGGGCGCGACCACTCCGGTTGCTGCGCCGGCCTCCAGCAGGGTGGCGGCATGCCGCCACTGCGGGCGGGTCTCGGCTTTCGTGTGGAGTGCGCAGGTGTCGAAGAAGGAGCGGTGCACCTCGAACCCCGAGTCGTGGGCATACGTCGCGAGACGGTTGAGAGTCGTGGTCGGGCTGGCCAGTTCGTGGCAGGCGTAGAGCACCACGCGAGAACCCGGCCGCATCACGGCTCCTCCGTTGGAGCCCAGCCCGTCATCCGGATCAGGAGGGCACGCAGCGCGTCGCGGTCGACGAATGGTGCTTTCGGGGTGGGGCGCGAAAGCCAGGTGATCGTCTCGTCCGCGTGCCCGTACGCCGGAATCCGGACGGTGTCCTCAGCGCTGAGCTCGCGGATCCCCGGGGGCCAGCGGAAGGCGGTGTCGGGGCGTGGTGGCACGAGAAAGAGCGTGGCTTCGGTACCGAGATCCTGTTGCAGGATCGGGCCGGGGTTGCCGCCGGCTGCTTCGCACAGGGCAGCCGCTGTTTCGGAGCCGCGCTCTCCGGCGATGCGTACCGCGTCGAAGTAGGGGCCGGGTTTCGCCGTACGGATGCCGGCTACCGGGACCCACTCAGGGCGCTCGGCGGCCTCTGCGGTGCCCAACTCAGGGCTCTGAACTGGTTGTTCGCTCGGCTGTGTTTGTTCTGTCACGTGACGTAGCCTGCCTGCCGGGCATTACTGTGACCACCTTCACAGGCGAGACGCATGGTTTGGGCCATTCGCGATTCGAGCGTGTATCGCCTTGTCGTGGAAGGGCGTTCGCGGGTGGCTGTGAGAGAGACAAGGTGTGCTGTGACCAGCGAAGACACACAAGACGCACAAGACAGCGGCGGCAAGAACCCGATCAGTTACGTGATCTTCGGCCGTCAGCACCGGCGGCTGCGCGAGCATGCCGGGTTCACCGTGCAGCAGCTCCACACGGCGAGCAGCTACTCAGCGGACCTCATCCGCAAGATCGAGCGCGGCGACCGGAGAGCCCAGCCGGACTACATCCAGAAGGTTGAAGAGGTCCTGGGTACCAACGGATTGCTGCTCGTCGCCAGCGAGGAATTGGCGAAGCGCCTTCAGTGGCCCGACTGGTTCGAGAAGTACGTGGAGGCGGAGGCGAACGCCCGCAGCCTTCAGTCGTACAACACCCAGGTGATCCACGGTCTCCTGCAAGGCGAGCAATACGCCCGGGCTGTACTCAGCGCGCACTACCCCACGCTGGACGACGACGCGGTCGAAGCGCGAGTTGCCGCCCGGCTGGATCGCCAGTCGCTTCTGACGCGCAAACCGACGTGCATGCTGAGCTTCGTCATCGAGGAGTGGGTGCTACGCCGTCCGATTGGCGGGAAGGCTGCTATGAGGGAGCAGCTCCAACACCTGATCGGGTGCGCCCGCATGCGCAACGTCGCCATCCAGGTGCTCCCGACAGCTTGCGAGACGCACGCTGGATTCGACGGTCCGATGACGCTCCTGGAGACGGGGGAGGCCAAGCGAGTGGCGTACGTTGAAGGACAGGCAGGGGGCGCTTGGGGAACGGCTACGGAAGAGGTCCGAGTGCTTGAAGGCCGGTATGGAATCATCCGTGGCCAAGCCCTCAGCACTGAGGACTCGTTGAGGTTCGTTGAACAACTTGCGGGAGAGCTATGAGCGCCGAGGAGACCACGCACGGGACCGCTGACCTGGCGTGGTTCAAGTCCAGCTACAGCGGCAGCAACGGCGGAGAGTGCATCGAGGTCGCGGCCTGTCCGGAGACCGTCCATGTACGGGACTCCAAGGACACCTCCAGGCCCTGCCTGATAGCACCGCCCGAGTCCTGGGCGGCGTTCGTCACGTACGCCGCGCAACACGGTGTCTCCCACTGACGTACGAGGGCTGTGCGCCGAACCGATGCAGGCGAACCGTCGCTCGCGCGGTCGAGCTGTGAACCGAAGCGGTCGATGCCCCGTCGCCCTGAGGCCCGGGGCAGCGCAGCGAGCATGTCGAGGTTCTTGAAGTCCTCTGACGAGTGCGGTTCCGCTCGTCGTTGGGACCACGGTGTCGTGGTCGCGGTCCGAATCGCGATCACCGGGAGGCGGCATCGTGCCCTCGCTCACCCTCAGCATCAGCGTCTTGTTCGTGCTGGCTTGCGTACCCATTGCCTACATCCCCGTTCGTACCTGCCTAGAACCCGGTCCGGGTCGGCATCGGCGGGGCGGCGGACGCCACGCCGCCCGCAGGGGTGCGCGGTGAATCCGGACGCTCGCCCGTGGCGCGGCACTGTGATCTACCGCTGGGGCGAGGAAACGGCGAACCCCACTGCGGGGGCGAGAGCGGCGCTCAGTGATGCGCTCACGGCCGCCGGTGTCGAGGGTGAGGCCAGAGAAGACGCGCAACTCGCTCTGTCGGAACTCGTTGCGAATGCGGCCGAGCATGCGCAGGGCCCGTACGAGGTCCGGCTGCGCATGACGGCTGAGACATGGGTCTGTGAGGTTGCGGACGGAGATACTCGCCTGCCCCGGTTGTCAGCGGGCCCACCGTCCGTTCCGTTTCACCCCGAGAAGGCAGGCTTCGGCGGGGGAGTGGAGGAGTGTCTGCTCGGCCTGCTGGAAGAACGGGGGCGTGGCTTGCGGATTGTGGACTACCTGACGCGCGGAGCTTGGGGCTTCCGCGTATCGGAGGCGGCGAAGGTCGTTTGGTTCGCCATCCCAGGCTGTCCACCCCGGCCGTGCGGGCGAATTGCTGAGGCTCCTGGCCATCCGTCTCGTTCCGCCCCGATGGTGACGGGTGAGTAGCGGCGCGGAGCTGCTGCCCTCACTGGCGGTTGACCAGGGCGTCAGCGAACCCCCAGGGCTTGCCATGCGAGGGCCGGACAGGCGACGAGTAAGCGGTTCAGGGTCGGCGCACGGCATGCAGGCTGTCAGGGAAAGGAAGAGCCCGCTCCGCCGCCACGGGGGTAAGGCGGCGGAGCGGAGTTGCGGGCCGAGGTTCACCTCGGCGTCATCTGGGCCCACATGACCTTCGCATGCGGGCCGGGGCGGCAGCCGTGATCAGTGGCCAGGGCCGCGACGATGTGCAGTCCGCGGCCGGACTCGGCGCACAACTCCGGGGGAGGAGCGTGGACCTGGCCTGGTTGGGCGTCCTGCACTTCGATGAGGACGTTGTCGCCTGGGGTGGACAGGGTGAGTGTGATGTCCCCGCCGACGTGGATGAGGGCATTGGTGACGAGTTCGCCTGCCACGAGTACGGCGTCGTCGATTCCGGCCGCGGAAATGTGCCACGACTCCAGCGTGGTGCGGACATAGTGGCGTGCGGCGCTCACCGGTAGGGCTGCGTCGATTCCGGCCAGACGAATGCGAAAGAGCTTGTCCACGAGCGTCGTCATGTGGCCCCGCTTCCCGAAGCTGTCCTTTCCCGGTGTGCGGACGATGGTTGTATCCAGTCCAGGGGAAGATGGTCACGTGTGTGGAAGAGGCAGGAGATGCTGTGGAGTACCGACGCGCTCATGGCCGTCCTTTGGGAGGTATGGCTGCGAACAGCGAACACAGGTCACGTCTTGAGGTTGGATCCTGACCCGACGGGCCCGATCCACCCCAGCCGTCCACTAAAGTGACATGGAACAGATTGAGCGTCAACTTTTGTGAATCGAGGTGCGATGACCAGCGGTGAAACGCCCCAGCCGGACGAGCCGCGGCTGGAGGGAGCGGTGTTGGACGGTGAATCCGTGGCTGACCGGCTCAACAGGCTCTTTGAGGTGGTTCATCCGCCAGGTCGCGGCGAGTACACCAATCGGGAGGTTGCAGCCGGAATTCGCGCTCAGGGCGGCGAGACGATTTCGGTCAGTCAACTGCACTATCTACGAACAGGAGAGCGAACAAATCCACGACGGGACACGCTGGAAGCTCTGGCGACTTTTTTCAAGGTGAGTCCCAGTTACTTCTTCTCGGGTGCCGAGGGTGCGCAGATCGCAGCCGATCTAGAGGAGTTGCGGCGACTGCGGGCCAGTGGCGTACAGCGGATCGCCGCTCGAACCGCTGGCCTGTCAGATAAGAGTCTGAATGCATTGCTTCATCAGATCGAGCATTACCGCGATTTGGAAGGGCTGCCGCCGGACGAGGATACTGAAGCTCGGTGAGTCACCGATTGAGGACCTGAGCCATGGACAGTACGCAACGCGCCTGCCGCGAGTTTGTTCACTCCTTGGGGCTGCCTCGGGTCGACAGCATCGGGAGTCTCATTCCCGTCGTCGAACGCAGAACCGGCTGTCGTATTCGCGTCGAGGAGGCTCCGCGTGAGTGCGACACGGATGTGTGCGGGCTTTGGATCCGGGCCCACGATGTTGATCACGTGTTCGTCCACCGGGACACGAGCCGCGCGCACCAAGACCACATCATCGCGCACGAGCTGGCCCACATCCTGTGCGAGCACCGGCCGCCGGAGGCCGGTGGGATCACGCTGCCGACCACCATCACCGAGCGCCTGATGCCCAGCCTCGATCCTGAGCTGATCCGGATGATTCTCGGGCGTACGAACTACGAGTACCAGGACGAACGGGAGGCAGAGCTGATCGCGTCGCATCTTCAGCACCGCATCCACCGGCCAGCGCCGCCCGAGGTTGATCCGGCCGACCGCGTCGCACACACGCTCCTGCGTCAGCGCGGATAAGCGGAAACCGGCGTGCAGCAGCTCCACCCCCTGTGCTTCGCACTGACCACCGTCGGCTTCGTACTGCTGCTGTGGCCGCCGCGCCGCCTTCGTACGGATCCCGCGCTCGCGGCCCTCTGCGCGACGTGGGGATTCTCCGCCCTCTCGTTCGCCGTGTCCCTGGAGCCCGTGTGGAAGGCGCTGGACGCGGCACTGGGACGCCCCTCCACAGGCGCTCAAATCGCGTACGGATCTGTCGTCGCCCTGATGGCCTGTCAGCTGGTCACTCTGGCGTACTGGTCGCTGCCCCGGGAAGCAGCCCGTGCACGGGCCCGCCTCAGCCTGGCCGCCGCGGCGATGCTGATCGCCACGCTGACCGTGCTGTTCTTTCAGCTCACCCCGCGCAGCTCGACACCGCAGGGATTCACCAGCGCCTACGCGCATACGGGTACCTATCAGGCGTATCTGACGCTCTACAACCTCGCCTACGCCGGCGGTGAGATCCTCCTCGCGGTCGGCTGCATCTCTGTTGCCCGGCGTACTGGACAAGTGTGGGTGGCCCGCGGATTGCGCCTCGCCGCCGTCGGAGCCGTGCTGACCCTCGGCTACAGCAGCGTACGGCTGGCTGTCGTCCTCGCCGCGCTGGGCGATCGCAGACTGCCCGCCGGCGCCGAGTCGGCGGCGTGGATCTGCGCGGACGGAGGCACCGTGCTGGTGCTCGCCGGGTGGTTCGTTCCCACGCTCGCACACGTCGTGGCCCCTCAAGTACGTGCCTGGGCGCGGGCTCACCGGGACTTCCGACGCTTGGGCCCGCTGTGGTCCGACCTGTGCGCGGCCGTGCCCACGATCGCACTCGCCCCGG
The DNA here is from genome assembly GCF_003355155.1 of Streptomyces armeniacus. Classification (NCBI taxonomy): domain Bacteria; kingdom Bacillati; phylum Actinomycetota; class Actinomycetes; order Kitasatosporales; family Streptomycetaceae; genus Streptomyces; species Streptomyces armeniacus. The sequence continues at coordinate 6,362,123 of NZ_CP031320.1, read as the reverse complement.
CGCGGACGGCCGCCGCTGAGACCCTGCGGCTGCGGGGGATCAGCTGGCATCTCTACCGACGTACCACCGAAATCCGGGACGGCCAGTGGGCGCTGCGGCACTACCTGGAGGCGTCGGTGCGACGGGAAGCCGAACACCACCGTCAGGCCGCGGGCCTGACGGGCCAGGAGCTCGCCGCCGCTGTCACAGCTGATCAGCTCCGGCACGCGGTGCGCGCCTTCACCCACCACCAGGCGACAGGGCACCTGACCGAGTACGCCGATGCGCCGTTCCGCGAGACCACGCGCACGCCGGATGATGAGGTGACCGCCCTGCTGCGTATCGCCGACCACTACACAGCTGCCGCACCCAAGTGGGAGACACCGGAACCGTATGAGCGATCTGACCACATGCTCGGCCCGTGACCAGCTACGGGCGCTTGACCGCGGCGAGGTGAGCAGCCGCGAACTGACCGCCGCGCACCTGGAGGCCATCGCCGCGCATCCCGAGCGCAACGCGGTCGTCACCGTCGACGAGCCCGGCGCGCTGGACGCGGCGGAGGCTGCCGATGAGCGGCGGGCTCGCGGCGGGCTGATCCCGCCGCTGCTGGGCCTGCCCATGACGGTGAAGGACTCGCTGGAGACCGCCGGACTGCGGACCACCTGCGGGTCTCCCGGCCTGGCCGACCACGTCCCCGAGCGTGACGCCGACGCCGTCGCCCTGCTGCGTACCGCCGGGGTGGTGCTCATGGGGAAGACCAACGTTCCGCCGATGTGCCAGGACATCCAGACGGGCAACCCGCTGTTCGGGAGCACCCGCAACCCCCACGACCCCACGCGTACGGCAGGCGGTTCCTCCGGCGGCGCGGCGGTTGCCGTGGCAACCCACCTCACCCCCTGGGAACTCGGCAGCGATCTCGCAGGCTCGCTCCGGCTCCCGGCGCACTACTGCGGTACGTACGGGCTGCGCACCAGCGGCGGCATCGTGCCCACCCGAGGTCACATCCCGCGCCCACCCGGTGCGTACAACTCCACCGACATGACCGTGCTCGGCCCGCTCACCCGCACCGCCGACGACCTCGACCTCGCGCTCGACGTGCTCGCCGCGCCACGCCCCGCCGACCAGACCGCGTGGCGCCTGGACCTGCCGGGGCCCCGCCACACCACCCTGCGCGAGTACCGCGTCGGCGTGTGGGCGGACGACCCCCACTGCCCGGTCAGTGCGGAAACCCGGGCCCTGCTCGACCAGGTCGCGGAAGAACTCCAGCACGCCTGCGACCACGTGGACGACACCACCCGGCCCGTCGAAATGGCCACCTCCGACCGGCTGTTCACACGCCTGCTGTTCGCGGGTGCCTCGGTGGGCGCCGACGAGAACACCTTCTCCTCGGCGGTCAGAGCCGCCGAGGAGAAGCCCGAGCATCCCTTCCTCCACGCCCAGACGATGCGGCACCGGGAATGGCTGCTCGCGGACGAGGACCGTCAACGCTTCCGGGCACGGTGGGCCGAATACTTCCGGCACGTCGATGTCCTGGTGACGCCCGCGGCCCCCACCGAGGCCGTACTCGATCAGACCGGCATGCCGATTTCAGAGCGGCACATCACCGTCGACGGGGAACGCCGCGGCTACTGGGAGCAGACCGCCTGGCTCAACCTGGCTAGCCTCGTCTACCTTCCAGCGGCGACCGTCCCGTTGAACTTCACCCGGGACGACCTTCCCCTGGGAGTACAGATCATCGGTCCCTATCTGGAAGACCGGACTGTTTCACGCTTCGCCGGACTCCTCACGGCCCGGATGCACTAGACGACCCCAGCTCGCCTGGCCGGAGGCAGCGAGCCCCGCGGCGTGGGCGAAGGAGAGCCGAGTGAGTAGCCCGGTGATGCCGTGGGCCAGGCGGATGGTTGCGCCGACGGCTGCCGGAGAGGCCGTGGGCGACTTTCTCGCTGCGGTGTCGTCAGCTGTTACGGCAGGCGGGCTAGTTGACCCATCGAATATAACGAATGGGTAACGGCACGAAACTGCTGGCTGCAATCGCGGTTTACCACGGCGTACACAAAAGTGGCTCTCGGTCGAGCTGAGAATCACAAGAGTGGCTCCGGGTGGAGTCAAGTGAGTGGTGCTTCAGATGCGGCCTTTGCCGAAGAGGTGGCGGGGTTTTGGTCATGGTGCTCTTGTCGGACCGCAGGGTTGCGGCGTGCTTCGTCGCGTTGATCGCTGGTGTGACGATGGTCGGGTGTTCGGATGGTTCGTCTGACGCGAAGCCCCTTCCGGGTGCGTCGCTCCGGGGAACGGCCTCTGCGTCGAATAGCGAGAACCGGCACACCGAGGCACTGGCTGCCTATCGCGCGATGTGGCGGGATCTGACCGAGGCGGCTAAGACGTCGGACGCTGCCTCGCCGCACCTTGACGACCACGCTTCAGGAGCAGCACTCGACACGTTGAAGCAGGGTCTTGAGAGCGCGAAGAAGCAAAAGCTTGTCGTCAGAGGTACTCCTCGATTGCATCCGGAGGTCGACCGGGAGTCCGCGCACAAAGTTGAACTGTGGGACTGCGTGGACAGTACGCGCTGGCTTCAGTACAAGCTCAGCGGCGAGTTGAAGAATGACGTCCCGGGCGGCCATGCCAAGGCGGAAGTCACCGTGGAGCGGGATGGGCATACGTGGAAGGTCACCGCGTTTGCCATGTACCGGACCGGCACGTGTTGAGGGCCGTGATGAGGGCCGGTAGCGTAGCGCTTCTCAGTTGCCCCTCTCTCGCACTGGCTGTCAGCTCGGCATGGGCGGATAGCGGCACGGAATTCTTCGGTGCCGGTACGACGTGCGCTCATTCGCAATGTGAGACCACGGTTTGGCGGAAGGCGAGTAACGCACCGCCATCTGCCGATGGCCCGGCGCCTCCCGTCCGCCGGGGAACTTCCGGCGGCGGCGTGGCGGAGAAGCCCGATTTGAGGTCGGCGCACGGATTCGTTGGCGGTCGGGGCTCGATGGCGCCGCTGCCGGTTGTCCCGAAGTCGAACAAGACGGCTCAGCCGGGCGGGAAGAAGGTGCCCGCGGAGGTCGTCGTGCAGCGGGCGGTGACGGAATTGAGATTGCCGAAGCCCGTGCCGCGTACGAGTCCTGCCGAGGACTTCACGCAGGTGGTGCATGTGCCGACGTGGATGTGGGTCGAGCGTGACGGCTGGGGGCCGGTCTCGGAGACGGCGGAGGTGGAGGGGGTGCGGGTGACGGCGACGGCGATGCCCCGGAAGGCGGTGTGGCAGATAGGAGACGGCCACTCTGTGGTGTGCAGAGGGCCGGGCACTCCGTGGGCGGAGGGCTTCGACGCGGGGGCCTCTTCGCCGGACTGCGGCCATACGTACCGGCGGTCGTCAACTGCGGAGCCCGACGGGAAATTTCGGGCCAAGGTGACGGTGACGTGGGACGTGGCGTGGAGGGGCGCCGGTCAGGCCGGAACGGTGCCGGGAATGGCCATGACCGCCGAACTGCGGTTGGCCGTCGATGAGGTGCAGGCCGTTGTCTCGGCCTGACGGTGAGGCGTAACCGCCTGGCGCAGCCGAACAGCGCTTGAGTCAAGTTTCTTACCTCTGGGGTGAATTGTGGGTACCTCTATGACTTCTCCGCCGCAGAAGGGCCTGGGCGCCCAGGTGCCCGGTGCTCGATCGGCGGGCCCGGGGCAGCGGCCCGATCCGCCTGCGGGCGCGCGTCGGCGTCGTCCGGGCTGGATCTGGGGTGGCCTCGGCGCCGTGCTCGTCTCGGCGGTGGGGTTCACCTGGGTCGTCTCCACGGTGGGGGAGCGCCAGGAGGTGCTGATTCTGGCGCGGGATGTGGCAGCCGGTCAGGTGCTGACGACGAAGGACCTGCGGTCCGTGAAGGTGGCTTCTGATGTCGGAGTGATCCCGGTCGAGAGCCGTGGTGAAGCGCTGGGGGAGCGCGCCCGGGTGCCGCTTGTCGCGGGGGCTCTGCTCTCGCCGAGGATGATCGGCAGGTCAGCCGTTTTCCCGCCGCAGGGCAAGTCGCAGGTCACGTTCGCGGTCGAGGCGGGTGCTGGCCCTTCGGACCTGGCCCGCGGTGACCGCGTAGCGGTGTTGCCTGGCCCGGACGGTCAGGCTGTTGCGACGGAGGAAGAGCAGGGCCAGGAGCCGGAGAGCTCGGTGGTGGGCACCGTGACGGGCGTACGGTCTCCGCAGTCCGCCGGAGGCGTACGTGAGGTGCGGGTTCTGGTGGATACCGCCGCAGTCCGTACTGCCACCGATATCCAGCATCCACGGGTCGTGGTTCTTCCGGCGCAGGGCCGGGAGGCGCCCTGATGCGGAGGCTGTTCGCGATCGGATCGGTCGCCGGTGCGCCGGGGGCGACCACCGTGGCGCTGGCGTTGGCCGCTGCCTGGCCCCGGGATGCTGACGGCGGCGTACGGCCGGTCGTCATCGAGGCCGGCATATGGGGTGGAGACCTCGCCGCCCGGTTCGGGCTGCCTCATACCCCTGGTCTGCTGGACGTGGCCGCGGCCGTACGGCAGAGCCATCCCGGGTCGCTGCTCGGCGCGGTCCACGAGCTGCCGTTCGGCGTTCGTGCGGTGCTCGCCACAGCGGAGCGCGGTCCGTGTACGGAGGCGGTGCGGCTGCTGAGTACCCCGGACGGGCCCTGGGTGCTGCGTGGTGAAACACGGGACCAGGGCAGTGTTCTGGTCGACGTCGGGCGCATCACCGTAGAGCCTCAAGGGCTGTTGGAGACGGCCGACGAGGTTCTTCTCGTGGCTCGGGGCGGGGCGGAGTCCTTGGCGCATGTGTACGCGCACCGGTCCCACTTTTCGGCGTTCGCTGGGCGGTTGAGGCTGCTGGTGGTGGGGCCCTGCCCTTACGGGCCGGAGGAGATCAGCACGGCGCTCGGCGTCGAGCGGGTCACGTTGTTGCCCTGGGACGCGAAGACGGCCGTGGTGCTGAACGGGAGTCGGGAAGGACGGCTGCCTGCTGGAGGGTTCCGTACGCCGCCGCTGATGGCGGCGGCGGGGAAGTTGGCCGAGCAGATGTCCTCACAGCCAAGCGAGTTGCCGCTCCCGTCGCACACAGCGGCCGTGGCTGAGGGGAGCGACTGGTGATCGTTTCACCCGCAGCAGACCAGGCGAGTGCGCCTTCGGAGCCCGTCGCGCAGGCGCTGCAGCAGCAGGTCGTCGCCCGACTCGCCGCCTACGCCGACGAACGCGAGGCCGCCGGACTGCCTCCGGAGGACGAGACGCAGCGTCAGGCCACCCTCGCCCGCCTGCTGGACGAGGAACTCGGACAGCACCGTCGTGACGCGCTCTCCCGTGGCGGCCAGGGACTCGACGCCGCCAGCGAGCAGCAGATCACCCAGACCGTCACCGACGCCCTCCTCGGAGCGGGGTCGTTGGAACGGCTGCTGGCGGACGAGAGCGTCGAGAACATCTGCGTCAACGGCTGCGACACCGTATGGGTACGCCATGCCGAGGGGACGTGGCGGCGCTCCGCACCCGTAGCGGCGTCCGATGCCGAGCTGATCGAGCGGATCCGGACTCTGGCGGCGCGTACCGAGGGGGAGGAGCGGCGGTTCGACCGCGGTGTGCCCCGGCTGAACCTCCAGCTTCCCGACGGGTCCCGGCTGTTCGCGGTCATGGCCGTGACCGGTCGGGTGTCGCTGACGATCCGCAGGCACCGGCTCAAGCGGGCGACCATGGCCGATCTTGTGCGTCTCGGTGTCTGCGACGACGCTCTGGCGCGGTTCCTGGCGGCCCTCGTACGCGCCCGTAAGAACCTCGTCGTGGGCGGTGGCACCAACGTCGGCAAGACCACCGTGCTCCGGGCCTTCGCGTCGGCCATCCCACCGTACGAGCGGCTGGTGACGATCGAGGACACCTTCGAACTCGGCCTCGATGCCGACGTGGCGGCTCATCCGAACGTGGTCGCGATGCAGGCCCGCGAGGCCAACATCGAAGGTGCCGGAGCCGTCGACCAGGCGGAGCTGGTGCGGTGGGGGCTGCGCATGTCGCCGGACCGGGTGATCGTCGGGGAGATCCGCGGCAGCGAGGTCATCCCGATGTGCAACGCCATGAGCCAGGGCAACGACGGCTCGCTCTCGACGATCCACGCGTCCACCTCGCGCGGCGTGTTCACGAAGCTCGCGGCCTACGCTGCGCAGTCTCCCGAGCGTCTGTCGCTGGAGGCCACCAACCTCATGGTTGCCTCGGCCGTCCACTTCGTCGTCCACCTCGGCTGGGACGCGCACGGGCGCAGATGCGTGGACTCCGTGCGCGAGGTCATCGATGCGGACGGACCGCAGATCGTCTCCAACGAGGTCTACCGCCCTGGTCCCGACGGCAGGGCCACGCCCGCCACCCCGCTGACGGCGGAGACGTACGCGGAGCTCGCCGCTGCCGGATGGGAGGCACGCTGATGGGCACCTTCCCCGCCGCCGGGAGCGGGGTGATCGCCGCGCTGCTGGGTGCGTGCCTCGGCGCGGGACTCGTAGCACTCGCCCACGGCCTCCGGGGCCGGCCCGAGAGCGAGGAGACCGACGAGCGAAGCCGCGGGCTGCGGCTCATGGCGAGGCTGCCTGCGAGTTGGCGAAGCGGCCCCCGCGTCGCCTTCGCCGTGTTCGCCGGTGCCGCAACCGGTGCACTGACCGGATGGCCGGTCGCCGGTGTGCTCACCACCGTCGGGGTACTCACGTTGCCCGGCCTGCTCGGCCCCGACCGGCAAGCGGCCCGCCGTACCGAGCAGATGGAAGCGCTGGCGACCTGGACCGAAATGCTCCGCGACACCCTCTCGGCCGCCGCCGGTCTGGAACAGACCGTGCTGGCCACCGCCGACATCCCGCCCGCCGCGTTGGAACCCGAGCTGCGAGGGCTGGCCACCGGGGTCCGAGAGGGCCGCCCGCTGCACGAGGCGCTGGAGGACTTCGCCGACGAAGTCGGAGACCCGTTGGCCGACGTGGTGGTAACCGCGCTGGTCATGGCCGCCCGTAAACAGGCGAGTCAGCTCGCGGCACTTCTGGGCGAGCTCGCGGAATCCGTACGGGAACAGGTCGCCATGCGCCAGCGCATCGAGGCCGGACGAGCCAGCGTCCGTACGGGCGTCAGGGTCACCGTCGCCGTCACGCTCGGCATGGCGCTGGGGCTCGTCGTCCTCAACCGCCCCTACCTGGACCCCTTCAACACCGTCACCGGGCAGGGCGTCCTGGCCGCCGTGGGCATCCTCTTCGCCCTCTCCTTCACCTGGCTCAGCACGATCAGCCGGATCGAAGAGCCGGAACGGCTGAATCACCCGGCACGCACGGGCGCGGCAGCGGGAGGCGCACGATGATGATCCCCCTGCTCGGCGCACTGTTCGGGGCCGGAGGCGCCGCTCTGCTGTACGGGCTGCGACCACCGCGCGCCACGCTCAGCGATGTCCTCACGGCCCTGGACACCCCGGCACCGCCACCTCGTCCGTCCTCTTCCGCAGACGAGGAATGGGCCACCCGGCTGGGCCGCAAGGCAGTCCCACTGGTCCGCGCGCTCGGCTTCCCCACCCCCACCCTCCGCGCAGACCTCGCCACCTGCGGCGTGGAGGTGGAGCGGCACCTGGCCGGCCAGGCGACCTGCGCGGTGGCCGGGCTCCTCGCACCGTGGTGCGCCACCGCTCTCTTCCACTTCGCGGCAGGCACACCGACCGGCTGGTGGACGCCCCTTTCCGCCTCCCTCCTGCTGGCGGTCGTCCTGTTCTTCGCCCCGGACCTGACCGTACGACGGCACGCGGCAGCACGGCGCCGGGAGATGCGGCACACCCTCGCCCTCGTCCTGGACCTGACGGTCATCGCCCTGGCCGGAGGCGCCGGCATCCAGCAGGCACTCGGCCAGGCCGCAGCAGCACCAGGAGGCTGGGCGGCGGCCAAGCTACGGCACGCACTGCACCGTGCGGAGCTCACGCGTACCAGCCCGTGGCTTCACCTGTCCGACCTCGGCCGCCACCTCGCCGTACCGGACCTCTCGGAACTCGCCTCCACCTTGGAGCTCGCCGGAAGCGAAGGGGCGAAGGTCCGCTCGTCCCTGGGCGCGAAGGCCCGCGCGATGCGGCGACGACGCATCACCGAGGCCGACGGCGCGGCTCAGGCCGCCACCGAGCAGATGTCGCTGCCGTTGGTCGGCCTGTTCGCCGCCTTCTTGCTGCTGATCGGCTACCCGGCCCTCGCCCACGTCCTGTCCACCTGACGCCCTCAAATCGCCGTCCACGACCCGCAGAAGGACCCACATGCACCAGATCGCCATCCTGGCCCAGGCCCTGCGCGCGCACACCGCCCGAGTCCGTCACCAGGCACGCCGAGACGACGGCTACACGACGGAGACGATCGTCGTCACCGCCCTGCTCGCAGCGCTGGCGCTTGGCGTCGTCGCCGTCGTCGCCTCCAAGGTCATGGGCCGGGCCAACGGCATCGACCTGGGCTGAACGGCGTGCGCCACCGCACCCGCCTTCGATACGACGACCGGGGCGCCGTCAGCGTCCAGCTCGTTCTCGTCGTTCCCGCGCTGCTGATCCTCTCCCTCCTCGCGGTCCAGTTCGCGCTGGTCTGGCACGCGCAACACCTCGCGCAGTTCGCCGCGCAGGACGCGCTCGCCGCCACCCGCGTGAAGGACGCCGGAACAGCAGACGGCCACGCCGCCGCCCGAAGCCGCCTGAAGACGCTGGGCGGGCGGGTGTTCACCTCGCCCGAGGTCACCGTCCACCGATCGAAGACCCACGCCGGCGTGCGGATCGAGGGGCGGGTACTCCACGTCGTACCCGGGCTGAACCTGCACGCCTCCGGCGCCGCGTCCGGACCCGTCGAACGCCTCACCACGCCCACCGGAGAACAGCCGTGACCACTCGGCGGACCGCCCTGCGCAGAGAAGCCCGCGGTGAACGGGGCTCGGCCACCGTGGAGATGGTCGCGGTCACCCCGTTGCTCATCCTCCTCGCCCTGACCGTCGTCGGACTCGGACGGCTGGTCGACGCACGGCTCGTGGTCGGCGACGCGGCGCACCAGGCCGCCCGCGCCGCCTCCCTGGCACGCACCGAGAACGCGGCGCGCGACGCCGCACACGAAGCCGCCTCCACCGCACTCCGCGACGCCCGCTCGTCCTGCACACATCCCCAAGTCCAGCTCGACACAGGAGGGCTCAGGCCCGGCGGCACCGTCAGCGCTACGGTCAGCTGCACCGCCGACCTCGGCGACCTCACCCGATCGGGTATGCCCGGCAGCCTCACCCTCAGCGGCGAGGCGATCTCGCCCGTCGACACCTACCGGAGCGCACCATGACGGCGAGGACGAGCGCTCGTATCCAGGCCGTGGTCGGTCAGCGACTCGCGCTCGCCAAGCAGGACGACCGGGGCCAGGTGACCGCGTTCGTCGTCGGCGCGTTCGCCGCGGCGTGGCTGTTCGCCGGAATCGTCGTCGACGGCGGTCTCGCGATGGCCGGGGCCGCTCGCGCGCAGGACGTCGCACAGGAAGCGGCCCGCACCGGCGCGCAGAAACTCGACGTCCGCCAGCTGCGCCATCAGCACGTTCGCCTACGTCACACAGCCGCCGAAGATGCCGCCCGAAGATACGTCGAATCCGCAGGCGACGCCGGGTCCGTATCCGCACGCGGCAACACCGTGACCGTACGCGTCACCCACCACCAGCCCACCCAGATCCTCCAACTCGTCGGCCTGCGCACCCTCACAGCCCGCGCGAGCGCCACCGCGCACGCCGAACGCGCCACCTCGCACTAACCGCCCACGACCGGCGCGAAAGGCAGACCCCGACGTGCACCATCCCTCCCTGCTGCGGCAACGTGCGGCCGCAGCCTTCACCGCGCTGGCCACCGGGAGCCTCGTTGTTGCGTTGCTGGCCGGGATGCCGTACGTCCTGTGGCACACCACCGGCTCACCCCAGTCAGAGCACGTCGCCTCCTGGCACGACCTGACCGAACGGCTCGCGCAACCGGTCACCGACCCCCTCGTCCTCGACCTGCTGTCCATGGCCGCCTGGGTCTGCTGGATCGCCTTCGCCCACACAGTCATCCGGGAGACCTGGTGGTACGCCACCCACCTGACCCAGCTCCTCCGCGACCGTGGAACGCACCGTCAGCACCTCGCCGACCTCCCGCTGAAGAGGTCGTTGGCGGCGCTGTGCGTCGGCACCCTCATCCTGGCCCTGCTCAGCCTCTGGCGGCCCCAGCCCGCCACCGCTCACGTGCCGACCGCAGTGGCGGAGCCTTCCAGCACACAGCCCGCGGCTGCCGCCCCTCAACACCCAGGCGCACCGCAGTACGTGGCCGGCGAGCCGACTGGGGCCGAGAAGGGAGCCGCCGCGTCGGCCGATCGCGTCGAGTACACCGTGGTCGAGGGCGACACTCTGTGGGATATCGCCCGTACGCGCCTTGGCGACCCGCTCCTGTGGCCACGGATCTACGCCCTCAACAAGGACCGCCCCCAGCCCGACGGACAGCGACTCGGAGAACCCGACGACATCCGCCCCGGCTGGCAACTGACCCTGCCCGTCGCACAGAGCTCCCGGCCGGCCCCTCCACCCCGTCAGGAATCCGATCAGCACGCCTCAGCCGAGGAAAGCACCACTGCGACGCCGCCGACCGTACGTGCTCCCGAGCCCGGCCCCACTCCTCAACGCATCCGCCGCGGAAGCGAGCCCGAGGGCACGTCCGTCTCCAGGGCCCGCCCCGGGAACGTACCGGGAGCGGCATCGATCAGCGTGGGAGAAGCCAGCGTCATCGGAATCACGGCAGCGGCCGGACTCCTGGCAGCCCTGCGCTGCTGGCGCATCCACCAGCGCCGCCGCACCGGCCCCGACACCACCACGACGCCCACACCGCTGAGTTGCACCGTAGAGCGAGCCGTGGACGCCGCCCGCGAGGCCGCGTCCGTGACCACGCCGACCGACTCCGACAGCCTCGTCACCCGCCGTACCCCGCCCGCCGCACCGAAGCCCGCACCCTCGATCACCATCGGCACCACGAGCGACGGCGAAGCGTCGGTCAAACTGCTCGCGCACCCCGCCGGATGCGCCTGGACCGGCCCAGGCGCCGACGCCGCCCTACGAGCACTACTGATCGGCGTCCTCACCGCGGCCGAGCGGCAACGCCCCGCCCCCGCCCACACCCGCGTCCTCGTACACCGCGAAGTGGCGGAGAATCTCCTGCCCGGGCTCCCGACCGAGTTCTCCGCGCTGGCCCAAGCAACCGACACCGCTGACGCCGTACGGCGAGCCGAGGAACACCTCCTCGCCCACGCCCGCCACGCTGCCAGCATGAACGACGGCGCCCAGAACACCGTCGATCCCGACCCAGGAACGCTGCTGCTGATCACGCCCCTCGACTCCGCCAGAACCGGGCAGTTGGAGGCCCTCGCCGCGCGCAGCACGCCCGACACCCTGATCGTTCTCACCACCGGCGGGGCTCTGCCCGGCGCTCCGAGCTGGCACATCGCCTCTGACGGCACGACAGCGATCCCAGGTGCCACGCGGTCCCAGCCGGTAGAGCTGTTCCGGCTCACCGACGATGCCGCAGGAGACCTCCTGAACATGCTGCTGGGAGCCCACGGCAGGCACCCCAGACCGCGGACACCACCCACCGCCGAGGACTCCGAAGGCCAACCGGAGGAACAGGAAGCCGAAGTCGCAACGGCCATCGGCGAGACCGAACCGTCGAAACCCCGACTACCGACCGTTCCCGCGCCTTCGTCGCCCGCACCACCGGAGCAGTCCAAGCCCGTCCGCCTGAGCGTCCTCGGCCCGCTCCTCGTGCACGTGAAGAACAACCCGGAGCCCATCGGCAACCACCTCAGAACCGAGAGCCGCGAATTCCTTACCCTGCTCGCGGCGCACCCCAACGGCCTGCTGGCCACCGACATCGCCCGCAGCCTTCACCTCGACGAGGACCCCGATCAGATCGCCCGCGACATGAAGAACCTCCGTCGGGCGATCCGCCGCACCCTGCGCAGCGCGACTGGAATCACGAGCGCGGAGTTCATTCTTCGCCACGGGGAAATCCACAAACTCAACCCCGAACTCGTCGAAACCGACCTCGCAGACTTCCAGGACCTAATGAAGAAGGCTACTCACGGCGACGTCGCAGCAGAGGAATTCTCGGCGTTTCGCCAGGCGGCAGAACTTTACCGAGGACCTTTCGCCGCAGGATGCGAACATCTATGGGCCGATGGTCTACGAGAACACCTCACCATCCAGTTCTGTGACGCCGCCGTACGCCTGGCCCACCGCGCCGAACACACCGGCGTGCAGGACGACCAGGGCACCGCCCTGACTGCGCTCGAAAACGCCCTCGGCCACCACCCCGACAACGAACGCCTCTACACCGCGGCCATCCGCCTTCACCAGGCCGCCGGCCGCGACGAGGCCGCTCACCGCACCTACACCAGGCTGGAACGACACCTGGCACAACTGGACCTGAAGCCCGACCCCGCCGTACGTGCGCTGCTCTCCAGCCGGACCGGAGCCCGTTGAACATACGCTGCCCACCGGGTTAGGAGCCGAGGCGGCTCGGTGGCGTTTCGGCCGTCGTTTCCCTCGTCGTTCCCGGCCTCGCTCCCGTACGCGCCCTTGGATACGCCACCCCTGGCTGCCCCTTCCGCGCAGGCCGGACGGCATACGAGCCGTCGGCGCGCGAGGCCGACTGTATATCGGTTGAATCGGTCACCCCGATCTCTGCTCAACGGCGGCCGGCCAGCGAACTCGCTGCGGTTCGACCGCCTCTGCCAGACAGCCGTCGTCTATCCCGTGCACCCAGATCCATCCTCACCTCCCCACCCCTTCACCCACGCCGGCGCCCTGACCTCTCCCGCAGTTCCTCGGGCCCGTACGAGGAGGGCATCTGAGCCGTGCGCGGGCCCGGGGGCGCACCAGCTACACGTACGACATTGATTCGGGCGTGAACGATGAAAAGCAGCTAATCCCTGCTGTGCGTGCCTTCGGGTGAATGCCAAATTGCCTATCCATGTGCCATTCCTTCGCTTCGGTCGTGCCACACGCCGCCCACGACGCTTCATGTCGTAACCCCGGGAATTCACGACGCAAGGTGTCGTGAATTCCCGAGAATTCCAGCAATTCGCAGCCCTGTTTCCGATTGAGGCCCCCGGGTGTGCGAGCTATGGTCGTCGTGTTCCTGAAAACAGGGAACGGAAATCCCCCGAAAATTCCGCACGGAAATGCGGTGACGGGTGAAGTGCGCCGAAAACCAGGGTGCCTCCGTTCCCCGGTACACGGAAGGCCACAGCAATGACGAATACCCCGACTTCCCCCAGCCCGACCACCTGTCTCTTATAACAATTTTATGATGCCAACCTAGCCCTACCTATAAACCTTGGGTGGAGCCGTGGAATTAAAAAAACAATAACTAACACGTGCGTAGATATCAACTATAAATATGGCAGCAATGCAGCAATCCTACTGTGGACCAGACGATTGACTAAAGCACAGTACAGGTCAAAACGATATCAGAGTGACGAATCACTACAGCACCATCAGCGCGAGGCCTGCGGCGATGAGGGGGTAGACGGCCCAGGGCACGTCCCGCATCTCCGGCACCTGGGCCATGAAGATGAGGATGGCCAGGTACTGGTCGCGGGTGCACATGCTGAGGTACGCGTCCTTGTCAGGCAGCGAGACCGTCCGCTCGATCCGGAATCCGACGGCCGCGTTGAGCGCGTGCACGCCGGTGTTGCGTACGTCGGGCTCGACCACGACGCGGTCCACCTCCGGGTCGGAGAACAGCAGCTCCATCACCGTCGTGATCACCGCGCGCGTGAAGCCGTGCAGCGGGCGGTCGGTCGGCGCGCACAGGAAGTGCATGCCGATGTCGCCGGGCCGGATGTCGTACACGCCGTCCAGCTCGTACGAGGGGTGGTAGCGCTCGACGAGGAACGCGGGCGTGCCCTCGTGCAGGCCGAGGAACGCGTCGTCGTCCGGGCGCGCGGCGATCTTCCGGAACTCCTGCTCGACGTCGGCCGGTTCCGCCTCCTGCATCAGCCAGTACACGGACCGGGGGTGGGTGAGCCAGCGGTGCAGGAGCCGCGCGTCGCGGGGCGGGTCGACGTGCCGGAGGGCGAGTTCGCCGAGCCGCGGATCCGTACGGGCGAACACGGTGCCGTCGTGAAGGGTGCCGGTGGTGCTGCTGCCGGTCATGCGGGCTGTGCCTCCGTTCCGGGCGCGACGAACTGCTGGAAGGCGATGGACCGTTCCACCGGGTAGTGCTCGCGGCCGAGCAGCTCCCGGATGATGCACGAGTTCCGGTACGCGCCCATGCCCAGGTCGGGGGCGATGAAGCCGTGCGTGTGCAGCTCGGCGTTCTGTACGTAGATCTCCTGCCCCGCGGTGTCGACGCTGTAGTTGCGCCGTACGGCGAACCGCCCCTGCTCGTCCCATTCGATGCGGTCGTGGACGGGCGCGAGGAAGGCGGGCAGCTCGTAGCGGTAGCCGGTGGCGAGGACGAGGCCCTGTGTGCTGAGCGAGAAGTCCTGCTTCTGCTCCTCCTGGCGCAGCTCCAGCGTGTACGTGCGGCGGGCCGCGTCGTACGTGGCGCCGGTCAGCGCCGTGTTCGTCATCAGCCGGGTGGGGCAGGGGCGGCCGAGGCTCTTCTGGTAGAGCAGGTCGAAGATGGCGTCGATCAGCTCGGAGTTGATGCCCTTGTAGAGGTTCTTCTGCGACGCCACGAGCCGGTCGCGGGCCTCGGCGGGCAGCGAGTGGAAGTAGTCGCCGTACTCGGGCGAGGTCATCTCCAGCGTGAGCTTCGTGTACTCGAGCGGGAAGAAGCGCGGGGAGCGGGTGACCCAGGTCAGCTGATAGTCGTACGCGTCGATGTCCTGCAGCAGGTCGTAGTAGATCTCGGCGGCGCTCTGGCCGCTGCCCACGATGGTGATGCTGTCCTTGAGCTGGAGGGCCGCCTTGCCCTCCAGGTAGCGCGAGTTGTGCAGCAGGTCGCCGCCCAGGTCGCGGCAGGGCGCGGGCAGGTGTGGCGGGGTGCCGGTGCCGAGGACGATCCGGCGGGCGCGGTGCGTCGTACGGGTGCCGTCGGCCGTGGCGGTGGTGTGCACGGCGTAGACGGCGTCGGCGGGCTCGTACTCGACGGAGGTGACGCGCTGCCCGAAGCGTACGGAGGACAGCTTGCCGGCGGCCCACCGGCAGTAGTCGTTGTACTCGGCGCGGAGCGGATAGAAGCTCTCGCGGATGTAGAAGGAGTACAGCCGGCCGGACTCCTTGAGGTAGTTGAGGAAGGAGTACGGGGAGGTGGGGTCGGCGAGCGTCACCAGGTCGGCCATGAACGGGGTCTGGAGGGTGCTGCTCTCCAGCAGCATGCCCGGGTGCCAGTCGAATCCCGGGCCGCTCTCCAGGAACAGCCCGTCCAGCTCCTCGATGGGCTCCGTCAGACAGGCGAGGCCGAGATTGAACGGGCCGAGGCCGATGGCGATGAAGTCGTGCGGGGTCGACACGTGGTCTCCGGGGGTGGGGGACGGGAACGGGAGCGGCGGGCCGGCGGTCGTCAGCCGGCGTGCCGCCCGTACACGTACTGGCCGGCGTGCTCCGCGAGGAGTTCCAGGACGGCCGTGATGTCGCTCAGCGACGTCTGCGGGTTGAGCAGCGTGAACTTGAGGTAGTGCCGCCCGTCCACCACGGTGGCCGCGACGACGCCCTCGCCCGAGGCGGACAGCGCCTCGCGCGCGTGCAGGTTGGCCCGGTCGCCGAGGACCGCGGGGGTGCCGTCCGGCGGCAGCCAGCGGAACACCAGCGTGCTCAGCCGGGGCCGGGTGACGACCTCGAACCGGGGGTCGGCGTCCAGCAGTTCCCAGGCGGCGGCCGTACGGTCCACCACGGCGTCGAACAGCTCACCGACGGCGTCGGCGCCCATGACGCGGAGCGTCATCCACAGCTTGAGCGCGTCGAAGCGGCGGGTGGTCTGGAGCGACTTGTCGACCTGGTTGGGTATGCGGTCCTCGGCGCTGCGGGCCGGGTTGAGGTAGTCCGCGTGGTACGTGGCGTGGCGCATCGCCGTACGGTCGCGGACCAGCACCGCGCTCGAACTGACCGGCTGGAAGAACGACTTGTGGTAGTCCACGGTGACCGAGTCCGCCCGTTCGATGCCGTCCAGGAGGTGGCGGCGCCGGGAGACCAGCAGCCCGCAGCCGTACGCCGCGTCCACGTGCAGCCAGATGCCGTGGCGCTCGCAGAGGTCCGCGATCCCGGGCAGCGGGTCGATGCTGCCGAAGTCCGTGGTGCCCGCGGTGGCCACGACGGCCATGGGGACCAGCCCGGCCGTACGGCAGCGGGTCAGCTCGCGGGCGAGCGCGTCCGTACGCATCCGGCGGTCCTCGTCGCACGGCACGGAGACGACCGCGTCCTCGCCCAGGCCCAGCACGGTGGCGGACTTGGCGATGCTGAAGTGGCTGCACTCGGAGGTGAGGATGCGCAGCCGCGGCAGGATCTCCGGCTTGCGCAGCGGCGTCGCCGCGTTCTTCTGCTCCATGCGGCACGCCTCGTCGCGGGCGAGGAGGAGCGCGTGCAGGTTGGACTGCGTGCCGCCGCTGGTGAACACGCCGTCGGCGGCCCGGCCCAGGCCGATGCGGCGGGCCGTCCAGTCGATGAGCCGGCGTTCGATGAGGGTGCCGCCCGCGCTCTGGTCCCAGGTGTCCAGGGACGAGTTGACCGCCGACAGCACGGCCTCGGCGACGACCGCCGGGATGACGACCGGGCAGTTGAGGTGGGCGAGATAGCGGGGGTGGTGGAAGTACACCGCGTCCCGGAGGTACACGCGTTCCAGCTCGTCGAGCGCGGCGGCCGTGTCGCCCAGCGGCTCGTCCAGGTCGATCCCGGAGACGGCGGGCGCGAGCTGCGCCGGGGTGACGCCGGTGAACGGGCGCTCGGTGCGGGCGAGTCGGGCGGCGACGCGGCCGACGCCGTCGGTGACGTGACGCTCGTAGCGGTCGGTCGAGGTGTTGGTGAGGAGGTGGGTCACGGTGCTCGGGGTGCTTGGGGCGCTCGGGCTGCTTGTGGTGCTCGGGCTGCTCGCGGCGGTGGCCGACGGGCGACCCTTGCGGGGCCCGGTGCCCGCTCCGGGGTGTGGGGGTGGATCCTCGGCGGGATGCGCGAGGAAGCTCATGGACGTGTCCTCCTGGTGCCCTGGTCTGGTGCCCGGCCTGGTCCGATGCCGTGTGGGGACGGCATCGCGCAGGCATCCGGGCAGCCGGGAGTACCTGTACCTCCCGGGGATAAGGGCAGCCTAACCTAAGCTCTGATGAGGACGTCGAAGGGGGTGGGGAGGGGCGGAATCCGGCCAGGCAGTCGCCGTGCCGCGTCAGGAAGTTGAGGCCGTACGCGGGTCCGTACCCGGGGCTGTACCCAGGTCTGAACGCAGGCCCGTACCCGGGTCAGTGCTCCGGGCCGGTGCTCGGGTCCGTGCCGTCGTCCAGCGTGCGCAGCACCAGGCCCGTGGCCGGCTTGGGCCCGAACGACGTCGACTTCCGCGGCATCGTCACACCCTGCCCCGCCAGCCCCCGTACGGTCTCCTCCGTGACGGGCCGCATCAGCACCGCCGTACCACCGTGCTGCCGCGCCTGGTCGACCGCCGACTCGGCCGAGTGCAGATAGCTGATGTCCGACGGCTGGTCCGGGATGCGCCAGACCGCGTCGAAGAGTGTCGAATGCAACACCGTCGCGTCCAACTGCCGCCACGCCTCCGGCCGGTCCGTGCGGACCGTACGGGCGAGCAGCTCCGGATCCGCCCCGTCCAGCAGGTGGAACTCGTCCGGGCCGGAGGACAGCACGAAGGCGTTCCCCTGCGCCGCGTCGAGCGCGTCGAGCGCCTCCAGCGCGCGCGGCAGCGGCCCGGCGACCGTACGGGCGCGGAACGCGCCGTTCAGCCGCGCCAGCGCGTCCCCCAACGGGAGCCGGGGCAGCACCCGGTGGATCGCCCGGACCTGGAGCGGGTACCGGGCCGAGTCCACCAGCAGCACCAGCCCGTGCGCCCAGCCGGGCTCGCCCGGGTGCTCGTCGCGCAGCTGGAGGTAGGTCGCCCAGCGGTGGTGCCCGTCGGCGATCAGCGCGTCGCGGCGGCCCAGATCGGCGGCCACGGCGGCCAGTTCGGCCGGGTCCGTGATCGCCCACAGGCGGTGCGCGAAGTCGTCCTCGGTGGTCGTGGCCAGCAACGGCTCGCGGGTGATGGTCCGTTCGAGCACATCGGTCGCCGTCGGTTCGGTCGTGGCGAACGTGTCGTGGCCGCGGTACGTGAGCAGCAGCGGTTCGAGGTTGGCGGCGGCCTCGCGCATCAGCGCGGCACGGTCCGCGACGATCTCCGGCACCACCCCCTCGTGCGGCAGCACCGGGCCGTCGAGGCGCAGCGCGCCGATGAGCCCGCGCTGCAGCATGTCGCCGCGGCGCTGCTCGTACGCGTACAGCGCGGGTTGGCCGTCCCGCGCCAGCACGCCCTCGGCCCGCCAGTCGCGCAGCGTGTCGGCGGCCTGGCGGTGCCGGGCCGCGGGGTCGAGGGTGTGCGGAAGGATGAGCCGGACGATGTTGTACGGGTCCGCCGTCTCCAGATGGTGCACGCCGTCCGGCCGGACCACCACGTCGTACGGCGGCGAGGTGACGGCCGCGAGGCTGCTCACCCGGTCCTGGGCATAGCGCAGCCCGCGGAAGGGGCGGAGATCGAGTCCGGCGTCGCTCATCCGACGATGCTATGCGGTCTGCCGGGCGGGGGGATCTTGCGCCCGATGTTTGTACGACCGTGCGCCGGTTTACCCCGCACGGCTCCGGGTGGAGGCCGGCGTTCCGGGGGCGGGGGCGGACATTGCGCGGGTGCGGGTTCGGGTGCCGTGGCCGGAGTGGGGGATGATCGGGGCGTACCCGACACCGTGAGGAGACCCATGCTGCGAGCTTCCGGGCAGGCGCTGCACGAGGCGTACGACACCGCGCTGCTGGACCTCGACGGCGTGGTCTACGTGGGCGGCGCCGCCGTCCCGCACGCCGTGCCGTCACTGCGGGCAGCCGACGGCGCCGGCATGCGTCTGGCGTACGTCACCAACAACGCCGCGCGCACGCCCGAGACCGTCGCCGAGCACCTCACCCGGCTCGGCGTGCCCGCCGGCCCGGACGACGTGGTCACCTCCGCGCAGGCCGTCGCGCGCGTCATCGCCGAGCAGGTGCCGCAGGGCGCGCGCGTGCTGTGCGTGGGCGGCGAGGGGCTGCGGGTGGCGCTGGCGGAACGCGGCCTGCGCGCCGTCGAGTCCGCGGACGACGCCCCGGCCGCCGTCGTGCAGGGCTACGGCGGGCCCGAGATGCCGTGGGGCAGGCTCGCGGAGGCGGCCATCGCGGTCGGGCGCGGGGTGCCGTGGTACGCGTCGAACGCGGACCTGACCATCCCGAGCGGCCGCGGTATCGCGCCGGGCAACGGCGCGGCCCTGGAGGTCGTACGGCTCGCGACCCGCTGGATGCGCGAGCCGCCGGAGCCGGTGGTGGCAGGGAAGCCGCTGCCGCCGATGCACCGGGAGACGATCCTGCGTACGGGCGCGGAACGGCCGTTGGTGGTCGGCGACCGGCTGGACACGGACATCGAGGGCGCGTACGCCGGGGGCGTGGACTCGCTGCTGGTGCTGACCGGCGTGACGGACGCGCCGCAGCTGCTCGCCGCCGGGCCGCGGCACCGGCCGGCGTATGTCGCGGCGGATCTGCGGGGGTTGCTCGCACCGCAGCCGCAGCCGCAGGTCGCGGGCGAGGGCGCGGGGTTCCGCTGCGGGGGATGGACGGCGCGCGCGGACGAGGGCGCGCTGGTGCTGGACGGGGAGGGCGAACCGCTGGACGGGCTGCGGGCGTTGTGCTGCGCCGCCTGGACGGCGGCGGACGCGGGCGCCGCGTGCGACGCGGGGAAGGCGCTGGCGCGGCTCGGGCTGTGACCCGCCGGGCGGTGCCGCGGCCCGCCGGGCGCCGCCGCCCGGCCTCGTCCCGTACCGGCGGCGGCGCCCGGCCTCGCGGTCAGTCCTCGGCGTTCACGGGATTGCCCGCCAGCGCCTCCGCGACGAGCTGCTCCTCGGTGGAGCCCAGGCGCCAGTAGCCCGTGAACTTGACGGCCTTGCGGTCGAATCCGCGCTCACCGACCAGATGCCGCCGCAGTGCCTTCACCGTGCCCGCTTCCCCGGCGATCCACGCGTAGGGCGTGCCGGACGGGAGCTCCGCCGTACGGAGTGCCGCGAGGGCGACGTCCGTACGGCTCGCACCGGCGGGCGCGTCGTCCCGTACGAGCCAGGTGATCTCGGCGTCGGCGGCGGTCGGCAGCGTCTGTACGTCCTCCGCGTGCGGGACTTCCAGCCAGACACGGGCCTTCGTGCCCGCGGGCAGCCAGTCCAGGATGCCCGCGACGGCGGGCAGCGCCGTCTCGTCGCCGCTGATGAGCATCCAGTCCGTGGCGGGCGGTGGCCGGAAGTCGACGGCGGCGTTGTCCGGCACCAGCGGGCCCAGCACGGTGACCCGGTCCCCGGGCCGCGCCGCGGCGGCCCACCGCGCGGCCGGGCCGCCGGCGTCGCCCACGGAGCCAGGGGCGCCGTGCAGCGCGAAGTCGATGTCCAACTCGTCCGCTGTGCGGCGCTGTTCGCGGACGGTGTACGTGCGCATGATGCCGCGTACGTCCGGGTCCATCGCCTGCCACTCCGGGAACCAGCTCTCGCCGGACCCGACCGGTACGACCGGGGCCTCCTGGCCCGGCTGCGGCAGGAACAGCTTGAGCCGCTGGTCCCTGCCGCCGGACACGAGGTCCTTCAACGTGCCGCCGCCGAGGGTGATCCGCATCATGGACGGCGTCACGCGGCGGGCCCGCACGACGCGCAGTTCGAAGAACTCGAAGGGCAGAGTGGGTGCTTCGGGTGCTGCGGTGCTCATGGAACGGAAACCTCCCGGTGGGGAACCATGGATGACCTGCGGTGGACTCAGCCGGTCTTCTTCGCGTCCTGAACGGTTTTGGCGAGGTTCTCCAGCAGCGGCAGCGAGCCCGCGTACGAGAACCTCGGTTCGCTCGCCCACGGAATGACCTGGTCCGCCTTGACCGCGGGCAGGTCGGTCCAGGCCGGGACCTTCTCCAGGGCGTCGGGCTGGAGGGCCTGGCCCCGGTTGTCGAGCATGATCACGTCGGCGTGGTACTTGTCGGCGTTCTCCCAGCTGAGCGGCTCGAAGTAGCCGGCCTGGTCGAGCTTCTTGGGGACGACGAGGTCGACGCCGAGCTCGCGCAGGTACATCAGGTCGGCGTTGACCTTCGGGGTCGAGACGTAGAAGAGGTCGCGGCTGCCCGAGGCGGCCATCACCTTGAGCCCGCCCTTCGCCTTGGCGGCCTTGCGC
Organism: Streptomyces armeniacus; assembly: GCF_003355155.1. Lineage (NCBI taxonomy): Bacteria > Bacillati > Actinomycetota > Actinomycetes > Kitasatosporales > Streptomycetaceae > Streptomyces > Streptomyces armeniacus. The sequence continues at coordinate 6,340,794 of NZ_CP031320.1, read as the reverse complement.
AGCGTCTCGGCGGCCTTCTCGAACCGGGCCTTGGCGTCGGTGATCTTCTTCGCCTTCGGGTCGGCGCCCAGCGATTCGGCCAGCTCCGCGTAGCGGTTGATGATCGTCAGCAGCGACACCCGGGACGCCTTGATCGCGACGCTGGGTGCGAGCTTGAGGATCTTCCCCTTGCTCTCCTCCGGCACGAACCAGAGCGCGTTGGGCTCGTACGTGTTGGTGATCAGCAGGTCGGGGCGGAGCTTCGCGTACTTCTCGATGTTGAACTCGCCATACGCGTTCCCGATGATCTCGAGCTTGTCCACGTCGAGCTCGCCGGCCTGCGGGTCGGGCTTGCCGTTCTTCAGCTTCGTCGGCCCGAAGACGCCCACCACCTGGTCGTCGACGCCGAAGTCGTGCAGCGCGGCGGCCGTGCCGGTGAACGCGACGATACGTTTCGGCTGCCCGTCCAGCTCGACCTTCTTCTTCCGGTCGTCGGTGAACGACCAGGCGCCCCCCTCGCCCGAGCCCGAACCGCCGCCGTCCTCCCCGCAGGCCGCGAGCAGGGCGCTGAGGCCGGCCGCGCCGCCTGCGGCGAGCAGGCCGCGGCGGGTGAGAGGGGAGGTGCGGGAGCGTGACATGGAGAGCCTTCCTCGGAAAATCGCGGGGGGACCCGTGGGCCCGAATGCGGGGTTAGGTTAACCTAACCGAAGTCGTTGTCCAGTGGCCGGGTGACCGAAATCGCACCCCGCCAGATCCGGAGCCCCGTACGTGTCGCTCACCAAGTCCCCGCAGACAGAGACGGGTTCGACGGCCGCGCCGCCGACCGCCGCACGGCCACCGGGCGGACGGTACGCACTGCGTGCCGCCGGGCTGCTCGGCGCGGTCCTGCTGCTGTGCGTCCTGCTCGCGCTGAGCCTCGCCGTGGGCGCCAAACCCCTTTCGCTGAACGAGGCGTGGCGCGGGCTCACGGACAGCGCGTCCCCCGAGTACACCGTCGTGCACGAGATGCGGCTGCCGCGCACCCTGCTGGGCCTGATGGCCGGAACCGCACTGGGCCTGGCGGGCGGTGTGATGCAGGCGCTGACCCGCAACCCGCTGGCCGACCCCGGCCTGCTGGGCATCAACGCGGGCGCCGCCGCGGCCGTCGTGTCGGCGATCTCGTTTCTCGGCATCACCTCGTTCACCGGCTACGTGTGGTTCGCCTTCGCCGGTACGGGCGCGGTGTCCGTCCTCGTGTACGTGGTCGGCGGCGGCCGCGGCGCGACCCCCGCCCGGCTGGCGCTCGGCGGGGCTGCGCTGAACGCGGCGCTGTTCAGCTATGTCAACGCCGTACAGCTGCTGGACACCGCCTCGCTGGACAAGATGCGCTTCTGGACGGTCGGTTCACTCGCCGGCGCGCACGCCGACACGGCGCAGAAGGTCGTGTGGTTCATCCTGCTCGGCGTCCTGCTGGCGCTGGCACTCGCCCGCCCGCTGAACGCGCTCGCACTCGGCGACGACTCCGCACAGGCCCTCGGTGCGCACCCGGCCCGTACGCGCGCGGGCGGCATGCTCGCCGTGACGCTGCTGTGCGGCGCCGCCACGGCGGCCTGCGGGCCGATCGTCTTCGTCGGGCTGATGGTGCCGCACATGGTGCGCACCCTGACCGGGCCCGACATGCGGTGGGTGCTGCCGTACTGCGCGGTGCTCGCGCCCGTACTGCTGCTCGGCGCCGACGTGCTCGGGCGGGTGCTCGCGCGCCCCTCCGAACTCCAGGTGGGCATCGTGACGGCGGTGCTCGGCGGGCCGTTCTTCCTGTACTTCGTGCGGCACCGGAAGGTGGTGCGGGCATGAGCGTCATACGCACCGCGGGCGGCCGCTCCGTCGCGTTCCGGCCACGCGCGCTCGCCGTCGGACTGGGCTGCCTCGTGGTCGCCGCCGTCGCCTCCGTGTTCGCGATCGGCAGCGGCAGCGGCGACTACCCGATGACCACCGGCCAGGTGCTCGACACGCTGCTCGGCTCGGGCAACCCGGCCGACGAGTTCATCGTCAACGACATCCGGCTGCCCCGCGTCGTCACCGCCCTGCTGGTCGGCGCCGCGCTGGCGCTCGGCGGCGCGGTCTTCCAGTCCGTCGTACGCAACCCCCTCGGCAGCCCCGACGTCCTCGGCTTCACGCACGGCGCCGCCACCGGCGCGCTCACCGTCATCGTGGTGTTCGGCGGCGGCAGCCTCGCTCTGGCCTGCGGCGCGGTGGCCGGCGGCCTGGCCACCGGGCTGCTGATCTACGGGCTGGCCTGGCGGCAGGGCGTACACGGCTACCGGCTCGTGCTCATCGGCATCGGCATCACGGCCATCCTCACCGGCGTCAACGGCTACCTGCTCACCCGCGCCCAGATCACCGAGGCCGCCCGCGCCGTGCTGTGGATGACCGGCAGCCTGGACGGCCGCGGCTGGGACGACGCGGTGCCGCTGCTGATCGCGATGGCGGTGCTGCTGCCCGTCGTCCTGCTCGGCTGCGCACGGGCGATGCGGATGCTGGAGATGGGGGACGACGCGGCGTTCGCGCTGGGCGTCCCCGTGGAGCGGATACGGCTGACGGTGCTGGCCGCGGCGGTGCTGCTGGTGTCGTTCGGCGCGGCGGCGGCCGGGCCGGTGGCCTTCGTGGCGCTGACGGCGCCGCAGGTGGCACGGCGGATGACGAAGGCGCCCGGACCGAACCTGCTGCCTTCGCTGTGCACGGGCGCGGCGCTGCTGGTGATCGCGGACCTGGCCGCGCAGCGGGCGTTCAGCGGGCACCAGCTGCCGGTGGGCGTGATCACGGGCGTGCTGGGCGGCGGCTATCTGGTGTGGCTGCTGGCCACGGAGCGCAAGGCGGGGCGGATATGACGGACACGGCTGAGACGGCGGCTGGCGCGGTGCGGAACGGGACCGGGAAGAGCGGGACGAGCCGTAAGAGCGGGATGAACGGGAAGAGGGACGCGGAGATGGAGCACTCCGGCGACGCCGGAAGCGGCACCCGTACGGCGACCGAAACCGAGACCCGTACGGAGACGGGAACCGAGTCCCGTACAGGGGCGGGAATCGAGTCCCGTACGGAGACCGAAGCCGCGACCCGTACGGAGACCGAAGCTGCGCCCCGTACGGTGACCGGCAAGGGCTCCGGCGCGGGCGCCGGCACGCGGCTGGGCGGGGGCGGGCTGACCCTCGCGTACGACCAGCGCACCATCGCGCGGAACCTGGACGTCGCCGTCCCCGACGAGTCGTTCACCGTGATCGTCGGCCCGAACGCCTGCGGCAAATCCACCCTCCTCCGCGCCCTCTCCCGGATGCTGAAGCCCGCCGCCGGGACGGTGCTGCTGGACGGCACCGACATCCACACCCTGCCCGCGAAGCGGGTCGCCCGTACGCTCGGCCTGCTCCCGCAGTCGTCGATCGCGCCGGACGGCATCACCGTCGCGGACCTCGTGGCGCGGGGCCGCTACCCGCACCAGGGGCTGCTGCGGCAGTGGTCGCGCGACGACGAGCGGATCGTCACCGAGGCGATGACGTCCACGGGCGTCGCCGACCTGGCCGACCGCTTCGTGGAGGAACTCTCCGGCGGGCAGCGGCAGCGCGTGTGGATCGCCATGGCGCTCGCGCAGGAGACGCCGCTGCTGCTGCTGGACGAGCCGACGACGTACCTCGACATCGCGCACCAGATCGAGGTCCTCGACCTGTGCGCCGGGCTGCACGAGTCGGGCCGTACGGTGGTCGCCGTACTGCACGACCTCAACCACGCCGCGCGGTACGCCACCCACCTGATCGCGATGCGCGACGGCGCGATCGTCGCCGAGGGCGAGCCCGCCGAGGTGATGACCGCGGACCTGGTGGAGGAGGTCTTCGAGCTGCCCTGCCGCGTGATCGACGACCCCGAGTCCGGCACCCCGCTGGTGATCCCCGCGGCACGCGCCCGCGTACGCGCGTGACGCGTCCGGGCTGACACGCGTACGGCCTCGACCTCGGGTTCGGCACGGTGTCCCGGCGCCCCGCGCTGTCGGTGGCAGCGGGTAGCGTCGGGTGCATGAACGAGCCGATGCACGGCGCCGAGCCGGAGCAGTACGCGGAGACGGGCGCCGGGCCGTACCCGGCCGCCGTGGCCGAGGGCGGTCCGGCGGAGGACGGCGCACTGCCGGAGGACGACCGCGCCGCCGCCGCCGCCATGGAGCGCGGCGAAGACGCCGCCGCCGAGGGCACGGCAGGGGAGCCGGGCGAAGACGCCGCCGAAGACTCCGCTGCGGACACCGCCGGGGACACCGCCGAGGACTCCGTCCTCGATGGCCCCCGCCCCCTCGGCGTCGGGACGGAGCCCACGGGGCATCCTCCCGTGGACGCGCAGCTGAGGCGGCTGGAGGACGCGGACCACCTCGCCGTGTCGGGGCACCTGGAGGTGTACGAAGATGTGCACCGCGGCCTGCGCGACACGCTGACCGCGCTCGACCGGCACGACGACCGGCCCGACCCCAGGAGCTGAACCCCACGTGGCAGTGACCCGCCCGCAACGCAGGCGACTCGACGCGGAACTGGTGCGCCGCAAGCTGGCGCGCTCGCGCGAGCACGCCGGGCAGCTGATCGCCGCGGGCCGCGTGACCGTCGGCGGGGCGACCGCCACCAAGTCCGCCACCCAGGTCGAGACGAGCGCCGCCGTCGTCGTGCGCGCCGACGACAGCGACCCCGACTACGTCTCGCGCGGCGGACACAAACTCGCCGGTGCGCTGGCCGCGTTCCAGCCCCGCGGACTCGCCGTCGCCGGCCGCCGCGCGCTCGACGCGGGGGCGTCCACCGGGGGCTTTACGGACGTGCTGCTGCGGGCAGGCGCCGGCCACGTCGTGGCCGTCGACGTCGGCTACGGCCAGCTCGCCTGGTCGCTGCGCAGCGACCCGCGCGTGACCGTACGGGACCGCACCAACGTACGGGAGCTGGCCCCCGAAGACCTCGACGGCGAGCCCGCGGAGCTGGTCGTCGGCGACCTCTCGTTCATCCCGCTCGGCCTGGTGCTGCCCGCCCTGGTGCGGTGCTCGGCGCCGGACGCGGACCTGGTGCTGATGGTCAAGCCGCAGTTCGAGGTGGGCCGCGAACGGCTCGGCAGCGGCGGCGTGGTGCGCAGCGCCGCGCTCCGCGCCGAAGCGGTGAGCGCGGTCGCGGCGCGGGGCGCCGCGCTCGGCCTGGGCGTGCTCGGCGTGATCGCCAGCCCCCTCCCCGGGCCCTCCGGGAATGTCGAATACTTTCTGTGGCTGCGCGCCGGGGCGCCCGAACTCGACCCGGCTGATCTCGACCGAGCTGTGGCGGAGGGGCCGAAGTGACGACGACACAGACCGAGGGCCGTACGGTCTTCCTGCTCGCGCACACCGGACGGCCCGCCGCCATCCGCAGCGCCGAGCTGGTCGTGCAGGGACTGCTGCGCTGCGGCATCGGCGTACGCGTGCTGGGCGACGAGGCCACGGACCTGCCGCTGCCGGAAGCGGTGGAGACCGTCGAGGCGAAGCCGGACGTCCTGGACGGCTGCGAACTCCTCGTCGTCCTCGGCGGCGACGGCACGCTGCTGCGCGGCGCGGAGTTCGCGCGCGCCTCGGGCGTACCGATGCTCGGCGTCAACCTCGGCCGCGTCGGCTTCCTCGCCGAGGCCGAACGCGACGACCTGGACCGGGTCGTGGACCGCGTGGTGCGGCGCGCGTACGAGGTCGAGGAGCGCATGACGCTAGACGTGCTCGTACGGAACGACGGGCGGCTCGTCCACACCGACTGGGCGCTCAACGAGGCGTCCGTCGAGAAGGCCGCGCGCGAACGGATGCTCGAGGTCGTGACCGAGGTCGACGGGCGGCCCGTGTCCCGCTTCGGCGGCGACGGCGTGGTGTGCGCGACGCCCACCGGCTCGACCGCGTACGCCTTCTCGGCGGGCGGCCCGGTGGTGTGGCCCGAGGTCGAGGCCCTGCTGATGGTGCCGATCAGCGCGCACGCGCTGTTCGCCAAGCCGCTGGTGACCGCGCCCGACTCGGTGCTCGCGGTGGAGGTCCAGCCGCAGACGCCGCACGGCGTGCTGTGGTGCGACGGGCGGCGCAGCGTGGAGCTGTCGGCGGGGGCGCGGGTGGAGGTACGGCGGGGGGCCGTGCCGGTGCGGTTGGCGCGGCTGCATCACGCGTCGTTCACGGACCGGTTGGTCGCGAAGTTCGCGCTCCCCGTAGCCGGCTGGCGCGGCGCCTCGCCGTAACGCGCGCCCCCGCTTCCCGCACGGATACGCCTGGGCGTACCCCTCCCAAGCCCGTCCGGCGTTTGAGGACGGCCCGGAGCGGCCGCCGGGCGGTGGGTGGTCCGATGGGTGCGTGGGCACGCGGGGGCCCGTTGTGGCCGGGGGGCTGTCGTCATGCGTCGCACCCCCAAGCCCGTCCGGCGTTTGAGGACGGCCCGGAGCGGCCCCCCGGTCGGCGGGTGGTCCGATACGTGTGTGGCCACGCGCGGGTCCGTTGTGGCCGGGGGCCGTCCTCAATCGCCGGACGGGCTTGATTTGGCTGAGGTCTGCCCTCCAGCGCACCGGGCGGGCTGGATGGCATTGAGGCCCGCACGCCCCGTGCGCCGCACGGGCCGAAAGGCAGCCCGGGCGTGGGCGCGCCAAGCGGCCGGGTGCGGGATCGCGAAAGGGGTCCCGTGCAAGACCGGGGGTGGCTTTGCGCGGGGAACCTCGTATGGTCGTATCCGTGTTGGAGGAGATGCGGATCAGAGCCCTGGGCGTGATCGACGACGCGGTTGTCGAGCTCGCGCCCGGCTTCACCGCGGTGACCGGCGAGACCGGCGCGGGCAAGACCATGGTCGTGACCAGCCTCGGGCTGCTGCTCGGGGGGCGTGCCGACGCGGCGCTCGTACGGGCCGGGTCGAAGGCCGCCGTCGTCGAGGGGAGGATCGTCGTGCCGCCGGGTTCGCCGGCGGCCGTACGGGCCGAGGAGGCGGGCGCCGAGCTGGACGACGGCGCGCTGCTCGTCAGCCGTACGGTGTCGGCGGAGGGCCGTTCCCGAGCGCACCTGGGCGGCCGTTCCGCGCCCGTGGGGCTGCTGGCGGAGCTGAGTGACGACCTGGTGGCCGTGCACGGGCAGACGGACCAGCAGGGGCTGCTGCGCCCGGCGCGGCAGCGGCAGGCGCTGGACCGGTACGCGGGCGAGGCGGTGTCCGGCACGCTCGCGGCGTACTCGAAGGCGTACCAGCGGCTGCGTACGGTCACCGCCACCCTCGACGAGTTGACCACCCTCGCCCGCGAACGCGCGCAGGAGGCCGATCTGCTCCGCTACGGCCTCGACGAGATCGCCGCCGCCGAGCCCCAGCCCGGCGAGGACGCCGAACTGGCCGCCGAGGCCGAGCGGCTGGGCCACGCCGAGGCGCTGGCCTCCGCCGCGACCACCGCGCACAGCGCGCTGGCGGGCGACCCCGCCGACCAGTCGGGCCCGGAGGCCATGGACGCGTCGACGCTCGTCGTGGGCGCGCACCGGGCGCTGGAGGCCGTACGGTCGCACGACCCCGCGCTCGCCGCCCTGGCCGACCGGCTGAGCGAGGTGTCCATCCTGCTCTCCGACGTGGCGGGCGAACTCGCGGGCTACGCCGACAATCTGGACGCCGACCCGCTCCGGCTCGCCGCCGTCGAGGAGCGCCGTGCGGCGCTCGGGCAGCTCACGCGGAAGTACGGGGAGGACATCGGCGCGGTGCTGTCCTGGGCCGAGCAGGGCGCCGTACGGCTCGCCGAACTCGCCGGTGACGACGACCGTATCGGCGAGCTGACCGCTGAACGCGACACCCTCCGCGCCGAACTGGCCACGCTGGCGCAGCAGCTGACCGAGGCCCGTACGGACGCGGCGAAGCGGTTCGCGGACGCGGTCACCGAGGAGCTGTCCGAACTCGCCATGCCGCACGCCCGCGTCTCCTTCGAGCTGCGGCGCAGCGACGACCCGGGCGGGCTGGAAGTGGACGGCCGCACAGTGGCGTTCGGGCCGCACGGTACGGACGAGGTCGAGCTGCTGCTCGCCCCGCACCCCGGGGCGCAGGCGCGGCCGATCGCGAAGGGCGCGTCGGGCGGTGAGCTGTCCCGGGTGATGCTGGCCGTGGAGGTGGTGTTCGCGGGTTCGGACCCGGTACCGACGTACCTGTTCGACGAGGTGGACGCGGGCGTCGGCGGCAAGGCCGCGGTCGAGGTCGGCCGGCGGCTGGCGCGGCTCGCGAGGTCCGCGCAGGTGGTGGTGGTGACGCATCTGCCGCAGGTGGCGGCGTTCGCGGACCGGCACCTGGTGGTGGAGAAGACGGACGACGGGTCGGTGACCCGCAGCGGCGTGCAGGTCATGGAGGGCGAGGACCGCGTACGGGAGCTGTCCCGGATGCTCGCGGGCCAGGAGGACTCCAGCCTCGCCCGCGCGCATGCGGAGGAACTTCTCGCGACGGCCCGCGCGGCGGTCTGACCGGCGGAGGCCCGAGCCCGCCCAACTCCCCGCGCCCGTACGCGAACCCGCCACCCGGCGGCCGGGTGCGCCGCCCCCGCCGGCCGCGGTTAGGGTGTGACGCCCGGTCCCGGCGCGGGCGCTGCCGTACGGTGCACGGTGCGGACACCGTACGGTGCACGACTCGGCACCGTACGGTGCACGGTGTGTACGGGGACGCCGTACGGGGACGGGTCGCCTGTCCAGGGCCGGGCGGGGCCGGGGTCGCTCGCGCGGGTGATACGTGACGGGGGCGCGGCCCCTCCTGCCGCATCCTGTCGCACTCGTGGCCGGGACGCGGTGTCTCGACCATGTCACGGACTGGCATCCTGGGCGCAGCGCATCACGCCCCGGCGCACGCCCGTATCTCGCTACCCCCGGAGTCCGACCCGCTGTGAGCCGTACCCCCGATCCGCCTCCTCCTCCGCGCGGGCACGCGCCGGTGCACGTAGTGCAGGTGCTGTCCGGCGCACAGGGTGCGCCGGGCGCGCCGGGTACGCCCTTCGTGCCGGGTACGTCGTGCCGCCGGCGCCGCCTGGCGGCCACGGCGGGCGGCGGTGAGATCCCCTGCGCGAGCACCGGTGTGCACGTGCGTTCGCTCACGGAGGGCCTGGTGGCGCACGGACTGCGCGTCACGGTGTGCGCGCCGTACGGCGCGGAGCAGGCGTACGGGTTCACCGCCGCCGGCGCCCAACTCGCCGAAGTGGGCCACACGGCCGCGCACAGCGCTGCCGCCCAGCCCCCGTCCGTACCGCGGAACGCCGCCCTCGCGTCCCTCCCCGGGCCTCTGCACACGGACGCCGAAACCGTCCTCGCGCTCCGCCGCGCCTGCGCCGACGCCGACCTCGTGCATGCTCACGGTCTGCACGCCGGGCTGCTCGCCGCGATGGCGCTCGGCCGGCGGCGGCGCCACGTGCCGCTGGTCGTCACGTGGCACACCAGGGAGCACGCGTACGGCGCGCACCGCGGCCTCGTACGGCTGCTGGAACGGCGGGTGGCGCGGGCCGCCGGCGTCGTGCTCGGGGCGACCACCGACCTCGTGGACCTGGCGCGCCGCCGGGGCGCGCGCGACGCGCGGCTGGCGCCGGTGGCGCTGCCGTTCCCGGAGCCGCGGTCCGGGTCGTACGACCAGCTGTCCGCCGATCCGGACGCGGCGGCCAAGGTACGGGCGGAGATCGGCGCCGTCGACCGCCCGCTGCTGCTCGCGGTTGGCCGCCTCGACCCGCTCCAGGGCCACGGGACCGCGCTGACCGCCGCGCGCGCGTGGCGCGGGCTCGAGCCGCCGCCGCTGCTCGCCATCGCGGGGGAGGGGCCGCGCCGCGGCGTGCTGCAGGCGCGTATCGACGCGGAGGCGTTGCCCGTACGGCTGCTGGGGCGCCGGGACGACGCGTTCGACCTGCTGGCGGTGGCGGACATCGCGCTGCTCCCGGCACGTTGGGAGGCGCGTTCGCTGCTCGCCCAGGAGGCGCTGCGCGCGGGTGTGCCCCTGGTGGCGTCCGCCGTCGGCGGACTGCCCGAACTGGTCGGCGACGCGGGCCTGCTGGTGCCGTACGCGGACGCCGACGCGCTCGCCGCAGCCGTGACCGGCCTCCTGCGCGACCCCGGCCGCCGGGAGTCGCTCGCGACGGCGGGCCGCGCACGGGCGGCGCGGCTGCCGACGGAGGACGACACGGTGGCGCACGTGCTGAGCGTCTACGACGAGCTGCTGACGCGCTGAGAGAGCGCTGGCGGCGCTGAGCGGCGTCACGGACCCACGCCCGCCGTACCCCGCTGCCGCAACAGCCTTCGTACGGGCGTCAGCTCGACGCCCGTACGACCAGCCGCGCCGACGTCACCACCGACGCCGGCACCCCGTCGGCCCCGCGCGACTCCGGGGCCAGGCCCAGCCGCCGCATGAGCAGTTCGGCCATCATCCGGCCCATGCCCTCCACGTCCTGGCGGACGGTGGTGAGCGGCGGGTCGGCCCAGGCGGCGGGTTCCAGATCGTCGTAGCCGACGACCGCGACGTCCTCCGGCACCCGGCGGCCGTATGCCCGCAGCGTACGGATCGCGCCGGAGGCCATCAGGTCGGATCCGGCGAAGACGGCGTCCAGGTCGGGGGTGCGGTCGAGGAGTTCGGCCATGGCGCGTTCGCCGCCCTCGGCGGTGAAGCCGCCGTGTGCGACGAGTGCCGGGTCGGCCTCCATGACGTCGAGCGCGTCGCGGTAGCCGTGCAGCCGGTCCAGGGCGGAGGTCTGGTCGAGGGGGCCGGTGATGACGGCGATGCGTCTTCTGCCGCGTTCCAGGAGGTGTTCCACGGCCTGCCGGGCGCCGCCCCGGTTGTCGGTGTCGACATACAGCGGGCGCGGTTCCCGGTCGGCGCCGGGCCAGCCGGGGCGCCCGCCGAACACCGTGGGCAGCCCGGACTCGTTGGCCATCGCGGGCAGCGGGTCCTCTGTGTGCAGGGAGAACATCAGGGCGCCGTCGACGTGTCCGCCGGAGAGGTAGCGGCCGATCCGCTCGTAGTCCTTGCGCTGTTCGAGGAGCAGCAGCAGAAGCTGCATGTCGCGTTCCGACAACTCACGGCTGATGCCGCGCAGTTGCTGGGCGAAGAACGGGTCGGAGAAGACGCGGGTCTCCGGCTCGGCGATCACGACCGCCACGGCGCCGGTGCGGCGGGTGACGAGACTGCGGGCGGCGCTGTTGGGCACGTAGCCGAGCGCCTCCACGGACTGCTGGACCTTGTCACGGACCTCTGCCCGCACCCCCGCACCCCCGTTGACCACCCGCGACACGGTGGCGCGGGAGACCCCGGCATGTGCCGCGACGGCTTCGAGGGTGGGACGGGACCCGTGGCCACCGCTCACATCGAACTCCTTTTCCGTCGAGAGGGCTTGACGCTACTCCTCCTTCCCGGCACTGTGCATGGCCATGGCGTGAGAGCGCTCTCACACCCCCCACAATTGGAGCGCATGGCATGAGCATGAAAAATATGAGACGGCGCTGGCTGCTCGCAGCCGTTGCCACGGTCACCGCGTTCGGGGCGTACGCCCTGCCCGCCGCGAACGCCGGCGAGTCGGACTCCGGGAGCTCGAAGAGCTCGCAGTCCGCCCAGACGAAGGCCGGTGCGGACGGCAAGGACGCCAACGCGCTGGAAGAGGTCTGGCGCTCGGACTTCGAAGGCGACGCCGGATCGCTTCCGTCCGGTGACGACTGGATCATCGACAAGGGCCACGGCTACCCCGGCGGCCCGGACAACTGGGGCACCGGCGAGATCCAGGAGTACACCGACAACCCGGACAACCTCCAGCTCGACGGCGACGGCCATCTGAAGATCACGGCGCTGAAGAACGGCGACACGTGGACCTCGGGCCGTATCGAGTCGCAGCGCACCGACTTCGCCGCCCCCGAGGGCGGGAAGATGCGCATCGAGGCCAGCATCCAGATGCCGAACATCACCGGCGACGAGGCCCTCGGCTACTGGCCCGCCTTCTGGACGCTGGGCGGCGAGTACCGCGGCAACTACTGGAACTGGCCGGGCGTCGGCGAGTTCGACATCATGGAGAACGTCAACGGGATCAACTCCGTCTGGGGCGTGCTGCACTGCGGCGTCAACCCCGGCGGCCCGTGCAACGAGACCCAGGGCATCGGCAACTCCACCGAGTGCCCCGAGACCGCGTGCCAGGCCGGGTACCACACCTACGCGCTGGAGCTGGACCGTACCGGCGACACCGAAGCGCTGCGCTGGTACGTCGACGACAAGGAGTACCACTCCGTCACGTCCGCCGACATGGACGCGGAGACCTGGGCCAACGCCACCGACCACGGTCACTTCATCCTGCTGAACCTGGCGATGGGCGGTGCCTTCCCGGACGGTGTCGCGGGGCACGCCACGCCCACTGACGCCACCAAGCCGGGCGCTTCGATGATGGTCGACTACGTCGCCGTGTCCGTAGAGGGCGGACAGGGCGCGCAGAGCAAGGGTGCGAACAGCAAGGAGGGGACGGGCAAGTGATCTCGCGAAGGAAGTTCCTCGGCGGAGCCACGGCCGTGGCGGCGGCCACCGGACTCACACTGGCCGGCGGCCGTGCGATGGGCGGCTCCAACAGCGGTTCCGGCAGCGCGGCGGCGACGCTTCCGCTGAAGGTCGTGAACAACTCGGGCGCGTTCGACGATGCCTCGATCTTCCTCTACATCCTCGGTGAGGTGGACGGCCAGCGCGTACGGCTGACGCCCGAGGGTGAGGCGAAGCCCGTCGAGATCGGCGACAACGGCGAGGACGGCTTCACCGACTACGCGATACCGCTGTCCGACGCCGGCAGCCTCCAGCTGCCGTACATGGACGGCGGCCGGATCTACACCGGGCTCGGCGACAAGCTGAAGTTCAAGGCGGTCGAGGACGGCAACGGCAAGGCGGCGCTCGCCTACCCCGCGGGCTGGGTCGAGTCGGACCCGAACTTCCCGGTGCTGCACGACTGCGCCGAGTTCACGTTCAAGGACTCGGGCATGTACTGCAACACCACCGCGGTGGACATGTTCAGCGTGCCGCTCTCGATCACCCTCAAGGGCCAGAAGGAGCAGACGGCCGGCAAGCTCAAGGCGGGCGGCCGCGGGAAGGCGTTCGAGGCGCTGGCGGGCGGCGCGTTCGGCGACCTGATCGTCGAGGACAAGCGCATCATCGCGCCGAGCCACGGCATCGACCAGGGCAAGTTCCCGAGCGACTACCTCGACGCGTACATCGACGAGGTGTGGAGCGTCTACTCCTCGAAGGACCTGACCGTCACCACCAACCAGGGCGAGTTCAAGGGCCGGGTGAGCGGCAACACGCTCGGCTTCACGGGCCCCGGTGAGGTCACCATCGAGAAGCCGAGCACCCGTGACGTGCTGTTCTGCGACGGCGCCCTGGCCGCCCCGAACGACCAGCTCGGCGGGCCGGTCGCGGCCATCATCGGCGCCGCGCTGAACCGCACGACCCTGGCGGCCCTGGCGAACCAGCCCACCGACGACCCGAGCCAGTTCTACCAGGGCGACGCGGTGCACGAGTACGTCAAGGTCATGCACGAGATCAACGAGGACGGCAAGGCGTACGGCTTCGCCTTCGACGACGTGGCGGGCTTCGCCGCGTACATCGAGGACGGCGCTCCGACGGAGTTCACGCTGACGCTGGACCCGATGGAGTAAGGCGTGTGCGGGGGCACCATGAGCGGGGCGTACGGCGGCACCCACACGCCGCTGTACGTCCCGCGCCCGCGCGTACGGCCCCCTGCCGCCCGGTCCTCCCTCTGCCGCCCGGCCTGCGGTGTCAGTGGGCGCGCGGGCGGCAACGCCGCAGCTCGGGGGCCGGCCTGCCGGTCACGAGTTCGTCCGCGACGAGCCGTCCGACGGTGGGCGCCAGGGTGACGGCGGAGTGCATGACCGCGACGTAGACGGACCGGTCGGGTGTCACGTGGCCGATGAGGGGCCCGTGCGCGGGCATCGGGCGGCTGCCGGTGCGCCAGTCCACCAGGCGGCACCGGCCGCTGCCGCGGAATGCCGCCTTCAGGCGCTGGAGCGCGTCCCGGGCGGCCTGCGCCGACGCCGCCGCTGTGCCGTCGGCGTGCGGCACGACCAGCAGGAGTTCGCCGTCCCGTACCTCCCGGACCTCGAAGCCGGGGGTGGCCACGATGGTCTTGACCAGGCCGGGCGGTGCCGTGACCCGTGCGAGGGTGGCCGGAGAGGCGGCGACGGCCAGGTCGGCGTCCAGCGGCTCGCAGAGCCGGGGGACATCCGTTCCGGCCGTGAGTACGACGGTGCCGGCGGCGTGGAGCGCGGCCGGGGTCAGCACTCCCTCGACGCGCCCGTTGGCCATCTGCAGGGAAGTGACCGCGGTTCCGTGGAGCACGGTGGCTCCGTGGGTGCGGGCGGCTGCCACGAGTGCGCGGGTCAACGCCGCCGGGTCGACGCCCGCGTCGCTCGGGATGTGGGTGGCCTCGTCCGGTGGGTGCCGGAGGTTGGGCTCCAGGGCCGCGATGTCACCGGGCCCGACGCGGAACCGGCCCGGGAGCGGAGCCGAGTCCTCGGCCCTGGTGCCGGACCAGGACAGCGAGCCGGTCCAACGGACGCTGACGTGGGGGAGTTCGCCCTCCAGGCGCCGGTGGTCCGCCAGGACGTACTCGCGGAGGTCCTGCGCTCCACCGGGCCAGTCGCCTCCCGCGCCGCCGATCCAGGCGAAGGAGTTTCCCGTGACCCCGGTGGCCGGCGCGGGCCCCCGCTCCAGCAGGGTGACCGGGACGCCCCGGCGCGCCAAGTGGTAGGCCACGGAGGAGCCGACGATTCCCGCACCGACGACGACAACGCCCGACATGAGGTCCCTCCCGGCAGCCGGCTCCCGTGCTCAGGGCCGTGGAACCGGCGGTTCAGCCCCCGTACGCGCCCGAGGTCGTCAGCCGGAGCGCCGTGTCGATCAGCGGCACGTGGCTGAACGCCTGCGGGAAGTTCCCCACTTGGCGCTGCAGCCGCGGGTCCCACTCCTCCGCGAGCAGCCCGAGGTCGTTGCGGAGCGACAGCAGCTTCTCGAACAGCTTCCGCGCGTCGTCGACCCGGCCGATCATCGCCAGGTCGTCGGCGAGCCAGAACGAGCAGGCCAGGAACGCGCCCTCGTCGCCCTCGAGTCCGTCAACGCCCTGTTCCTCGCCCGCCGTCGGGTAGCGCAGCACGAACCCGTCCGGCGTCGACAGCTCCCGCTGAATGGCCTCCACCGTGCCGATGACGCGCTTGTCGTCCGGCGGCAGGAAGCCCATCTGCGGGATCAGCAGCAGGGAAGCGTCCAGCTCCTTGGAGCCGTAGGACTGAGTGAAGGTGTTCCGCTCCTTGTCGTAACCCTTCTCGCACACGCTGCGGTGGATCTCGTCGCGCAGCTTCTGCCACCGCTCCAGCGGCCCGTCGACCTCGCCGGACTCGATCAGCTTGACCGTACGGTCGACGGCCACCCACGCCATCACCTTGGAATGCACGAAGTGCCGGCGCGGGCCGCGCACCTCCCAGATGCCCTCGTCGGGCTCGTCCCAGTGCTTCTCCATGTAGCTGATCAGCTTCACCTGGAGGAGCGAGGCGTAGTCGTTCCGCGCGAGCCCGGTCATGTGGGCGAGGTGCAGCGCCTCGGTGACCTCGCCGTAGACGTCGAGCTGGAGCTGCCCGGCGGCGCCGTTGCCGATACGGACCGGGGTGGAGCCCTCGTAGCCCGGCAGCCAGAGCAGGTCGCGCTCGCCGAGGTCCCGTTCGCCCGCGATGCCGTACATGATCTGCAGGTGCTCCGGGTCGCCCGCCACCGCACGCAGCAGCCACTCGCGCCAGGCGCGCGCCTCCTCGTGGTAGCCGGTGCGCAGCAGCGAGGAGAGGGTGATCGCGGCGTCCCGCAGCCAGGTGAAGCGGTAGTCCCAGTTCCGGGAGCCGCCGATCTCCTCGGGCAGCGAGGTGGTGGGGGCGGCGACGATGCCGCCGGTCGGCGCGTACGTCAGCGCCTTGAGGGTGATCAGGGACCGTACGACGGCCTCGCGGTACGGCCCGTGGTACGTGCAGTGCTCGACCCACTCGCGCCAGAAGTCCTCGGTGAGGGTCAGCGCCGCCTCGGCGTCCGGCACCGGCGGCGGCTCCTTGTGCGAGGGCTGCCAGCTGATGGTGAGGGCGATCCGGTCGCCGGGGGCGACGGTGAAGTCGGAGTACGTGGTGAGGTCCTTGCCGTACGTCTCGGCCTCGGTGTCCACCCAGACCGAGTCCGGCCCGGCCACCGCGACCGTGCGCTGGTCGACCTTGTGCACCCACGGCACGACCCAGCCGTACGAGAACCGCATCCGCAGCGCCGAGCGCATCGGCACCCGGCCGCTGACGCCCTCCACGATCCGTACGAGCTGCGGGGCGTCGCTGCCGCGGGGCGGCATGAAATCAATCACACGGACGGTGCCCCGCGGAGTGTCCCATTCCGATTCCAGCACAAGGGAGTCCCCGCGGTACCGCCTGCGGTCTGCCGGGGGAGGCTCGCCACCCGTCGCGTGCGCGGGCCCGATCCGCCAGAAGCCGTGCTCCTCGGTGCCCAGCAGCCCCGCGAAAACGGCATGGGAGTCGAACCGGGGGAGGCAGAGCCAGTCAGCGGTGCCGTCCCGGCAGATCAGGGCAGCGGTCTGCATGTCCCCGATCAGTGCGTAATCCTCGATGCGCCCAGCCACGTGTATCTCCACTCAAACCTGCGGCTACGCCCCCCGTGGGACGCCCGAAACCTAACCCTGCCCGTCGGCGTATCCGTGCACGATACGTCGTGTTTCGCTGGACGGCTTCTGCGGCCGACCGGTTCCGCGCGAGCACCGCGGCTCGCGGCGATACGCCCGGGTACGTGCACCCACCATCGCTGATAGCCTGGTGGCCCGTGGACCGGTGGGGCAAGCGGTCTCCGTCCGCCGATGTCGAAACGGCAGCCCCCCGACCGCAGCGACGGCACCTCCGAGCAACGCCCCGGGCTGCCGGTGCGCACCTCACCTCGCGACCCACGGGAGCCCCGCTTTGGCCATGCCGATCCGAACGTCGTCGTCCTCCACGACCAAGCACCTCTTCGTCACGGGCGGTGTCGCCTCCTCCCTCGGCAAGGGGCTCACGGCCTCCAGCCTGGGCGCCCTGCTCAAGGCGCGCGGCCTGCGCGTCACGATGCAGAAGCTCGACCCGTATCTGAACGTGGACCCGGGCACCATGAACCCCTTCCAGCACGGCGAGGTCTTCGTCACCGACGACGGCGCCGAAACCGACCTGGACATCGGGCACTACGAACGCTTCCTCGACGTCAACCTCGACGGCTCCGCGAACGTCACCACCGGCCAGGTCTACTCCTCCGTCATCGCCAAGGAGCGCCGCGGCGACTACCTCGGCGACACCGTGCAGGTCATCCCGCACATCACCAACGAGATCAAGCACCGCGTCCGCCGCATGGCCACCGACGACGTCGACGTGGTGATCACCGAGGTCGGCGGCACCGTCGGGGACATCGAGTCGCTGCCCTTCCTGGAGGCCGTACGGCAGACGCGGCACGAGGTCGGCCGCGACAACGTCTTCGTCGTGCACATCTCCCTGCTGCCCTACATCGGCCCGTCCGGCGAGCTGAAGACCAAGCCCACCCAGCACTCGGTGGCCGCCCTCCGCAACATCGGCATCCAGCCCGACGCGATCGTGCTCCGCGCCGACCGCGAGGTGCCGGTGTCCATCAAGCACAAGATCTCCCTCATGTGCGACGTGGACGAGGCCGCCGTGGTCGCCGCCATCGACGCCAAGTCCATCTACGACATCCCCAAGGTGCTGCACGGCGAGGGCCTCGACGCGTACGTGGTGCGCCGCCTCGACCTGCCCTTCCGCGACGTCGACTGGACCCAGTGGGACGACCTGCTGCGCCGGGTGCACCAGCCGGACCACGACGTCACGGTCGCGCTCGTCGGCAAGTACATCGACCTGCCCGACGCGTACCTCTCGGTGACCGAGGCGATCAGGGCGGGCGGCTTCGCGAACAACGCGCGCGCCACCATCAAGTGGGTCACCTCCGACGACTGCCGCACCCCGGCCGGCGCCGAGAAGCAGCTCGCGGGCGCCGACGCCGTCTGCATCCCCGGCGGCTTCGGCGAGCGCGGCGTGGACGGCAAGCTGTCCGCCATCACGTACGCGCGTGAGAACGGCATCCCGCTGCTCGGCCTCTGCCTGGGCCTCCAGTGCATCGTCATCGAGGCCGCCCGCAACCTCGCGGGCATCGGCGGAGCGAACTCGACCGAGTTCGACCAGGCCGCCGAGGACCCGGTGATCTCCACCATGGAGGAGCAGCTCGACATCGTCGCGGGCGAGGGCGACATGGGCGGCTCGATGCGGCTCGGCCTGTACCCGGCGAAGCTCGCCGAGGGCTCGATCGTGCGCGACGTGTACGGCGGCGAGCAGTACGTCGAGGAGCGGCACCGGCACCGCTACGAGGTCAACAACGCGTACCGCTCCGAGCTGGAGAAGAAGGCCGGGCTGGTGTTCTCCGGCACCTCGCCGGACAACAAGCTCGTCGAGTACGTCGAATACCCTCGCGACGTGCAC